>DATMZU010000253.1:0-2766 GCA_035607435.1 Thermoanaerobaculia bacterium | reverse complement strand
CCGTCGGCCTATCGCGACTGTTCCCCAGGGGAGCGAGGGGGGTCGGGGGGGGACTCTTGGGCCGAGAAAGGTGTCTGTAGAGATGAGAACGATTCGCTTCGCCATCCTGCTGCTCTCCTTTGTGCTTTCAGGCGCCCCGGTCTTCGCCTCGGTGCCCTACCTGGTCGAGGACATCAATCCCAGGTTCGAGAGCGGCGGCTCGGCGCCACGCGGCTTCGTCTCGATCGGCGGCCGGGTGATCTTTTTGACCGGGTCGGGCTCGCTCTGGACGACCTCCGGAGTGCCCGGCGATCCGGTTGAGCTGGCGCCGACGGCGCCCCGCCTTTTTTCCGGCCTCGCCCTCGCCGGGGGCCGCGCCTTCTTCACCGCGTGCGGGCCAGGGGGACAAGAGGACTGCGGGCTCTGGGCGAGCGACGGCACGCCGGGTGGAACGGGCCGACTGGTCCGGTTCCACTCTGCTAGCTTTTCGCCGCTCCTCGCGGCGAGGCCGGAGGGGCTTCCTCGGACGCTCCTGATCGCCGACGCCGGCAGCGGCCCAGCGCTCTGGGCGACCGAGGGTACGCCGGCCGGCACCAAGAAGGTCGGCACGGCGGCAAGCCAGCCGCGTGGTCTCGTCGGCTTCGGCGGCAAGGGGTGGTTCGTCGGCGACGTGCCGAGCGCGGTCGGCGCGCTTTTTTCGACTGACGGCCGGCCGGGCGGCACCCGGCGGATCGGCACCCCCACCCTCGTTTCGCGGCTCACGCCGTTAGGCGCGCGGCTCCTCTTCTTTTCCGGCCAGGAGCTGTGGGCGACTGACGGCACCGCCCCGGGGACGGCGCGCCTCGCGGTGTTTCCCGGGGCGGGCAACGATTTTCCCCAGGAGATGGTCGTCGCCGGCGGCCGGGCGTTCTTCTTCCGCTTCAACGGCGACCAAAGCGAACTGTGGACCACCGACGGCACCGCCCCAGGGACGCGCCGGCTGATCTCGACGAAAGGCGGGGCCGACCTCGCGGTGCTCGGCGGCAAGGTTGCTTTCTTCGCGACCGACGCCGCCGGGATGGAGCTCTGGTCGAGCGACGGCACGCCCGCCGGGACGCGGAGGGTAAAAGACATCTGCGTTGGCGCCTGCTCCGGAGCCGGGCGGCTCGGGGTCTCGGCGCTCGGCCGCGTCTGGTTCTCCGGCGTGGCGAACGGCCGAGGGCTAGAGCTCTGGACGAGCGACCTCTCCGCCGCCGGGACCCGCCCGCTCCGCGACCTCTGCCCTGGGAGCTGCTCCAGCGATCCACGCGGGTGGTTCTCTTCGGCCAACCGGGTCTACTTCGTGACCGACGTTCCGGGTGGGGCGAGCCTGATCTACGCGAGCGACGGCACCGGGGCGGGGACGCGGGCGATCGCCTCCTATCCCGGTTTCTTGGAGCGCTTGAGCGCGGCGACGCTTTCCGGAGACTCGATCGTCTTTGCTGCCGGCGATCGCGCGCACGGCGTAGAGCCCTGGGTTTCGAACGCCACGGTCGCCGGCACCCGCCTGCTGGCCGACCTCGACTCCGACAACCTGATCGGTTCGGACCCGAATTTGATTTCCGTAGTGGGGACGCGTGCCTTCTTCTTCGCCGACGACGGCTCTCACGGGCGCGAGCTCTGGTCGTCCGACGGCACCTCAGAAGGGACCCGACTGATCTACGATTTCGAGCCGGGTCCGGCGTCCAACCGAATTTCCGACTTCTTCACGGGCGAGGCCGGTGGGAGGCTGGTGCTCTTCGTCAACCGGCTTGACTTCGAACCGTTCGAGCTTTTCGGGAGCGACGGCACGTCGGCTGGGACCGAGCTTCTACTTCCCGCCGGAGCGAGCGCCGACGGCCAGCATGTCGGCGCGGGTGGCAAGATGTTCTTCGTGGCGCAGGACTCCGCTCACGGCAGGGAGCTATGGGCGACCGACGGTACGCCCGCGGGGACTCTCCGCCTGACCGACCTCGTGCCCTCCGCTCCGTTCCGGCCCGGAATCGGCGTCCCCGCTCTCCTCGCCTTGGGCGACCTCGTGGTCGCGCCCGTTATCACTCCGCTGGGCGGGGAGGAACTGTGGATTTCGGACGGCACTGTGGGCGGCACCCGCCCGCTCGACGAGATCTATCCGTTCCTCAAGGCTCCGCTGGCCTTGGCGAAAAGCCCTATCGCGAAGCTCGGCGGACGATCTTGGTTCGTCGCGGCCAACCCGGGAGACGTCGTGGCGACGCTCTGGCGGACCGATCTCTCGGCGGCGGGCACGGCGCCTGTCGGCCCCCTCGATCTCTCCAGCACGAGCTTTGGCACCTGGTCGCTCTTTCCGCTCGGAGCGCGGTTGCTCGTCTTCGGCCCCTCGACCTCGCTCGGCGCCGCCTTGTGGATGAGCGACGGCACCGCTGGCAATACCCACGTGGTCGGTTCGGTGGAGCCTTCGCGCAACCTGTCGCCGGTCGCCTTCGCCGGTCGCCTCTGGTTTTCCGACACCAGTGGCTTTCTCTGGACGACCGACGGCACCGCCGCGGGAACCCTGCAGGCGATCGACGCCGAGGGCGATTCGATTCAGGTGGCCGCTCTCGCCGTTTTCGGCGACCGGCTGGCGATAACCGCCTTCAATGGGGTTTACGAGAGCGACGGCACGCCCGCGGGGACGCGGCGGATTGAGCTTCCGGGGCCGATGAGTATCTCTTCAATCCACGCGCTCGCCGTCGGCGACCGATTCTTCTTCCCCTGGAACGACTCCGTGCATGGTCCGGAGCTGTGGGCGCTACGGCCCGAGTAAAGGTATGT
>DATMZU010000182.1:0-3026 GCA_035607435.1 Thermoanaerobaculia bacterium | reverse complement strand
GCCGGCCGCGTCCGGCGCCACGACCCCGGTCCCGCGGCCGGCCTTCCGCAGCCCCCAGGACGTTTCGGAAGAGGAGCTTCTCGCGGCGCTCGCCGCCAACCGTTGGAAACCGCGCGCCACGGCCCAGCATCTCGGCATCTCGCGGCCGTCGCTCTATTTCCTGCTCGACGCTTTCCCAAGCGCCCGCAAGGCGATCGACCTCTCCCGCGACGAAATCCTGGAAGCGGGGGAGCGCTGCGGCGGAAGGTTGTCCGAGATGGCGGCCTTTCTCAAGGTGTCGGAGTCCGGCATTCGGCGCCGGATGAAACAGGTCGGCCTGCCGACCTTCGGCGAGGCCGGCGCGAAGCCTTCATGAGCCGGGAGTGGACGCCGTCCGAAGCGTTGGGCCCCTACCGGCTCGTCGAGCGGATCGCGGCCGGCGGCATGGGGGAGGTCTGGCGCGCTTGGGACGGCCGGCTGAAGCGGCCGGTGGCGGTCAAACACGTTCTGCCGCAGGTCCTGGACCAACCCGGCGCGCGCGAACGCTTTCGCCGCGAGGCGGAGGCCGGCGCGCGGCTCACCCATCCCGCGGTGGTCCAGATCTACGATCTGGTGGAATCGCCGGAAGGCGACTGGATCGTCATGGAGCTGGTGGAGGGCAAGACGCTACGCCAGCTTCTGTTCGAGGGTCCGCTCGCCGTACACAAAGCCGTGCGCTGGGGCGCCGAGATCGCCGGAGGGCTCGCCGCCGCCCATGCCCAGGGCATCCTGCATCGCGATTTGAAAGCCGGCAACGTGATGATCACCGCGGCGGGTCACGCCAAAGTGCTCGACTTCGGCATCGCGCGGTCGATTTCTCCTCTAACGACCGGGCCGGGGTTGGGGTCGGACACGACGCTCTCGCAACCGGGGTTGGTGGTGGGCACGCTCTACGCCATGTCGCCCGAACAGGCGATGGGGTTGCCGCTCGATTCCCGCTCGGACCTCTTTTCGCTCGGCGCGCTGCTCTACGAGATGCTCTCCGGCGAGGCGCCGTTTCGCGCCGATTCCCCGACCGCCACTCTCGCCCGCGTGTGCAGCTTCCGTCCGCTGCCGGCGCGGCAGCTGCGTTCCGAGATTCCCGTCGAACTCTCCCTGCTGGTCGAGCGGCTGCTCGAAAAGGAGCCCAACGCCCGCCCCAAGAATGCCGGCGAGGTGGCGGCCCGCCTCGAAGAGGTAGCCGGGCTGCTGGCGCTACGCTCGTCTTCCGGCATGGTGTCCGCCGATCGCGCCGCAGGGGCCTCGGGGACGGCCGCGGAGGGGACCACGCTTTTCGATGGCCCGCCGCAGCCCGCGGAGGTGACGGCGGCCCAAGCCACCGAACCGAAACGCGGCCGCCGGACCTTCTTCCGAACTTCAGGCTTCCTCGCCGCCGGGCTGCTCCTCGTGGCACTTGCTCTCGCTTGGGGGAGCGGACGCCTTGGCGTTCCTCACCGAACCGCAAGCACCTATGAGCTGTACGAGCGCGGCCTCGCCGAGCTTCATCGCTACGACAAGCCGGGCAATCTCGATGCGGCGATTGCGGACTTCCGGCAGATCCTCAGCAAATCTCCCGATCACGCGGCGGCGAACGCCGGCCTGGCGCGCGCCTGTCACTACAAATTCCTTTATGCGAGCCGGGACCCGATGTGGATGGACCAAGCCCTGCCGCTGGCCGAACGGGCGGTAAGGCTCGACGGCTATCTCGCAGCGGCCCGGGTGAGCCTGGGCCTGGTCTACGCCTCTCTCGGGCGTCTGGACGAGGCGCGCCAAGAGATCGAAAAGGCGATCCAGCTCGAACCGGGAAACGCCGACGCTCAGTTCGCCCTCGGAAGGGTGCACGAAGCCCGAACCCAACTCGATCCGGCGGAAGCGGCCTATCGGCGGGCCATCGGCCTTCGCCCGGACCGCGAGTTCTACGACGCGCTGGGGACCCTCTCTCTGCGTTCCGGCCGGCTCGCCCAGGCGATCGAGGCTTTCCAAAACGGCATTCGCCTGGCCCCCGACGGGTATGTGGGATACCGCAATTTGGGGTCTGCCTATTACGCCCAAGGCAACCTGGCCGAGGCCGCCGCCCAGTTTCAGAAAGCGCTCGCGATTCATCCCGAGCCGTCGCTGTACTCGAACCTGGGGACCCTTCAATTCGCCCAGGGGCTCTATCCGCAAGCGGCCCAGACCTTCGAGCGGGCGCTGGAGCTGGCCGGCGGGGCGAATAACTATCTTCTTTGGGCCAATCTCGGGGACGCCTGCCGCTTTCTCCCCGAGGGCGGAGCCCGAGCCCGCGAGGCCTATTCGCGGGCTCTCCAACTGCTGGAAATCAGGCTGCGCGCCACACCCGGGGATGCCACGCTTCTGAGCCGCCGGGCCCTCTATCTGGCCAAACGCGGCGACTGTGCCGCGGCCCTCGCGGTGGGTGGTGAAATCGAGCGGCTGGCGCAAAAAGACGCCGCCGCCCGATTCCGGCTCGTCGTCGCCGACGAGGTCTGCGGCCACCGCGAGATCGCGCTCGCGGCACTCGAAAAAACGTTGCGCAACGGCTTTCCTCTCTCCGAAGTGCAAGGAGACCCGGAGCTCCTCGCGCTGCGCGCCGACGTGCGCTATCACAGGCTGCTGGTCCGGCTGGCCCCCGCCTCGTCCGGTCCGTGAGGCGGACTTGGGGCGCCATCAGCCCGGTTCCACGACCATTTCGGGGTCTTGGACGAAGGTGCGGAAGGGAGTGCCCCCTGATTGGGGAATCGTCACCGTAAAGGTCAACAGGAACCCCAAAGGCAGCGACGACTGCGACGGCGGCGTCGAAAATATCGTCACGGTCGGCAAGATTGGCGAGGTCGGATTGGGCACGGTATAGGAATTGTTGACGGTGGAAAAAGTCGTACTGGCCTTTTCCGTGGCATCCGGATAGATGTATGGGCTTGTGGCGAATGAGAAAGGCATGGGTGAGTCGCTTTCGGTGTCGTCGGCGATGGCGACGTTGACGCCGAACGTCACGGTGTTCACCACGGGATCGGTAGTGCCTGAGGGGTAGGCGG
>DATMZU010000173.1:0-2214 GCA_035607435.1 Thermoanaerobaculia bacterium | reverse complement strand
GCCGGCCGGAGTGACCCTGCTCTCGGCCACGCCGAGCCAGGGCAGCTGCTCGGGGACGCCGACCGTCACCTGCCCCCTCGGCAACCTGCCCAACGGCGGCAGCGCCACGATCAACCTGGTGGTGATGAAGACGGTCGGCGGGTCGGTGTCGAACACCGCCTCGGTCGCCGCCGGCGAGGCCGACCCGAACATGGCCAACAACAGCAACTCCTCGTCGACCACCCCGGTGACGCTGATCGGCTTCGAGGTGGATTGAGCGGGTAGGAGTTGAAGAGCCCTAACCAAGGAAAAGGCCGGTTCGTCGCGAGGCGCACCGGCCTTTGTCGTTCTCCGCTGGCGCTTCGAGTCGCATGCCGGCCTTCAAAGGCCGCCGCGAGGGCGCCTATGGAATCCGCGATGAGAGGAGCCGAGGAGACATCATGAGGAGACGTGGAATTTTGATCGGACTGTCAGGAATGTTGTCCGTGGCCGGATGGCTAGCCGCGCCGTCGGGAGCGACGATCATCGAACCGGCAACGTCGGGCGCTGCGCAGGCGACGCTTTCGGAGATCTTGGCGAAGCTGCCGCTCCGCTTCGAGGAGAACGTCGGCCAGGTGAAGGCGCCGGGCGTGCGCTACTTTGCCCGCGGCGAGGGGTATCGGTTGTTCCTGGATGCCGAGGGGGCGATCTTCACCCTCCAGGGCGGGACCTCGGCGGTCGAAACCGTGCGCGTCCGCCTCGCCGGGGCGGACGCGCATCCAATGCTCGCCGGGATCGACCCGCTGCCCACCCGGATCAACTATTTCCGGGGGAAGGATCCGCTCGCCTGGCACGCGGGCGTGCCGAGTTTCGCCGGCGTGCGCTACAGGGAGGTCTATCCGGGCACCGACCTGATGTTCTCCGGCAACGACCGCCGGGTCGAGCAGTCCTATTTCCTGGCGGCCGGTGCCCGACCCGAGCGGATCCGCATGATCTACGAGGGCGCGACCTCCGCCGAGATCGCAAGCACCGGGGAGCTGATCTTGCGCACGCCCGGCGGCGGACTGACGGCGAATCGCCCGGTCGCGTTCCAGACGGTGGGCGGAGACCGGCGAACGATCGATTGCGAGTACCGCCTGGTCGCCCGCGAGGCCGGGGCGACCGAGGTCGGCTTTTCGCTCGGTGCCTACGACCACGATCTGCCGCTGGTGATCGATCCGATGTTCACCAACCACCAGACTCCGTTGAACGGCAGCGGTCAGGACATCGGCCACGCGATCGGCGTCGACGCAGACGGCAACATCTACGTCGCCGGCAGCACCGCTTCGACCGATTTCATCGGCACCATCCTCCCCGGCGGCGTCCAGTCGGCCAACGCCGGCTCCTTCGACGGCTTCGTGGCCAAGGTCGATCCGAGCGGAACCACGCTCCTCTACTCCACGTACCTGGGCGGCAGCGACGTCGACGAGATCGAGGGGATCGCGGTGGACGCCTCGGGCAACGCCTACCTCACCGGCTACACCTTCTCATCCGACTTCCCCGGCGTGACCGGCAGCTCGATCCAGAGCGCCAACGCCGGTGGACGGGACGCCTGGGTGGCGAAACTGAGCCCGACCGGCTCGGCCTTCGGCTACTCGACCTATCTGGGCGGCACAGGCGCCGATTTCGGCAACGGCATCGCGATCGACGGCTCCGGCAACGCCTACGTCACCGGTTCGACCAGCTCGACCGATTTTCCCGGCGTGTCCGGCGGCTCCGTGCAGCCGAGCAACGCCGGCGGGGACGCGGACGCTTTCGTGACCAAGATCGACGCGACCGGCGGCGCGATCGCCTATTCGACCTATCTCGGAGGCGCCGCCGACGATCAGGCCTACCAGATCGCCCTCGACGGATCGGGGAACCTGCTGATCGCGGGCGGCACCTGCTCGTCCGATTTCCCGACGACCGGAGGCTCGGTTCAGCCGACTCCCGCGGGCATCGATTGCGACAGCTTCCTTTACGATGCGTTCGTTTCGAAGCTCAACCCGCTCGCCACGACCCTGGTCTACTCGACGTTCTTGGGCGGCGAGGGCGCTGTCGACGCCCGGCTGGAGCTGCACGCCGGACGATCAGGCCGGCTCGGACTGCACGCTCGCGCTCGGCAATCTGGCCCCGGGGGCCGGCGGGTCGGTCACTTTCACGGCCAAGGTGAAGGCGAAGGTCGACGCCCAGGGCGGATTCATCCTGAACCGCGCCTGCGCTCTCCCGGGTCCCCCC
>DATMZU010000156.1:0-15383 GCA_035607435.1 Thermoanaerobaculia bacterium | reverse complement strand
TCCGAGCACCAGTTCGCAGGTTCCCAGCACCACTGCGCAGCTCCCCGGCACCGGTGCGCGGGCCCCGAGCACCAGTTCGCGGCTCCTCAGCACCGGTGCTCAGGACCTGACGACAGGTGCCGAGAAGCGGATCACCGGTTGTCGGGCTCGGTGCACCGGTGCTCGGACACTGCAAAGCGGTCGCGGGGCTCCGCTCACCGGTGCTGTGACCCGGCCCACCGGTGCTCGGAGTCGGCCCAGCGGTGGTGGGGGCCTGCGCACCCGTGCTGAGGCACCGCGCCAGGTTGTTGAGCTGAATTGAAACACTCGGGTGATCCGGCCCAAATCCCTTCTCGTCGATCGCGAGAGCACTACGCATTAACAGCTCGGCTTCGGCAATACGATGCAGCGGGCGACGAACTCTTGCAGCGCCCGGCTATAGTGTTGGCTACGCAAAGTTTTGAACTCCGTCACCAGACGTTCCGCCTCCTCGAATACCGGGTCAGGGATAGAGGTCGTGGTTTTCACACTGCTGAGGATAACTCCGGATTGATTCGCCGGCTTTGGCCCTCTCACCGGATGCGAGAACTGGAGTAAAATAGGGTCATGTCCAAGCCGACTTCCACAGCAGCGCAAAGCGAAGATCGTGTATACCCTCTGCGGACCGGCAAGATCCGCTTGACCAAAGCCACGGCCAGCGAGATCACGCGCTCGGTCGGAGTCAGGCCCTCTGAGGCGAGGATTGCCAAGAAGGTGCTTCTCCGCATGGGCTTGTTGGCTCCGAAGGCGGTAGAAGAAGTATCCTCTGAGCCTGCCGCAAAAAAGAAGCCCGGTCGCTCCAGCAAGTAGTCCTGAATGTTCGAGGCAGACCCCAAGTCGGTCTTCTTGAACGTTCCCTACGACTCGTCGTACGAACCATTCTTCGCGACGCTCATCAGTACCCTCGTTTCCCTCGGCCAGCAGCCCCATTGTGTCCTGGAAGTTCGTGAACGCGGCCAGGGGCGGCTCGAAAGGATCTACCAACTCCTCCGGTCGTGCGCGATTTCGATTCACGATCTGAGCCGGGCGGGGCGAACCGCGCGCTACAACATGCCGTTCGAGCTGGGGTTGGCTTGCAGCTTCGGCCTCGCGGGTGTACCACACGAGGTTCTGGTTCTCGACACGATTCGGTATCGGCTCGATCGAACCTTGAGCGATTACAAGGGCCGCGATCCTCTCCTCTATCACGGTCGCGTCGATGGGCTTGTCGACTGTCTTGCCGATGTCTTTCAGACCGGACCAGGGCCATCTCCCAAGGCTCTGAAGGAAGAGGCTCGGATTTTCCGCAAGTATGCCCGTCAGCTGGGTAAGGAGTACGGCGGAACGCTCTTTCGGCCTGCTGCCTTTCGAGCCCTTGTCGCGGCCTCCACCGAACGGGCCAAGGAGCACGGCCTGATTCAGGTGTAAGTCCCCCAGGGGTCCGCCGAACAGTTCGCGGGCGGTAAGAGATCCCCCCGGGAAGCATCCGCGACCATTTCCTGTTCTCCCTCCGCGGCCTTTTGTGCCGCAGGGAGATCCAAAAAAGTCAGATGCCGAAGCCGTCGAAAGCCACAGCCCCCTTGGAGCGGGCGAGCCGCCCGATTTCGATCGAGGTCGAGAACGCGTGGACGCATAACCTGAAGGGGGTCAGCTGCCGGGTGCCGCATGGCGCCGTGACGGTGGTGACGGGACCTTCGGGGGCGGGGAAGTCTTCTCTCGCGTTCGACACGGTCTATGCGGAGGGGCAGCGGCGGTTCGTGGAGTCGATGTCCACGTATGCGCGGCAGTTTTTGGATCAGATGGAACGTCCTCCGGTCGATGACGTGCGGAACATCCTGCCCGCCGTGGCTTTGGAGGCGAAGAACGCGGTCAAGAACGCTCGTTCGACGGTGGCGACGCTGACCGAAGTGCATGACGTTCTGCGGCTGCTGTTCACCCATCTGGGAGAGGTCACCTGTCCGAATGGGCATGGGGCGGCGAAGAGCTTCACTCCGGAGGAGGCCGCGGAGGATTTGGTGACGGGGGTGATCGGCGCTCCGTTTCTTCTCGTCGCCCGGGTGGCTCGGCCGAAGAAGCAGGCGGATGCCGCTCTGCAGGAGCTGGTGCGCCAGGGGTTCCAGCGGCGGCTCGATGCGGTGGCTCCCGGCGAAACCGGTGAGGTGGTGCGGATCGCGGCGTCCGACAAGTGGCCGGCGAAGCTCGATCCGTTGCCGCTCGTGCTCGGGCGTTTTCCGGCGACGGAAGAGGCCCTCGGGCGGATTCTTGGGACGCTGGAAGAGGCGTACCGCCTGGGCGCCGGGCGGGCCGAGGCGCACGGCCCTTCGGGGGTGCGGTTTTACGCCCGGGAGCTGGGGTGCCCGGTGTGCGGCGAGGTTTTGCGCCGTCCCACTCCGCCGCTCTTTTCGTTCAACTCTCCGCTCGGCGCCTGTCCGCGGTGCCAGGGCTTCGGCCGGGCGGTGGGCATCGATCGCGACCGGGTCGTGCCGGATGGCCGCAAGTCGCTTTCCGAGCGGCCGATTGCGCCGTGGAACACTCCTGCCTACGAGGAGCTGTACGACGATCTGCTGATCGCGGCGAAAAAGCGCGGCGTTCCGCTCGATCGGCCTTGGGCGCAGCTCGATCCGAAAGATCGGGAGTGGGTGTGGAGCGGCGGCAAAGAAGGCTCCGGCAAAGGGTTCGGCAGAGCCAAAGCGTTCGTCGATCTCGACAGCTTCTTCTCTTGGCTCGAAGGGAAGACCTACAAGGTTCACGTGCGGGTGCTGCTTGCGCGGTACCGGTCCTATACCCCCTGCCCGGAGTGCGGTGGCACGCGCTTGAAGCCCGAGGCGCGGGCGGTGCGCTTGGCCGGCCGGACGTTGCCCGAGCTGGTCGCCCTGTCCGTCGAAGAGTTCCGCTCGTGGCTTGCCGCCGTTCCTTGGACCGCGCGGCAGCACGAGATGGCGGGGCACCTGTTGGAAGATCTCGGCGAGCGGATCGAAACGCTCCACCGGGTGGGGCTCGACTACCTGACGCTCGATCGCCAGGCGCGCACGCTTTCGGGCGGCGAGACCCAGCGCATCCACCTCGCGACCGCGCTGGGCTCAGGGCTCACCAGCACGCTCTACGTGCTGGACGAGCCGACGATCGGGCTTCATCCGCAGGACAGCGAAAAGCTGCTCGGCCTTTTGCGCGATCTGGCCCAGAAGGGGAACACGGTCCTGGTGGTCGAGCACGACCGGACGTTGATCCGCGGCGCGGATCATGTGATCGACCTCGGGCCGGCGGCGGGGGAGCAGGGGGGCCGGGTGATCGCCGAGGGGACGTTCGAGGAGATCTTGGGCGTCGAGGAATCGCTCACTGGCCGCTACATGCGCGAGAAACCGCCGACCCCGGCGCGCGGCCATCTCGCGCGGTTTCGCCGCGAGCAGGGGTACGAGCCGCACGAGCGGGAGCTGGATGCGCTGCCGCGGATCGCGATCCAAGGCGCCCGCGCGCACAACCTGCGCGGCTTCGACGTCGAGATGCCGCTCGGGGCGTTGGTGGCCGTCACCGGCGTCTCGGGTTCGGGCAAATCGACGCTGGTCGAAAACGTCCTCTACGGCACCTATCAGCGGTCGAAAGGCGTGGTGGACGTCGATCCCGGCGCCTGCGACGCACTCGTCGGGCTGGAAGGACTGGCGGACGTGGTGCTGGTCGATCAGCGCCCGATCGGGCGTTCCAGCCGGTCGAATCCGGTCACGTATCTCAAGGCGTACGACGAGATCCGCAAGCTGTTCGCGGCGAGCCCGGAGGCCCTGGCCCGCGGGATCACGCCCGCGCATTTTTCGTTCAACGTCGAGCGCGGGCGCTGTCCGGCCTGCCAGGGGACCGGCGTCACCGAAGTGGACATGCAGTTCATGGCTCCGGTGACGGTGGTGTGCGAGATCTGCCAGGGGCGGCGCTTTCAGCCCGAAGTGCTGAAAGTCCGGGTCGGCGGCCGCAACATCGCCGAGACCCTGGAGCTGACAGTCGATCAGGCGCTCGAAGCGTTCGCGGCCCATCGCGGGCTCTGCCGGCGCCTCTCGGCGCTGGTGGACGTCGGCCTCGGCTACCTGCGGCTCGGTCAATCGACCTCGACGCTCTCGGGCGGCGAGGCGCAGCGGCTGAAGCTCGCGAGCTTTCTCGATCGCCCGGCGGCGGAAGGCAAGCGGCTGTTTCTGTTCGACGAGCCGACCACCGGGCTGCACCTTGCGGACATCGACCTGCTCTATCGGACGCTCCGGCGCCTGGTCCGGCGCGGCGACGGGGTGATCGTGGTCGAGCACAGCTCGGATCTGATCGCCCGGGCCGATTGGATCGTGGACTTGGGTCCCGGCGGCGGTTCGCGCGGCGGCGAGCTGCTCTTTTCCGGCCCGCTCGAAGGGTTTCTCGACCACGCGGCCGGGCCGACCGCGGACGAGCTGCGCCGCCACCTGCGCTGGGCCGAGCCGGGCGAGGGCGTTCGGAATTCGGCCTAGGAGCGGCGGTGCGGACCGAAAACCAAACTACACACTTGCAGGCGGAATGGGTATATACTTTCATCATGCTCTCAAGGCCTAGGGTTTCGCGATGAGCGCGCTGGCGGTCGATCCGACCCCTGCCGCTTGGCGCCTCGACCTGCCCGGCAGGTCGGTCGCGCTGTCCGAGGGGGAGATCACCCTCGGGCGAAGCCGAGGCTGCGGCATCGTGCTCGCGGACCCCTGCATCAGCCGGGTTCACGCGTTGGTGGCGGTACGTTCCGGGCGGGTTTACGTGCAGGACCTGAGATCGAGCAACGGCACCTTCATCGACGGCGAACGGATCGCCGGAGAGCAGGAGATCTCGGAGGGCGATCGGATCTCGATCGGCAACTACGATCTGTTGCTCCACCTCGGACCGGCGATCGAGGATCCCTCCGGAGAATCGGCGGCGATCGATCCGGAAATGGCCGAATCCGGAGCCACCCGCGAAATGGACGCGGAGCCGAGCCTCTGGAAAAAGGTCACGGACCGTCTGCGCGGCTGAAAAGGCTTAAAGGACGCAAGGGACTCCAAGGACTGCAAGGACGTCCCGCAGCGGGCGCTTTAGGTCCTTGCAGTCCTTGGAGTCCTTTAGGTCCTTTCCCGCGGGCTCCGAGTAGCCGATCCAACCCCCAGCAGTTGCAGCAGGCAAGACCCCTGCATAGGATCGGCGCCGTATGGAAACCGCCGCCTCGCTGGCACCCCCCGTGTCCACCACCTCCGTCTCCGCTCCGGCGGTTCCCGGGAGGGGGCGCCGCGCCCTGGGTTACCTCGGGGCCGCCGTGCTCGGCCTCGTCCTGCTGATCGCGGCGGGGGCCAAGGCGCTCGATCCGTCGGCGTTCGTGGAGCAGATCCGGGCGGAGAAGCTCGATTTTCTGTTCTCCGCATCGACGGTCGCTCTGATCGGCTTGGGCATCGAGGTCGCGGTCGGTCTGGCGCTCCTGCTGGGGCTTCGGCGGCTTTGGGTGTTGATCCCGAGCGCGCTGCTGGTCGCCTTTCTGGTCTTTTTGACCGCCCGAACCTATACCCGCTCGATCCGTGGCGAAGCGCCGGCCGCGGCCTCCTGCGGCTGTTTCGGCAACCTGGTCCAGCGCACCCCCGCCGAGGCGTTCTGGCAGGATCTCCTGCTGCTGGTGCCTCCCCTCGCCCTCGCGTTCGTCGGCCGGCCGCGCGGCGGGCGATTCCCCCGCGGGCGAGTCGCGGCCGTGGCGCTCGCGACGGGTGCCGTCGTCGCTTTCGGCGCGAAAGCGGCCGATCTGCCGTTGGACGATCTCGCGACCCGCTTGAAGCCCGGCGTGGAGACCGGCAAGGTGTGCGTCGGCCAGGGGCCGGAGACGGTCTGCCTCGACACGCTGGTCCCGGATCTTGCAAGAGGAAACCACATGGTCGTCCTGGCGGATCTCGAAAGCCCGGCGTTCACCGGGATGGTTCCCGATTTGAACCGCTATGCGCTGGGAGACGCCGGCCAAAATGGCGCCGAGCCTCTGGTCGTTCTTTCCACTTCGGCGCTGACGACGAAATTCAAGTTCACCTTCGGCCCGGCCTTCGAGATCCGCGAGGCGCCTCCGGCGCTTCTGCGGCCGCTCTACCGCCGGTTGCCGCGCGCTTTCTCGGTCCGCGACGGAAAAGTCGTCCGGACCTATTCGACCCTTGAGGAGATCCGCCAGGCGCTCGGCGCCCCGGCCTCTTCCCTCCTGAAGCCCACTCGAACCTCCAGTCTTCTCCTGCCCCTCCGAAAGGGTATCCCGACATGATGCAAGCCCGCGTTCTGCGTTCCGCTCTTCTCCCTCTGGCCCTGGGCACCGTTCTCGGAATGGGGCTCGGCGCCCCCGCGACGGCGGCGGTGGGCGCCGATGCCGTGCTTCACGGATTCGAGCGGTCGGGGGACTACCAGCTGGTCGTCGGTGGCAAGCTTCAGCCGGGAGCCGAGATCTACTCTCTCCCCTCGGGAGTTCCGGCGTTTCTGATCTTCTCCTCGGCCCTGCCGTCCCCCGTCCTGATTTCGCCGGGCGAAGGATCGGTCCAGACCGTCCAGCTGATGAAGGTCTTGAGGCGCGGGGACGGAACGGTCGATCTGATGGCCGATGCGGCGCTCTCGCCGCAGGGCAAGTTCGAGGTCGTGGGCGAGGACGTCCGGTTCAAGACCGAGGGGCGCACGGCGGCGCTCCGGCCGCGGCCTTCTTTGCTCGGCTTGAAGAAGGCCGTCGATCTCACCACCTACAATCCCGAATACGCGCGGCGGGCGAAGGCCTACCAGCCGAACGCCAAGTCGGTCCAGACGCTACGGAAGGTGGCCCAGCCGACGCGGGTGCGGGTGTACTTCGGTTCGTGGTGCCCGCACTGCAAGGAGCACGTGCCGCTGCTGCTCAAGGTGGAAGAGCAGATCAAGGGATCGAAGATCCAGTTCGAATATTACGGCCTCGAAAAAGGTCTGAACGACGCCGATTCGAAGAAGTTCGGCATCCACGGAGTGCCGACCGGCGTGGTCTACAGCAACGGCAAAGAGATCGGCCGGCTGAGCACGGCGGATTGGGTGGCGCCGGAAACCGCGCTCGCCACGTTGCTCGCCGGCAAGTAAGGCCGCTCGGCGCTCTGGGCGGCGCGGGCTCGTTCGAGCACCGTGGAAATCTCGCGCAGGGCGGCGAGGCTCAAGCGGTCCTGCTCGACGGCGCTCTCGAAGACGATCACCGCCGCGACAAACGCCGGCCGAGTGTCGAGCGAGCGGAAGATCGGCAGCGTCCGCTCGGCGACCCGGCGCGCGTTGCCGGCGAGGCCGCGCCGCGAATAGATCATCGCCAGCTCCAGCCCCGAGAGGGCGGCGTCGTACGGCAGCCGCGCGGCGGTGAAGCCGGCCTGCACTTCGATCAACATTTCCTGCGCTTCGATCAGGCGATCGAGGCGGGCGAGGATCTGCGCTTCGAGCCAGCGCAGGCGGAGCTGATCGAGCTCCGTCGCCCCGACCGCCCAACGCTTGCGGTCGTTATGGAGCATCGCCAGCGCCTCGGCGGGACGCTCCGCCTTGAGCCGCCCGAGCGCCAGGTACTGGTGCGCGCAGAGCAGCATGCGGGGATCTCGCTCGGCATCGACCATCGAAGCGCTCCGGCGCAGGCAATCGTCCGTCGTGTCCAGTTCGTCGAGCAGGTAGAGCAGGATGCCGAGACCGATTTAGCAACGCCCTTGACTGTGCGGTTCGTTGACGCTGCGATAGATCTCGAGGGCGGTTTCGAGCCGCTCCACCCCGGCCGAGAAGCGCCCCAGATCGCGGTCGAGCGACGCCTGGAACTGGAGGAGCTGGCCTTCGTCGAGCGGATCGAGCCAGCTCGCGGCGAGCTTTCGTTCCGCCTCGGTAAAGCAGCGTTCGGCCTCCCGGTAATCGGCGAAGATTCGCTTCGCGTTGCCCAGGTGCCCCCAGGCGCGGGCCAGGGCCGAGGCGATCGCCGCCGACGGAAGCTTCTCGGGGTTCAAGCGCTCGGCGATCGCGAGAGCCAGCTCGGCGGCCTCCAGCGCCGCGGTCGGATCGGACGGGGCGATGGCGCGGCTCCGTTCGAGCATCAGCTCGCACAGCGCCCAGGTATGGAAACGTCCTTCCTGTTCCACTTGGGCGCGGCGGATCTCCGGCTGGAGAGCCGAAAGCTCGGCCCAGAGGACGGGAGCCTTCTGGCGCTCTTCCTCGATTGCCGCCCCTTGGCGGCCGATGGCGACGCTCAAGTCCGGCAGCCGATGCGGTTCCTTCTTGCGGCCCGCCGCCCGGCTCCGGTCCGTCTTTCTGGAAGTCTTGGCCGCTCTCGGCTGGGGCGATCCGAACGTCTCCAGCTCGTCGCCGGCCGTTCCGAACGGTCCGCCGAGCTGGGGCAACAGGCCGATCAGCCGCTCTTCGCAGGTCGGGCAGATCAACAAGTGCCGTTGGATCGCGTGGCTCTCGGTCTCGGCGAGCAGGTCGTCGAGGAACCGCTCCAGGGTCCGCGCGTCCGGATGGTGGGTGATCATGTCGTCGCCTGATCCTATTGAAGGCTTCGGTGCCTATGCAATCACGATTTCGCGCGATGCAACCTGGACGCTCGACGACAATGATGATAACTTCGGTCACAAATGTCGAGGCCGGCGCATGCCGTCGGCCGCGACCCGTCCATAAGGAGCCGCAAGGTGAGCGATATCGAGAGCCGCGGATACGTCAAGCCTGAGGTGCTGGTCTCGACCGAGTGGGTGGCCGAGCACCTTTCCGATCCGAACCTCCGGATCATCGAATCGAACGAGGACCCGCTGCTCTACCCGAGCGGCCACCTTCCCGGCGCGGTCGAGGTCGATTGGACGCGAGACCTGAACGATCCCCTGCGCCGCGACTATCTGGGCCAGGAGGGCTTTTCCTCCCTCATGCGGCGGATCGGCGCCTCGCGCGACACGACGCTGGTGATCTACGGCGACAAGAACAACTGGTGGGCGACCTACGCCTTCTGGGTGTTCCAGCTGTTCGGCCACACCCAGGCGAAGATCATGGACGGCGGCCGGGCGAAGTGGATCGCCGAAGGGCGCGAAGTCACGCGCGACGTGCCGAGCTACCCGGAATCGCACTACCAGGCGCCGCCGAGGAACGACGAAGTTCTCCGCGCCTACCGCGACCAGGTCCTTGCCCACGTCGAGAAGCAGGGCAAGCTGATCGACGTCCGCAGCCCGCAGGAGTACTCCGGCGAGCGGATGCACATGCCGGATTATCCGAACGAAGGGGCGCTGCGCGGCGGCCACATCCCGGGCGCCAAGAGCGTGCCCTGGGCGCGCGCGGTGAGCGAGAACGGGACCTTCAAACCGGCGAACGACCTGCGCGCGATCTACGAAGGCGAAGCGGGCCTGAAGCCGAGCGACGACGTGATCGCTTACTGCCGCATCGGCGAGAGGAGCAGCCACACCTGGTTCGTCTTGAGCTACCTGTTGGGCTACCCCCAGGTGCGCAACTATGATGGCAGCTGGACCGAGTGGGGCAACCTGGTCGGTGTGCCGATCGAGAAATGACGCGCCGGTTTACCCGCTGAGCTTCAAGTCCCTCACCGGCCCGGGGCGCCTCCCGCCTCGGGCCGTCTAATTTCCGGAGCCTCCGATGGCCGAAACCGCGACCCTCCCGCCGAAGCTCGCCGAAACCCTCGACCTGCTCGCCTTGCTGCCCGACCGGGCCGATCGCATCCAGCTGCTGATCGATCTCGCCGATCGTTTCGTCGACGTGCCGGAACGAGTCGCCAAGCGCCCCTTCTCCTGCGACGATAGGGTCCCCGCCTGCGAATCCGAAGCCTACGTCTGGGCCGAGCGCCGCCCCGACGGCCGCCTAGATTTCCACTTCGCGGTCGAAAACCCCCAAGGCATCTCCGCCAAATCCTTCGCCGCCATCCTCCGCGAAAGCCTCTCCGGCCAACCCCTCGACCAGATCGCCAACCTTTCCACCGACCTGGTCTACGACGTCTACGGCCAAGAGCTTTCGATGGGTAAGTCGATGGGTCTGATGGCGATGCTTCAGATGGTCAAGGCGCTGGCGAAGAAGGGGATGGGGGAGGGGGTGGTTAGGGAAATGGTGCCGGTGGTGTTGTAGGAACACCGTCGGAACCAGAGAGCTCCGGGGGCTCAAGATGGTCTCCGGGGGGATTGGGTCGCCCGCTAGGCTCTAAGGCGTTAGAATCAAATTTATGACCCGGACTTCGAATCGGCTGGGCAAGCCCGTTGCTCTGCGGCGACCCGACAAAGTGGAGGGCTTCGAGGAGTTTTTTCGGCGCTTTCAACAGCCGCTCTTCAAGTTTTTTCGAGCTAGGGGATTCGCTGAGGCCGAAGTAAGCGACTTAGTCCAGGACACATTTCTTCGGGTGTTCAAAGACATCGACCGGCTATCCAAGCCAGAGACCCTCGACTCGTGGTTGTTTGCGGTCGCCAGGAATGTTGCAGGAGCCCATCTCCGATCCAACCGCGCGCTTCGCTCCTCTGCGGGTGCGCCGGTCGACTCCGACGGTAAGGTTGCGTCAACGACAAAAGATCTCGATGAAGAGAGGAGCATCCCCCATGCCTTAATGGCTTCGATAGAGAGACTGCCGAATCAAATGCGCGACATTGCTCGGCTTCGGATTCAGAATGGCCTCTCTTATTCAGAGATCGCGGATTTTTTTGGCATATCCGTTCAGACCGTAAAGGCTCATCTCTTTCAAGCAAGAAGACGGCTCCAAGAGATGACTTCGGAATTTTCTCGTACTGATACCTTGTCATTCTCCGAAGTTGTCGAGCAAGCCCGTGGCCTCGAAGCAGACATTGATTCTGCCTACGATGCGATATCCGACCTGTCTCGCGTGCCTGCGACCCCCGAACGCGACGCTCAGGTCGAGCAAACGTTTGCTCGCCTGCGCGAGCTTCAGCATCGCGAAGCGGAACAATTTCGGCAGCAGTTCGAAGAAAATTTGCTGATGCCGCTCGACGCCGGGGCGGGTATTCTCGGACGCTCCCGCAACCTGAGGAAGCAATTTGAAGATCTTGCCGCCACAAACTCTTCCAAAGAACCCGCTTCAGCGTCGACACCGACCTCGGACAGCGACTCACTGGACCCAGTACCGAAATTGCCTCCGTTGGGACTTCGGGTTCACATGTCCCTTCTGTCTCTTGCACGAAGCCGACCTTTTCGGTGGTCGACCTGGCGAAGGCTTTGGCGGAATGACCGTCGAGCACAGGATCGCTAGGAGCGCTGATCCTGGCCAGCAGAATCGTTATGAGAACTGCATGTTGGCATGCCGTCTGTGCAATCGAGCCCGCGGTGCAACTCCGCACGAAGGTACCTCCTATCGCCTCCTCGATCCGACTCAGGATTCTTGGGGGGACCACTTCGAGCTAGCCGAGGATTGCCTCCGCCCGCTGTTCGCGGAGGGAGACGCTGCTTTTACACATCGGACCTATGACTTCGACGACGAGAGAAAAGTCGTCCGCAGGCGGCTTCGGCGGCTACTTGTGACCGACCGCCTAATGCTCCTTCAGAGAATTGGCTCAGAGCTAGAGGACTTGCTGCAGCTCGCCGAGGTAATTCGAAGTCGGAACCTTGATGCTTTCTTTGCCGCGATCCGAGATATACAACTCCTCAGGGCGGATGCTCTTCGCGCACTCGAAGACCTGCGCCTGTTCGCTGCGATTCCATCCGACAAACCTGACGAGTGCCGTTGCAACTCGACCGAGCACTTTCAGCTTCCTACCGAGTACGAAGCCCAAACGATCGACTTCCGGTTCCCGGGCGAGTAGGCGAGCCAGGTTCGTGAGCCACTCTTCAGCGTAGCGAGCACAACGGCCATCGAGCTGGCTCGCAGCCTCTAGGAGGACATCATGGCCAAGACACAAACACGCCCGTGGGATGTCGTAGAGCACCTCAAAACCGAGGAGGACATGGTGGCCTATCTTGAAGCCACCCTCGAAGACGGCGACCCGGCACTGACCGCCGCCGCCCTGGGAGACATTGCCCGTGCGAAGGCGGGACTCTCCTCTACGGGGAACGGCGGAAGTTTGGAGTGCGGCGACGCGTCGCCGCTTTGACCGGCGTCTCTTCGTCACCACAGAAGCCCAAAGCGCCGACGCGTCGGCGCACTCCAAAGGTTCCAAGGTGCAATGCTAGGCTCAACTTGGAGGTTGACGATGGCTCATCCACGCTACTCCAGCGACGAAATCGTCGAGCGCGGCCAGGCTCTTTACGAGCGCGATATTCAAGGTGCACTTCCGCTAATCGACCGAGGAAGCTTTCTCGTTCTGGACATCGAGACAGGAGACTACGAGGTCGACCGCGACCAGCTAGCCGCCGTCAAGCGGGCTCGGGCGAAGCACCTCGACGGGGCCTTCTACTTCCTCCGGGTCGGTCATTCGGCAGGCTATCGCTTCGGGCGATCATGAAAGACGAATACGACTTTTCGCAGGGCGAGCGGGGGAAGTTCTTCAGTCCAGACGCCGGCTTCTCAGTCCCCATCTATCTCGACCCGGACGTCATCGGCTATCTGAGCGAACGTGCCGAAGCCAAAGGGATCGAGGTAGAACAGCTGATCAACGACATACTGCGGCGAGACATCGCCTTGGTGGAAGCCGTCAAATGAGGCACAAGCGAACGAACACTCCGAAAGTAGGTCCTCTCTAATGCCGGTGACCAAGCACAACCCCAAAGAGCTGTTCCCGCAGTACCGCTGCTACAGCCACGCGATGGAGATTCATGGCGACTCGCGGCTCTTGATACTCAGCGGCCTTAACGGCTACCTGTCGGACGGCAAGACCATGCCCGAGTCGTTCGAAGAGCAGGCAGAGATCATCTGGACGCACATTCAGACTCTGCTTCGTACGGCGGGAATGGACCTGAGCAACCTGGTCTCTGTTCGAACCTATCTGGCTGATCCTCAGTATGACGAGGCCAACGTCGCCATGCGCGTCAAATTCCTTGGTGATCACGAGCCCACATTGACCGTCGTTTGTTGCCAGCTCCTGGACCCAAAGTGGAAGCTCGAAATCGAGGCGATGGCGGCGATATAGGAGCGAGAAACAGACTCGACAAACAGGCGACCCGGAACGGGCGCCTGCTAAGCGGCGGTGAGTGCGTGAATTGAAAGCAAGCGCCGGCCGAGGCTGGCTTCGGCGATCGTCAGATCGTAGCGGGCTTGGAGATTCAACCAATACTGCGGTGACTGGTCGAAGGCGCGACCGAGGAGCAAAGCCAGTTCAGCTGTCACCGGACGGTTGCCCTTGACGAAGTGGGAAATGCGCATCGGCGACACGCCGAGGGCGCGCGCCAAGGCCGCTTGGGAGACTCCTAGCTCGCTCAGCGATTCGGCCAGGAACTCGCCGGGATGGATGGCGCGAGGGTTCTTCTGTGGCACAGCGGGGCTCTCCTTAGTGATAGTCGATGATCTCGACTTCGAACGCGTCACCGCTCTCGAACCGGAAGCAAACGCGCCACTGGTCGTTGATCCGGATGCTCCACTGACCCGATCGGTCCCCACGTAGCGCTTCCAGATGGTTGGATGGCGGCATGCGGAGGTCGGCGACGATGGTTGCGGCATCCAGTTGCAAGAGGCGCATCATCGCTCTTTTCAGGATCTCGGTCGGGAGTCGGCGGGATTTCCCTCCCGCCCAGAACTGCTCCGTCTCATCGTCCGCGAAGGTCCGAATCACCTGCCGAACGATAAACAATCTGTTTACGAGCGTCAAGCCCGAGGATGCTTTTGAAATTAGATCGCCACAACTGTTCGACGGATCTGGAGTGCGGCGACGCGTCGCCGCTTTGGCCCGAGTCTCCCCGTCACCGCGAACGCCGAAAGCGCCGACGCGTCGGCGCACTCCAAAACGGTTCCTTCGCGCCGGCTTGGGTTCACTCTCAACGGCACGCCGCCGAGGTCCAATCCGACCTCTACGACCCGGTCTTGCGGCTCAAAGTCACCGAAAGCGTGTGACTTCTCGTCCGGCTCTTGGTCACCTCGGGTTCAAGCTTCACGGCGCTCAAAACTTCGAAGGCCAGGCCGCCTTCCCGCTTGCTGGTGACCGTGAATTCGATTTGGATCGTCAAGCTTTCGAAGGCAATGGGCGCGGCGTCCGGCTTCCGGTTTTTGACGGCGTGAACGATGCTAAGGAGAGTGCCTCGGAGAGCTTTGGAGTTTGAGCTCGTCGCAGCGGGGGGAAGGTTCGCGACGTCGAGCGCTACGGTCAACTCGGCCGTTCGCTCGGAAGTCTTGCTCGCTTCCGCCGAAACGACGGTCCAATCCACACCGAGGCTTTTGTCATCCGAGGATTCCGCTTCGACCGTGACCGAGGCGGATTTGAGCGCGAGGCCATTTTCCGCCAGAACCGGTTGCGCTTCTGCGAGTGCCGAGCCGACGGCGGAGACCAGGTCCGCGATGCGCACGGCGGCCTGTTCGGGAGTGAGGGAGTCCCGGGACGTCGCACAGCCGGAAGACAGGGTGAGCGCCAAACCGAGGGCGATCAGCGGACGCATGGAACTCCTTTCCGAAAGCTTGGCTCGATGGTATCCGAAGAATCCTGCTTCCAGCGGCTTCGTCTCTCTTGAGCGTACATGCCATCCCTAGCGGGCCGCCGTTCGGCCCCGAGGGCTTGACGGGAAAACCATGCCACTACACCATAGCGATCGCACCAAAAGAGAAGTCCCAGGAATTCTTGCTCAGACCGTAGAGCGTGGCAGAGGACGCGCGGTGCGCCGGGATGCCCCTTTGCGGCCGACCTGACGGGTGGAGGTTTTGCAATGACAAAGCGTTTTTGGCGCGCCTCGCTTCCGGCCTTCGCTCTGGCCTTTCTGGCCTCCACCGGCGCCCGGGCGGCCACGTTTACGGTGACGAATCTGGCCGACTCCGGGGCGGGCAGCCTGCGCCAGGCAGTCCTCGGCGCCAACGCCGCGTCGGGGGCGGACGACGTGACTTTCGCGCCGGGGTTGACCGGCACGATCACGCTGACCTCGGGCGAAATCACGATCTCGGACCCCTTGTTCGTTCATGGCCCCGGAGTCGGAGTGCTCACGGTGAGCGGCAACGATCTAGGCCGGATCTTCTACGTCGAAAAACCCGCCGTCGCCGCGCCGATCGACGTAACCGTTTCGAGCCTGACCCTGACGCGGGGACTCGCCTTCCCGACGCATTCGGGTTTGGCCGGCGGGGCGGTCCTCGCGAACGGTGAGAACCTCACGATCCTCGACAGCGTGATCTCCAACAGCGGGATCGGAGCGCAGTCAGGTCCTCCGGACTTCGCCTGCGGCGGCAATGTGGCTCTGTTGAATTTCGCCGCCGTGAGCGGGGTGACGATCCGAATCGTGAGCACCTTGCTGACCGGCGGCACCCATGTGGGATTCGGCGCCGGCGGCGGAAATCTCTGTGTCGTATCAGGGAAGCTGGTGCTGGACCGAAGCTC
>DATMZU010000003.1:0-2591 GCA_035607435.1 Thermoanaerobaculia bacterium | reverse complement strand
CCGACGCCACCCTGCTCGACTCTGCGACTCTCGCCGTCCGCACCGACGACTCGTTGCTCGCGGCAGGGGCCGTGGCGGCCCGAGTGCGTTCGTTCTACCCCGCGCGCAGAACGCGCTCCGGAATCGGAGATCTTGCCGTTTCGAGCCGCGACTTCTCCGAGTTTCTGCGCCTTTCCACCCGCTTCAGGGAGCGCCGCGCAGCCGACCTTGGCGCATTGCTCGACGAGGTCGCGGCACTCTCCTCTCGCGCGCCGAAGTTCCTGGACGCGCGGCTCCTCGAGTCGGCGATCGCCTGCGAGCGCTTCAACTGGTCGCGCGATGCGGCAGACCTGGAACGCGCCCTCAAGAACAGCCGCGAGGCGCGCCGGATTGCCCCGGGCGATCCTCGGCCGCTCGTTCTCGAAGTATCGGCCGCCGTTGCGGGAGGGCGCCTGGAGGTCGCCGAATCAGCGCTGGCCGAGATTGAGCGGATCTCACCCGGCGATCCGATGGTGGTCGAGCAGCGCGCGAAGGTCGCCCAGGCCCGCGGGCGGCCTGAGGAGGCACTCCGCCTGTTGCGCACCGCGGTCGTGAGCCATCGTTCGATCGGCCTACTGAGCAAACTGGCCTGGTACGAAATCCAACAGGGGGAGACCGCGGCCGCCCGAGCCACCCTGGAAGAAATTCTACGGCGGGCACCGGGCCACGCCGATGGGCTCACTCTTCTCGCCTACCTGGAGCTGTCGAATGGCGATCCGGCGCGGGCCGCCGAGCTCTATACTCGGCTGATCCGGCAAACTCCACGCTTCGGTCTGTTCAGCAATCTTGGACTCGCCAGAATTTTTCTCCGCCGCTACGCCGAAGCAGTAGAGGCGCTGACCCGCGCGGCGTCTCTTGAGCCGAACAACTCGGTTGCCCGGCTCAACCTTGCCGATGCGCGCCTCCTGCTCGGGAATCGCGCCGAGGCCGAGCGCGACTACCGAATTGCGCTCGACTTGATGGCAAAAGATCCGGCCGCGGCAACTCCGCAGCTTCTCACATACCGCGGCATAGCGCTCGCCCACCTGGGCAATGGAAGCGAGGCGGTCGCAGCAGTCCAAGAAGCCCTCCGGCTCGCGCCGAAGAGCCCCGAGGTCGCCTACGAATCCTCGCTCGTCTATGCACTCCTCGGAGAGCGCCACTCCGCGATCGCCACCGCCTCACGCGCTCGGTCGCTCGGCATCGAGCCGCGTCTGTACTTTCTGCCTTGGTTCGAACCGCTCCGGAACGACCCGGAGTTTCAGAAGATTTTGAGCTCGTCCGGACATGATCGAGCAAAAATTCCCCGGGCAGAGCCGAGGGGACTCCTCCTCCCCTAAAACTTCGGCACCGATCCCAACAGGTACTTCAAGTTGTCGTCGCGCCACTTGACGCCCGCGCCGAGGAAGACGGATTGGTTTTCGAGCGGATCGTCGAACCCGCCGACCAGGTAGACGTTCGGATGTAGCTGCCAGCGGCCGGTCAGGCGAAGGTGCGGGTTCTCGTCGTTCTCGCGGTTGAAATCGAACGCATCGAAGGAGAGCAGGAACCGGTCTTTTTGGAACGGCAGCTCGACCGAGGCGCCTCCCGTGTTTTCGATCAGTCCCGCCCAGATGCGCAGGTTGCTCGGCGCCTTGTAGCCGAACAGGGCGGACGCCACCCGCGTGTCCTCCCGCGTGAGGGTCTCGACCGTCTTCACCTCGCGCGTGCCGTCGGGAAAGGTCGTGGTAAACGTCTGCGTCTTCGTGCGCAGCTTGCCGTTGGGGGTGTTCGAAAGCGCCGCCCGGTAGATCTTGTTGCCGTCGCCCGGTTCGATATCGAGCCGGAACGTCGATTGCGACTCTTTCGGATCGGACAGGTAATAGCTCTGAAGATCGAGATCGAGCTTGAACTTCTGGAGCGCGCCGAGCGAGCTGCTGAGCGACTTCACTCCCCCTTCGATCGAATCGAGCGTCGAAACCAGCTTGTCGTGCGCCGTCTCGTCGTTCACCAGCTTGCCGATCGTCCCCTGGCCGGAGGCGATCTTGTCGGTGATCTTGTTCAGATTATCGACCGAGATTTGAATGTCCGCACTGACCTTCCGGGCGTTTTCCATGGTGCCTGAGAGGTTGCCCCGGTTCTCCGCCAGGATCGCCGAGATCTGCTTCGCCGTCTCTTCGAGCTGACTCGAAAGGCGCGGCAGCTCGTTGTTGAGGCTCGCCCCCACCTGCTCGAAGTTGCCGATCGTCCGGCCGATCTGCGCGCGGTTCTCGGCCACCAGCAGGCGGATCTCGTCGCTGGTCTGCGCGAGGCTGGTCATCAGCTGACCCAAGCTCACGCCCCCGGTCTCTCCCGCGAGCGCGCCGGAGAGGCTGCCCGTGATGCCCTGGATCGAATCGCCGATCGCCTGGATTTTCGCCATCGCCTGATCGAAGCTGATCGGCGTAGTGCCCGGGAGGACGGCGTTGTCCGGCAGCGGCGGCGCGCCGATCGGCCCGGGGATCAGCTCGACGTATTTTTCGCCCAGCAGGCCGAGGTTGGCGATCGTCGCGGTCGTCCCCTCGGTGAGACCGAGCGGCTTTTCGAGCACCATGCGCACTTTCGCCTGGCGCCCT
>DATMZU010000583.1:0-2134 GCA_035607435.1 Thermoanaerobaculia bacterium | reverse complement strand
CGCGAGACCGTGATTGTCGCGGTCCCCCCCTCCGTGCCCGAAAACGAGGCGGCGCCCAGCGCGAGCGTGCCGGGTCCGGACGGAACGTCGTTGTCTTGAATCGTCAGCGTGGCGTTGGCCGGACTGCCGAGCGTCGCCCCGCCGGTCGGGCTCGACAGGGCGAGCAGGACCGTCTCGTTCGCCTCGACCAGCGTGTCGTCGACGATGCCGACCTGGAAGTTCTTGGTGCCGCTTTCGCCGTTGGCCCAGGTGAGCACGCCGTTGATCGGCGCGTAGTCCGGGCCGCCGGTCGCCGTGCCGTTCGCGGTGGCAAAAGCGACCGAGACCGCGCCGTTCGTGCCGCCGCTTCGCACCACGGGAATCGTTGCGCTGGCGCCGCTTTCCGCGACCGAGAAGGTGGCCATGCCGAACGCGATCGAGCCGGCGGAGGCCGGCAGGTCGTCGTCGGTGATCGTGAGCGTCGCGGTCGTCCGGGCGCCGAGCGAGGCGCCGCCGCCGGGGTTCGACAAGGTCAGTTCGACCGTTTCGTTCGGCTCGTCCGCCGCGTCGTTCGTGATCGGCACCGGGAAGCTCTTGTTTGCCCCGTCGCCGTCGGTCCAGGAGAGCGTGCCGCTCGCCGCCGTGTAGTCCGAACCGGCCGTCGCCGTGCCGTTGCTCGTCGCATATTGAACCGAGACCGCGCCGTCGGTGCCGCCGGTCCGCGAGATTGTGATCGAAGCCGGTCCGCCGGCCTCGCCGACCGAGAACGTGCCCGCCGTGAACTGCAGACTGCCCGGCGCGGTGGCGCCCGTCACCGTGATCGTGCCGAACATGCCGGCGCCGGGAATTCCGTGCACCTCGCAGTGGTAACCGACCACCCCGACCGCGTTGAACGCCCGGGTGAAGCTCCAGCCGGACCCCGGCGAGCCGTCGCCCCCCTGGCCGTCGCAGCCGTCCGCGCAACGGAAGCTTTCGTCGTCCGCGATCACGTTGTGAAACCCGCCGGCGCTCGTCCAGGTCACCGTGTCTCCGGCCTGGATGGTCAAAAACTTCGGCGAGTAGGTCGTCCCGGGTCCCACCTGGACGGCATGATCGACGCCGTGCGCGGCGGGCGCGGAGAGGTGTAGGGCACCGAGCAGCACGAGGGCGATCGAGAAGCGTTTGCGACCGTTCATAAGATCTCCGGGGCTCGCGTGAACGATAGCCGAGCGCGAATCGCAGATTGTAGTCGAACGAATTCTCTCCGCAACGAGCCGGCTCATCCCGGCGAATCCTCGGGCCGTTTCAGCAGCCGGCGCCGGAGCCGGGTCGCCTCGGCGTGGATCTCCTCGTAGCTCGCGCCGAACAGCTCGACCTGGGCGAGGACGACGCCGAATTCGCTCACCGGGCTTACGATCTCGTCGGGCGGGCGGTCGAGCGAGATTCCGGTCACCTCGCGCGCGGCGTCGAAATCCAGCAGATCGCCCATGCGGCCGGCAGCGAACGTGATCAGGTTGAATTGACCGCCGACCGTCCCGTCCGGAGCGGGCAAGACCGAGGGCGTTCCGCCGCCCGCGACCTCGACGATCGCCGCCCAATGGGAGACGCGGAGGCACCGCTCGTAGAGGAGCGAGAAGCTCGCCGCGGCGCGGGCGTTCACCTCGATCGGGACCGCCTCGCCGTTCTGCCACCAGAGCTCGACGTTGGCGAACCCGCCATCGAATCCGATCGCCCGCACGGCGCGCGCGGCGGCTTCCGCCAGGCTCGCCTGGGCCGCTACGGCCAAGCGGGAGGGAAGGGAGAAATTGTCGATCGCCCGCGAGCCGGGAAAGACGTTCGTGTCGGTGATCGCCCAGAGGTGAAACCGGCCGTCCCGCACCCATCCTTCGACCGTCACCTGCGGCCCGTCCTTGAACTCTTCGAGCAGCATGATCTCGCGCCCGGCGAGCGGGTAGCGGTCGAGATCGACGGTGGCGCCAAAGAGCGGCAGGTACTGGCGGCTCCAGGCGGGCATCTCGCGCCGCGCAACGCTCCAGGCGCGCGCCAGATCGTCGGGGCCGTCGAGCCTGAACCCAAGCAGGCCGAGCTTCAAAAACGGCGCCTTCAAGAAGCAGGGGTAGCCGAACGCCCGCGGGCAGGGCTCTTCGAGATCGAGCGCTTCGCACCGCAGCGACGC
>DATMZU010000564.1:0-5687 GCA_035607435.1 Thermoanaerobaculia bacterium | reverse complement strand
GATCGACGCGGCCTCTTGGATCGGTAGGCGATGTTCCGGTGCTCGCGCGAGCCGGTCGGCGAGGGTTTCGCCGTCGTAAAACGCCATGGCGATGAAGCGCCGCCCTTCGTGCTCGCCGATCTCGTAGACGGTTCCGACGTTCGGGTGATCGAGCGCCGCGGTCGCCCGCGCTTCGCGGCGGAAGCGCTCCTCGTCGCGCGCCGTACGGGAGCTCGAAGGGCCGAGAAACTTGAGCGCCACCACCCGGCCGAGATCGAGATCGACCGCGCGGTAAACCACCCCCATGCCGCCGCGGCCGAGCGGCGCCACGATGCGGAAATGGGAAACCTCTCGCCCGAGCAGCGGATCGCCGTCGGGTGGGTGTTCGACGGACTCCTCTCCCCGCGAGTCGGCGACGGTAGGTAGCCGCGACGCTTCGGCCGAAAGGAGCGGCAGCTCGGCGCCGCAGATCGAACAACGGGCGTCGAACTCCGAATTGACCTGGCGGCACGCCGGGCAGACGACCGCCGACATCACCTCTCCTCGGCGCGGTGACGGGCGAGCAGCTTCTGCAGGTAGCTCCGGTGGAGGCCCGAATCGCGCGCGGCGCGCGAGACGTTGCCGTCGGATCGGCGCATCAGCTCGGCGATGAACCGCCTCTCGATCTCGGCGACGCCGGCCTCGCGCGCTTCGTTGAGCGCCTCGCCGGTCAGCTCGCGGAACGCCGGTTCGGGAAGCGGCCCTTCTCCGGCCGCTTGCGCCATCTCGGGAGGCAACAGACCGAGATCGATCTCCGGGCCGCGGGCGAGCAGGCAGGCCCGTTCGATCGCGTGGGACAGCTCGCGGACGTTGCCTGGATAGTCGTGAGAGAGGAGGGCGCGCTCGGCCCGCAGCGTGAAGCGCGGCTTCTCGCCCGGCCGCCGCCAATGGTGGCGCAGGAAGTGATCGGCGAGCAGCAGCAGGTCGCCCCGCCGCTCTCGCAGCGGCGGCAGCGTCAGATCGAGCACCTTCAGGCGGAAATAGAGATCCTCGCGGAACTTCCCCTCACGCACCAGCTGCTTCAAATCGCGATGGGTGGCGGCGACGATCCGCACGTCCACTTTCTCGGTCTTGTCCGTGCCGAGCCGCTGGATCTCGCCGAACTGGAGGAAGCGGAGCAGCTTCGCCTGCGCTTCGAGCGCGATCTCTCCGACCTCGTCCAAGAACAGCGTGCCGCCGTGGGCGGAGGCGAGCCGCCCCGGCCGATCGCGCTTGGCGTCGGTGAACGCCCCGGCGACGTGGCCGAACAGCTCGGATTCGAGCAGCGTTCCCGGCAGCGCCGAGCAATGCACGGTGACGAAGGGCCGGCCGCGGCGCGGGCTGTTGACGTGCAGCGCCTTGGCGATCAGCTCCTTGCCCGTGCCGGTCTCGCCGAGCACCAGGATCGGGGCGTCCGCCCCCGCCACTTGCGCCACGACTTCGAGAATCTCGACCATCCGCGGATCGCGGGTGACGATGCCGGCGAAATCGTGCTGCGAAAACAGATCGCGCTCCAGGGCGCGGTGCCGTCGGCGAAGCGTTTCGCGCTCGCTCGATCGGAGCAGGAACAGGCCGGCGACCTCCGCCAGCTCGGCGAGGAATTCTCGGCTCTCCGGATCGAAACTGTCGATCCGTTCCCGGTTTTCCAGGTAGATCACGCCGTAGACCTCGCCGCCGTGACGCAACGGGGCGACCAGCGCGCAGCAGCGGCCGATCAAGAGGGCGCTCTCGCCCGAGCGGAAACGGTCGTCGTCGATCAGGTTCGGCAGATAGATGACCCGGCCCGTCTCGATCGCTTCGCGCACCAGCGTCCGGCTATAGCGCCGCTCCAGGGCGGAGCGCTCCGCGCGCTCGTAGCCGACATCGAATTTCTGCCGGAACGACCCCTCCTCGCGCACCACCACGAAGCCGGTCTCCGCCCCCGTGCATTCGACGATGCGGGAGAGCAGCAGCTCCGGCGCCCGCTCGTCGTCCGGCTCGGCGAGCAGGAGCTTCGAGATATGGAAGAGCTCCCGGTAGAGATCCATCAGCGGTTCATCTCGGTACCTGCCTCCGGTCGAATGCACCTGTCGCTGGAACAAGGCGGATCTTAGTCGATGCGGAGCGGGATTTCCTGGGCGGCGACGCGGGAAGGGTGCCATGACCCGGCGGCAGGCGGAACGGCCCGATTTTTGGGAAAACCTAATGGATGCAGAGGTTTCCGTCTTCCGCGGCAGGTGGCACCGGGGCTGCTCTGTAACCCGTGCATCGAAGAACAGCGGCCGTGGATTCCTCCCGGCTCCAAATTCGCGGAGGTGGACCTCATGTTGGCAACCCAGCAAGAAACCCTGGATCAGATCGGAACCCGGCTGCTCGGATTGGCGATTCCGGAGGATGCGCAGAAAGGCTTCGCGGCGGCCTCGCTCGCCGGACCGGCCGACGATCTCGACCGCAATCTCGGCGAAGTGATCCAACGCGCCCAGTCGCTCAAGGCGAACGTCCAGCCGCTCAAGGGGCGGATCGACCGAGTCATCGCCCTGCTCGATCGGCCGAAGCAGGTGGCCTCCTCGCTGCGCACTCTTTCCGGCGAGCTCGGCACTCTCGCAACTCTGCTGCAAGTCGCTCAGGTCGTCCGCGTCATCCGCCCGGCCGCCGACATGCTGCGCCGCCAGATCGACATTCTGAAGCGTCCGGTCGACTTCGCGGAGGGCAAGGCGGCGGCGCTCGAACGCGGGGTTGCGCCGTTGCGCGATCGGCTCCGCCAGTTGAGCCAAGCGATGGAGGATTTCCTCCGGCGCCTCGACCAGGTCATCGCCAAGACCACCGACGCGCGCAACAAGATCTCTTCGGTCAAGAGGTGCATCGCCGCGCTGCCGGCCGGCCCGGTTCGCGACCGTGGCCTCCAGCTGCTCGACGACTTTGCGCGGACCACGAACCCGATCCTCGAAGCGGTCGTCCAGTCGCTCGGCATCGCGGAATCGGCCACCTCGGCGGTCAACCGGGAGCTTTCGATTCTGGACGATCAACTGGAGCAGTTGAAGCGGACGATCCTCGATTCGATCGACAGCGTCCGAAGCATCTTCGGGCCGTTGCTCGGGCCGCTGGATTCCTTGCGGAGCGCGCTCGATTATCGGATCAACCTGGAGATCTTCAGCTTCTCCCTGCGCGACATCCTGAACGGCTTGAGCCTCCCCTGGCCGTTCAGCTATCTGGAAGAGAAATTCTGGGATCTCGCCAACTCGATCCTCCAGCCGATCCTCCGGACGCTGCACCTGGACATCACGCTGCCCAGCATCCCGGGGCTCGACCTGCTCGACCGCATCCGTCTCGACCTGCCGGCGATCCCGCAGCTGGAACAGGCCCGCGCCAGGGTGCAGGGAGCGGCGGACAACGCGAGTCAGTTCCTCGACCGGTTCGACGTCACCTGCCCGCCGAAGAGCACCGCGGTGCCTTTCTCCGAAAGCCTGCTGGCCGCGCTCGACCAGGTCCAGCCGACGTTGGTCACGAACTAGCCCCCAAGAGCCCGAAACCACGGATTCACCGAAGTCGTCCAACCCAAACCACGAAGCGCAACCCAACACGACAGGAGAGAACGCCATGAGCACCGAACCCATCACCGCCGCCGCCGCCAACCTTCAGGATCCGCAGCCCAACTACGAGTACCTGCAGGTGCAGGCCACGGTGATCAACTTCCTGGACCAAGAGATGGTCCTTACCGGCTCCGACCTTTCTTGGGGCAAGTGGATGAGTTCCCCGGTCAACGTGCCCAAGTCCGACACCAGCAACTTCTCCTCGCAAGGACGCGACAGCTCGTGGTCGGGCACCGAAGGCTGGGTGACCTGGAAAGTCGGCGGCGCCACGATCAAAGTCACCTTCTCCAGCCCGTATTCCGGCGACAACACCCAGGGCATCTCCTGCACCCCGGATTTGTTCGATGTGAAAGCCTCCGGCACCCAGGGCCACATCAACAACGCGAAATTCACGATCAAGCCGAAGAAATAGGCCTGAGCCGGAAAGCCTTTCCAGTGAAGCAGCAGCGGCGGCGGGCGACCTCTCGAAGAGGCGCCCGCCGCCGCGGTTTTGAGGGCTCCGACACCCCGCGATGTAACGCCCAGCCCCTCCCGTCCCCCTAAAGCACAGAACCATCCGAAAGGGACGACATGGCGGAAGCGACGAAACGGACCGACGGCATCTTGATTCTGGAGGTGCGGGCGCGCCGGGGAGCGCGGGTGGTCGCCGTCCGCGGGTTGCTGACCAAGCTCGTCGTCGGTGCGACGGATGGCGCGTCGCCCCTGTTCGCGCGACGCATCGCGATCGACGGACGGGACCAGGCGCCGTTCGAGTTCCGCGTTCCGGTCCCGGCGGGCGAGTACGGCACGCTCACGCTGGGGCTCGCCGAACTGGTGCTCACGACGGTCGAAGGCCACGAGGAGCGGGTGGCGCTCACGCGACTGGAATCGACTTTCGCCGTCGCGCTCAAAATCTCGCCGGAGACCCCGGGCCGCGCGATTCTCACCCTGTACCTGGACGGCCTTCGCCGCGCCAAGGCGCCGGGCGATGTCCTCGCCCCCGCGGTGGCCCCTCCGATCGACGAAATGGCTCACGAGCAAGTGTTCGAGGCGCCGATGAGCGAGGCCGCGACGCTCTGCTTGCCGCTAGCAGCCCGCGACTTTGGGCCGCGTTTGCCGGCGGGCGCTACCCGGATTTTGCTTCGCGCTCCGCACCTCGGCGATCCACGAGCGGGTTTGAAGGTGGCGTAAGACTCTCCGATCGGCTTCCGGGACCCCGCGGGTGCGGATTGAAGCGGCCGGCCGCGCGCTATGCTTATCGGCCGAGGCCGCCCCCATGGAATCGCATTCTCCCGAAGCCACAGCCGTCTACGCCACCGACCGGCCGCATCCGCGGCTGTTTCCCTACTACGTCCTGCTGTCGTTCCTCGCCGGACCGGGGATGCCGTTCCTGCTCGGGTACCTCTACTTCCGGTACCACACGATGCGCTACCGCTTCGACGAGCAGGGCGTTTCGATGAGCTGGGGGATTCTGTTCCGGCGCGAGATCAACCTGACCTACGCGCGGATTCAGGACATCCACTTGACCAGCAACCTGGTCGAGCGGTGGCTCGGCTTGGCGCGCATTCAGGTCCAGACCGCAAGCGGCAGCTCCGGCGCCGAGATGACGATCGAGGGCATCCTCGAATTCGAACGGCTGCGCGACTTTCTCTACTCGAAGATGCGCGGCACGAAAGGTCCGGCGGGCGCGCCTGCCTCGGCCGTGTCTGCCGCTTCGCCTGCTTCTGACCTTGCGGCGGGACCGCCGACCGATGACCTCGCGGCGATCCTGCGCGAGGTCGCGGCCGAGGTGAGGGCGCTGCGAACCGCGATCGAAGCGGACCGCTCGAAAGGCGCCGATGCCTGACCTCGATCAGCGGTCGCGTGCCACGGCGTTCGTCGAACGAATGCTGCGCATTCCGCCGCCGCCGGGACCCCCGGCCGGCGCGCACGATTCGATCCGCATCTTCCGGGGCGCACCGGGGCTTTACCGCTACCAACTGCTGGTTTGGCTGGGCAAGCAGATCGGGACCGGCATCGGCCTCTTCGGCGGTTTCGCGGTGCTCTCGGTCGTCCACTTTCCGTACAAGGTACTGCTCGACGTGCTCGAAGTGATCGGGCTCGTGACGTACCTTGTGGCCCTTCCGTTCACCTACCTGATGG
>DATMZU010000597.1:0-10828 GCA_035607435.1 Thermoanaerobaculia bacterium | reverse complement strand
GGGATCGATCCGCGCGACGCCCACTTCATCACCAGCCGGATCTGCGGCATCTGCGGCGACAACCACTGCACCTGCTCGTGCCTGAACCAGAACATGGCCTACGGCGTGAAGCCACCGAAGCTCGGCGACTACGCCTTCAACCTCGCCGAGTCGGCGGACTTCATGTTCGATCACGCGATCTTCAACGACTGCATGGCGAACGTCGATTTCTGCGAGCAGATGGTCAAAGACACGAACCCGAGCGTCCTGGCGAAAGCCGAAACGACCTCGTCTCCGCACGGCGACATTCACGGTTATAAAACGATCGCCGACATCATGCGGGCGCTCAACCCGTTCACCGGGTCTTTCTATCTGGAGACCCTGAACGTCGCCCGCTACACCCGCGAGATGTACTGCCTGCTGGGCGGTCGCCACACCCACCCCTCGACGATCATGCCGGGCGGGTGCAGCGCCGACATCACGCATCAAACTCTCACTGACTACTACGTCCGCCTGATGCGCTACATCGACTACTGCAAGCGCACGGTGCCGATGCACGACGACCTCTACGATTTCTTCTACGAGGCGCTGCCGGGCTACGAGAAAGTCGGCTACCGCGAGACCGATCTGGTCTGCTGGGGCGCGTTCGACGACCCGAACTACGTGGACTACACCTACAAGAACATGACCGAATGGGGCCGGCGGCGCTTCATCACGCCCGGCGTGGCGATCGGCGGCGAGCTGATCACGACCGACCTGGTCGAGATCAACTTGATGATCCGCATCCTTCTCGGCAGCTCGTTCTTCGACAACTGGGAGGGCGAGCCGACGTTCGTCACCCAGGACCCGCTCGGCAATCCCGTGCACAAGAACCACCCGTGGAACAAAGTCACCCTGCCCAAGCCGCAGAAGCGCGACTGGGCGAGCAAGTACAGCTGGGTCGTCTCGCCGCGCATCTTCGACCAGCGCACCGGCCGTCACGTTGCCTGCGATACGGGCGGCGGTCCGTTCGCCCGGCAGTGGGTGACGGCGAAAGCGGGGCTGGTCGATCTCGGTTATTTGAAGGCCACGGGGCACAGCATCCAGATGACGCTGCCGCGAACCGCGAGCCTGCCCGAGATGGAGCTGGAGTGGAAAGTTCCGCAGTGGAGCAACGCGATCGAGCGCGACCGGGCTCGTTCGTACCATCAGGCCTATTCGGCGCTGGTCGGGCTTTATAACCTCGAAAAAGCGCTGGTCGAGGTGCGCTCCGGACGGACCAAGAGCTGGAACGACTTCAAGGTGCCGGAAGAGGCGGTGAGCGTCGGTTTCCACGAGGCGGCGCGCGGCGTCCTGTCGCACCACATGGTGATCAAAGACGGCAAGATCGCCAATTACCAGCCCTATCCGCCGACCCCTTGGAACGCCAACCCGCGCGACGTTCACGGCACGCCCGGACCCTATGAGGATGCGGTGCAGAACACGCCGATCTTCGAGGAGAACGGCCCCGAGAACTTCAAGGGGATCGACATCATGCGCGCGGTGCGCAGCTTCGATCCCTGCCTGCCGTGCGGCGTCCACCTGTACGACGGCAAGGGATTCATCCGGAAGGTCCAGCACACGCCCACGGGTCTTAGTTGAAGCGGAGGTGCATGGGGTGAGCCAAGGGGTGAACGAAACCGTTCCAAGTTCCGCCCGGCCGGAAGCGGTGGTCGAGCGGGTGCAGGATCTGATCGCACGGATCGAAGGGATCGAAGACCCTCGGGCGCGAGAGATCGCGTCCGAGCTCGCCGCGGCGATGGTCGATCTCTACGGCGTCGGTCTGTCCCGGATTTTCGCGGCCCTCGACGAGGGGGGCGCTTCGGGCCACGCGATTCGCGACCGGTTGGTCGAGGATGGCGTCGTCGCGAGCCTGTTGCTGATCCACGACCTCTACCCGGTTCCGCTCGAAGAACGGGTCCAAGAGGCGCTCGACAAGGTTCGTCCCTACATGGAGTCGCACGGCGGCAACGTCGAGATCCTCTCGCTCGACGGCGGCGTGGCACGACTCCGTCTGCACGGCAGTTGTCACGGCTGCCCCTCTTCCGCCGCCACGCTCGAAGGCTTGATCCGGGAGGCCTTGCTGGAGACGGCGCCCGATCTTCTGGGGCTGGAGGTCGAGGGGGTGGTCGATCCGATGGCTCCAATGGCCCCGATGCCCCATCCGCAGGCGGCGGGCGAAGGCCTTTTGCCGATCCTTCCGATGGAATCGGCGGCGGCCTACCTCTCCTGCACTCCGGGGTTGGGGACCTCCTGATGCCCGATCTCGCCGAGAACGGAGGTCCTCCCGGCGCCAGGGTCTCCCTGGTCTCCGGCCTCCGCCGCTTGGCGGCGAAGCGGCCGGGGGGGCCGGCGAACCCCGCCGCGGCGACCGCCGAGCTGTGCGATTTCTGCCGCACCGGTCTGCCCCCGGAGCACACACACCTGCTCGACGTCCAGGAGCGGCGCATTCTCTGCGTCTGCCAGACCTGCACGGTGCGGCAATCGGGGGAGGCGCGCTACGTGCCGGTCGGCCGGCGCCTTTGGCGCCTGACCGGATTTAAGCTGCCGGAAGAGATCTGGGCGCGCTTTCAGATTCCCGTCGGGCTCGCGTTTTTCTTCCTGAGCAGCGCGGCGAATCAGGTGATCGCGCTCTACCCGAGCCCGCTCGGCGCGACGGAATCCCAGCTCGACCTCGAAGCCTGGGAGGACCTGCGCCGAGAGAACATGGTGCTCGCCAGCTTGGAGCCCGATGCGGAGGCCCTCTTGGTCCGGAAAAACAACGCGGTCTATGAGGTCTACCTCGCGCCGATCGACGAGTGCTACCGGCTGGTCGGCCTGCTCAAGACGACCTGGCAAGGAATCAGCGGGGGAGCCCTCGCGGAGGCGGGAATCGAAGCCTACTTCGCCGAGCTGCGATCGCGGGCGAAGGCGGCATGATCGCGATGCCGGAAACCGGCGAATCGAACGGAGCCGCCGAGACCGACGACTCGGTGGAGTCAGGAGATCGACTTGCGCAGAAGACCACCCCGCCACGGCCGGTTTTCGAGATCGTTGCCGCCCTACCCGTCCCCTATGCCGTGGCGCCGACCCTCGCGTTCACCCTGCGGGTCCGCGATCTCGCGGAGCGTTCGGTCTACACGATCGCGCTCACGACCCAAATAAACGTTGAGCCGGCGCGCCGGGCCTACGACGACGCGACGCGCGAAAAACTGTTCGAGCTGTTCGGCGCGCCGGAGCGCTGGGGCTCGACCGCGCGCAGCCTCCCCTGGATCAAGCGCGATGTCCTGGTGCCGAGCTTCCGCGGCGAGACGACGTTCGAAATCCAGATCGCCTGCGGCTACGACCTGGAGATCGCGGCGGAAAAATATTTCTATTCGATTCCGGACGGCGAGGTGCCGCTCTCTTTCCTGTTCAACGGCACGATCTTCTACGAGGGAGACGACGGCCGGCTCCAGATGGTGCAGATCCCGTGGGAATGCATCGCCGCGTTCCGCCTGCCCGTCGCGACCTGGAAGTCGATGATGAGCGGCTATTATGGCAACGGCACCTGGGTGCGGTTGGGCGCGGAGACGCTCGACCGGCTCGGCCGCTGGAAAGCCCGGCGCGGCCTGCGTTCCTTCGACGACTGCGTCGCCGCGCTGTTGGCTGAAAACGGCGAGGAGAGCTGAGCGCGATGGACGAGCACGCCGATCCGCTCGAACGGCTGGTCGCCTCCCTCCTCCACGAGGGGTACGCGCTCTACCCCTATACGCCGGGGGCGACCAAGAACTCGACGCCCACGCCGTTCGGCATCCTCTACCCCCCGGCCTACGCCGCGCGCGAGCCGACGACGTTCGACCACCTCCAGATCGAATGCATCCTCGTGGCGCCGGCCGACGCGACCGTCGAGGCGAGCGCGCTCTTCCTCCAGGCCTCCGGCCCGCGGCACCAGGCGGTCGAACGGCGGATCGATCTTCCGGCCACACCGGTCGCCGAGATCGCGGCCCAGGCGGTCGAACGTACGTTTGCCGGTCCTTCCACATCGGACGATGGCGTTACGGGCCGCGTGATTCTCTCGGGCGTTCTCTTGGCTCCCACCCCCGGTTTCGAATCCGGAGTTTGGCGTCTCAAACTGCGGATCGAAAACACGACGGCGCTCCTCCCCGAGGAAGCCGTGGCGCTCGACCGAGGGGCGGCGCTGCGCCGGAGCTGTCTCTCCACCCACGCGTTGCTGCGCATCGGGAGCGGCGGCCCCGGCGGACGCTTCATCTCGCCGGTCGAGCGCGAGGGGGAATTCGCCCCGGACATCGCGGCCTCAAAAAACGTCAACACCTGGCCGGTACTCGCGACCCCGGAAGACGACGCTCTCCTCGGCGCCGCGATCTTCCTGCCCGATCATCCGCAGATGGCGCCCGAGAGCCACCTGAACCTGTTCGACAACACCGAGATCGAAGAGGCGCTCCTGCTCCACGTCCATGCGCTCTCGGACGGCGAGCGCGAGGCGATCGGGGAGCAGGACCCGGCGGTCCGCGAGATGATCGCCCGGGCGCTCGCGACCGGCCCGGCGGAGATCCTGTCGCTTCACGGGCGGATGACGCTCAAGGACCCGAAGCCGGCGAAAGGTGGAGAGCCGATCGACGAATCGCCGGTCTCCCCGTTTCCCTTCCCCGCCGCCGGACCGCCGATCGGCTTCCCGTTCCAGGACGAAATCCCGGGCGAGGAGCGGATCGAGGTCGGGGCCCAAGTCTACGAGCGCGGCGGCAAGGTGATCCTCCGCCCCGGCGAGAAGGGGAATCCGCACGACAAGATGCTCCACGGCCGGATCGCGACGCTCGAGCGGATCTTCATCGGCTACGATGATCGCGTCTATCTGGGGGTCACGGTCGATGACGATCCGGGCCAGGATCTCCTGCGCGAGAGCGGCCGGTATCTATACTTCTTCGTCCACGAAGTGGAGGTCCTGTGAATCGACCTCAGCAGATTCTGGTCGCCGGGGTGGGCAATGCCTGGATGCGCGACGACGGCTTCGGCGGCCGGGTGGTCGAGCGGCTGCAGAAGCTCGCCCTGCCGGAAGGGGTGACGGTCGCCGATTTCGGCACCGGCGGGCTCGACCTGGCCTACGAAGTGATGCGGGGATACGACGGCCTGGTGCTGATCGACGCCAGCCAACAGGGGCACGAGCCGGGCACCCTCTATCTGATCGAGCCTGAGGAATCTTCGGTGCCGGGGGCGATCGAGAACGGCGACGTGCTCAACCCGCACGGCATGGACCCTGCCACCGTGCTGCGGTTCTTGAAGGCCGTCAACGGCTGGCCGGGCAAAGTCGTGATCGTCGCCTGCGAGCCGCACGACGTCGAAGAGATGGGTTTGGGCCTGAGCCCGGCCGTCGAAGGGGCGCTCGACGGAGCCGTCCAGCTCGTCTTGAAAACGGTGGACGATCTGCTCGCGGTCGCCGCCGGCCCGGCGTGAAGGAAGGCGCCGTGGAAGGTCCGCCAAGCGCCGCCGCGCAGCTGGCCGAGATCCTCGATCGGCGCACGGCGGCGAACGCCGAATTCTTCTCCGCTTCGGCGGAATCCATCGCCCGTCTATGCCACCTGATGGCGGAGCGCTTCGCCCGCGGCGGCCGGCTGGTCGCCCTCGCGGCAAGCCCCCAAGCGCGCTCCGACGCGCGGCACGTGGCGGTCGAATTCGTCCATCCGGTGATCGTCGGGAAAAGGGCGCTGCCGGCGATCGGTCTCGCCCCTGAAGCGGGGGAGCTGGCGCGAGTGGCCGACCTGGTGGCGCGGCCGGACGACATGGTGATTGCGTTCAGCGACCAGGGGTTTGCCGGTACAGCCCTCACCTCCGGCCCCTCTCCCGAAACGGGAGAGGGGAGCAAAGCAAGATCGCTTTTGCCGTTCTCCCCTCTCCCTTTGGGAGAGGGGCCGGGGGTGAGGGCTGTACCGGATTGGCTGATAGTGATCTCCTCCCTCCGCGCCCGTGGTTGCCTGACGCTCGCCTTCGAGCCGCTCGGAGCGGACCAGGAGTTTCTCCCACCCACGACCGACCCCTTCGTCCGGCAGGAGCTGATCGAAACTCTCTACCACCTGCTCTGGGAGTCCGTGCACGTCTTCTTCGAGCACCGCGGCCTGCTCGGGGGTCGCGACGCCCGGCCGGTGCATGACGCGGGAGCCTCGCGTTTTCTCTACCCATTCCTCGACGAGGGGGAACACGATCTTCCCGCGGTGCTCGCCGACGTTTCCCGTTCGGTGAAAATGAAAGCGGACGAGGTGGGCGCCCTGCGGCAGCGGACACTCAGCGAAGGCGCCGAGGTCCTGGAAGCCGCCGCCCGCGCGGTGCGCGCCCGGCTTGATTCAGGGGGCACCCTGCTCGCGTTCGGCAACGGAGGATCGGCGACCGACGCGATGGACCTGGTGGCCGACTTTCGCGCCGCGCCCCAAGGCTGGCCGGCCCGCCGGGCGCTCGATTTGACCGAGGACGCCGCGATTCTGACCGCGCTCGCCAACGACATCGGCCCGGACGTTCTGTTCTCGCGCCAGATCATCGCCTACGGACAGAAGGGGGACGTGGCGGTCGCCCTTTCGACCAGCGGCGGCTCCCGGAATATCATCGAAGCCCTTGGCGAAGCCCGTCGTCGGGGTCTCCTGACCGTCGCGTTCGTCGGTTACGACGGCGGCCGGATCTTGGCGGAGAAACTGGCGGACTTCGTGATCGTCACCCCGTCGCAGTACGTCCCGCGCATCCAAGAGGCCCAGGCGAGCGCCTACCACGCGCTTCGCGAGTTGGTGGAGATCGGATAGCGGGCCGCGAAAGGAAAGGAAGTGGGAATGGCTAAGCTCGTGTTCGGAATGAACCAGTCCCTGGACGGCGACGTCGACCATATGGCGTTTGGGCCAAGCCCCACGCTCTTCCGCCACTTCATCGAGGAGGCTCAGGGCCTGGCGGGCAGTGTCCACGGTCGCCGAATGTATGAGGTCATGCGGTACTGGGACGACGATCAGCCTGAATGGGATGCGGAGCGACACGCCTTCGCGGCGGCGTGGCGGAACCAACCGAAATGGGTCGTCTCGCGCTCGTTGAAGTCGGTCGGCCCCTACGCCAAGCTTGTTGAGGGTGATCTTGAAGGCTCGATCCGCGAGCTGAAGGCCGAGTACTCCGGGGAGATCGAAGTTGCTGGCCCGGACTTGGCGCAAAGCCTCACCGAACTTGGCCTGACCGATGAGTATCGAATCTACCTGCACCCCGTCGTGCTGGGTCACGGCAAGCCCTATTTCGCCGGACCCCGGCCGCCGCTCCGCCTGATTAAGAGTGATCGGATTGGCGAGGATGTGATCAGGTTGGTCTACGTTCCTGCGTAGTCTCGCGGGTCACTGGAAGGAAAATCGCCGGTGAGAACCCTCGGAACCGATCAGCCAAACACCACCCACGCCCCCCAAACCGCGTAGCTCACGAGCCCCAGAGCCGCGTTGGCCAAGCGGTAGATCTCCCCCTGGAAAAACTCCTGGATCATCTGCACGGCGACCACGGTGGCAAGGAGGCCCACGAGGTAGAGCAGACTTCCCTGCCACAAGGACGCATGAGGGGTGGTGGCGTCCACCAGCTTCACGGTGTGTACCACCCAGGCGACCGTTAGGGAACCGCTCGCCAGCAGGTTGAGCCCGATGTAAAAGTTAGCGCAGTCGTAGATGTTCCAGCGCAGGACCTTGGCCAGCGCCGCCGAGATCAGCGAGGCGAGGAACGCGGCGCCGAGGAAGAACACGAGCCCCGCGGCCGGCGAGAGGACGAGCCGCGTCTGAGGAGCGCGCCGAGGAGCAGGAAGAGCGTGAATGTGGGCTGACCTCCCTCCCCTCGGAGAGCCGGATGCTTCGGGTCCAGGGCGTGAAGCCCTGGCCAGTCGTGCGGCCCCGCAGGGGCGGCGTACCGATCCGAAACCCCCCGTGGGACCGACTTTCCGGGCGTAACGAGAGCGAGAGTCGTCCCGTGAGGGATGCCCGGTTTCCCGGTTTGTGAGGTCAACACGCAGCGTGATGACCTCACATAGCCGCCATAGGTTAGCGAAACGTTACTACGCAACCGGTTGTGGGCTTCGGTGTAGCGACAGGGCTCTATGAACCCCGCTGGGCGCGAGTCCGTTCGGCGGGGATCCCCTGGGAATTTAGATCTTGTATCCGTCAAAAGCGTTGGAGAAGTTTGAACGCGCGTTAGTTTGGAACGCCACGGTGAAAGGAGATTTGACTTATGGATGTCCGCATTTCGATCAACGGCAAGCCGGCCGTAGCTGTTCAAATGCCCGAGGTTCCGAGAATAGGGGATCACATCTCGGCCGGTGGGGGGCCACGCTTCAGGGTCGTCGGGGTACTTTGGGCCAAACAAGAAAACCAGTGGGTTGCCGCGATTGCCGCCCATTCAGAGGAGCCCAAAGCGTTCTGGGGGGAAGGGGAGATTGCGGCAGATCCCCGGATTGTGTCGATTGATCCTTCAGAGGTCCCCCAAGGTTGGTCTGGCACCCTGGTTGTTGAAGGTACGAACTTCAATGTGGATAGTTGGGTGCTGATTGACGGTCGCTTCCCTCATACCGAGTATAAGAGCCCTACGCGTCTCGAAGTTTCTGTCCCAAGCGCCGTAACCGACACCCCCGGTAAAAAGGAGGTCAAGGTTCATCAGCTCGATACTGGCTCCTTGAGCAATACGGTCCTCCTCACAGTTCGACAGCCTTCATAGCCGGGGAGGAGGGGGCCTGCAAGGACCTCCGACCGGACGCAAATCAGCGCCAACCAGGCTGCGCCTTTGGAGCAACCGGTTGAAGCCCGCTCCGGACGATCGCACGGGCGAAGAACTCCGGGCTCAGCTCGGGGATCTCGCTTGTGTCGATCTCTTCGTCGGTCATCGCGTCGAGCCGCGCGAAGTCAGTCCCTAAGACTCGCGAGGAAGGTCTTCTTTTCATGGTTCGTAGCTCTTCGTGCCGAGAGGATTCGAATCACCCGGTCGGTTCGGTGTGGGCAACTACCAGTAGCCTCTGATCGAGAAAGCCGAACGTCAGGAATCGAGGTTCGGGGTGCTCTACACACGGACCCAAGGAACATCCTGCCGAGATTCGTCGTCCGGCCCCGCACTATCTTCCGAGGAAAAGCGGGTTGCCCGTGACCTTTCCCATGGCACTGTTCTTGCCCTTTGAGTCGATCAGGAGGAACAACGTCATGAGCATGACCACACTGATCATCATCGTCCTGGTAATACTTCTACTCGGCGGTGGTGGCTACTACTGGCGCAGATAGAAGCTTCGCGGCCCAGCCGCCGACGCCAGTCTACGGCACCATCCGCCGCCCGGGCGTCCAGGGCGCTCCGGCCGCGGTGAAGGCCTCTTCCAGCCGCGCGAGGTCGCCAGCGATTAGCGCCTTTAAATCGCGCTCCAGGGCGGCCAATCCCGTCTCGGCAATGTCCAGGTCGCGGCGCTGGGTGGTAGTTGGCATCTGCCGCGTTTCCCAATGTCCATCTTTCACGGCCGAGACACGGTCGCCGATCGATGGAGTGTCCGACTCGAAGAGCTTCTGGTGCGCCGGATCGCCTTCCAGGCGCAACCCGAGGTCGGCCACGGCGCGGCTCAACGTGTCCAGCTGAGCGTAGAGCGCGGGGTCCGCCTTGGGCGTCTCCGCGAGCGTCGCCCGCATCTGCTTGAGCTGGTCGCGCAGCTGGTCGAGCTCGGCCGCGATCGACGACACCCGCCGAAGATCCTCCGCCGTTCGCTGCTGGAAGGCGGCGACCGCCTGCGGGTCGGTGCCGGGGGCGAGGTTCGGCACGGCCTTCACTTCGAACGACTGGGGCGTGGAGAGCGAACGCACGCCGGAACCGGAGACCACCACCAGCTCGGCCGAGTAGCGTCCGGGGGCGACCAGCGGTCCCTTCGAGGATTGGTCCCATGGCGACTGGAAGGCAGGAGGATCGAGCACGACCGGCTCGGGATTGGCGCCGCGCAGATCCCAATTCACTCTCTGGAGCCCTTCCTTCGCCGGCCCTTCGATCGCTCGAACCTTGCGGCCGGCCGCATCGGAAACGATCAGCAGCACTTTTGGTTTCTGCTCCAGCTCCTCGGCGCGGAGCCGGTCGAAGCCGGGAAACGGCGCGTCGGTACCCTTTTCGGCCAGCTCCTTGTCGCTCTTCTGCCTCGCCTCGTGCGCCGTCGTGGGCGCCTCGCGCAGGTAGTAGGTGAAGAGCGCGCCTTGCGGCGGGTTCGGGGCGGTGAAGTCGTCGGTGCCCTGCTCCGGCCGCCCGGGGGCCTGGCCGGGCTGATAAGGCACGAACCACCAGGCGGTCCGAATGGGGAAGAGCACGCCCTCCCCTTCGAACCCGCCGGCCGTCAACTGCCGGAGCGGCGCGTAGTCGTCGAGCACGTAGAGGCCCCGGCCAAAGCTCGCGCCCACCAGGTCGCCGTCGCGCCGCTCCAGCTTCACGTCACGGAACGGGATCGTCGGCAGGCCGCCCATCTTTTCCCAATGCTTGCCGTGGTCGATGGTGAAGTAGATGCCAAATTCGGTGCCGAGGAAAAACAGGTCGGGGCGGACCTGATCCTGTTGGATCGCCCAGACGATCGTTCCCTTCGGCAGGTCGCCCGCCATCGAACGCCACGAGCGGCCGAGGTCGGTGCTCTCGAAGACATAGGGCGCAAAGTCGCCGGTCTTGTGGTTATCGGCCACCACGTAGAGGGTGGAACCGTCGTTCATCGACATCTCGATGTCGTTGACGAACGAGAGGGCCGGTAAACGGGGAAGGGGGGCCGAACGGCTCCAACTCTCGCCGCCGTTCGTGCTGAGCTGCACCAGACCGTCGTCCGTTCCGACCGCCAAGATTCCTTCTTTCACCGGCGACTCCGAGA
>DATMZU010000540.1:0-2624 GCA_035607435.1 Thermoanaerobaculia bacterium | reverse complement strand
CAGCTTTGGATTCGGACCGTAGTCGACGGATACAAGCTGGCCGGTTTGCTGTCCAACGAGCCAGAGAAATTACATCTGTTCGATATACGTCTGAGTCGGTCTGGGAATTCTGACGTCTTCTCGCCGACAGAGTACGCTTCTGCCGTCATCGGTTTTTGGACTCCGCTAATTGAATCGTATAACCGACTCTACCGAGCCCGACTGAGGATTCATAGCCAGGAACTTTACACGGGCCGGCGCCGCCTCCCACCCGATGCGCAGGTTCTCTTTAACCGCTTCCGGGCCTGTTCGAGAGGTCGACCACCAATACCTGATTGGCGCAGTTTCTACGCGTTCGTGCGTCACTGTCATAAAAATAAAGTCCTCGTGTCTCCTTACGAGGTGAGTCACTTTGCTTCGGAGATCGGCTTCGCTGGCGAGTGGCCTACTAAGATTGCAGAGGTCTACGATCACTGCCGGAACGTTCTTAGACGCTTCGCCAGCCCAGTTGAATACAGCCGGCGGAGTGCATGCACAGGAAAATGAGGGGGGGGAGTATGTCAACTTGGTCAAGTCTGCGAAAAGGGCCAACTCATATATTTGCCAGCTCAAAGCTGACTACATTTAACAATATCTTTGCGGATAACGTAGAAGTCCGGGCAACTAAGTCGATAGAACTGAGAATGAGCCTGGAGGTGAACCTCCGGGGACGGCCTACCAATTCGTCGGATGATGCGCGCGAGCTACTCGATGAGATTCGATCATTGAAGACCATCGAGATATTTGATGATTTTATCTACAAAAATCTCGATCGTTTTATTCAGAGCTTGGGAGATAATAGTCCAAAGGAGTGGGTCCTAGTGCTTCGCCTCGGCGGCCGAGACTCCTCCTTCGCTGTGAAACTAGAGCCTCGGGGGGAAATAGGATCACGTGATCTTGTTCTTCGAGTCACTAAATTCGCTGGATCAACGGTTTCATAGGAGTCATGGTGGTCTCTACCCGCCCACCCTGTTCCCTGCTTCGCCAACAAAGGAATCCGGGCGTTCACGGAGGGCCGATATCGCCGCCCTCCTCACCTCATCCACAATTGTCTCAAGATCCAGCTCCGCGCGAAGAATCTCGCCGACCCCGGCCGCAGCGATCGTGGTCGCCCACTCCTCTCTCGGACAGCCGTGGCCGACACCAAAGGTGAAGCTTCAGCGGTTGGGGAGGTCGAGAACGAAGCGGTCGGGGCTCAGTTTGCCTTCGCTCGGTCGGCTTGCCTGGGCTGGGTCGGTGGCGGGGGACCGAGGAGCCTTTCGAGCTCGTCGGTCGCTTGCTTGAGGAGTCGAAGCAGGGGCCGCGATTGCTCGCACAGCCGGTGTTCCTCTTCCGTCGCTTGAGCGAGGCGCGGCGTCGCGACCACGGTCACCGCGAATCCCCACGCGTGCCAGAGATCGGCGTGAAGGGCACGGAACATCGCCATGACCGGTAGCTCGCCGTAGTCCGGACCTCGTTCGAATTCGATCGCCCGGTCGAGGGTGGCCTCGCCCATCCGCTGGAGGGTCGCCCGCAGCTCGGGATCGGTGAAGTGAACCAGGGCTGCTTCTCGGAACGGCGCCAGCTCGCGCCACGACCGCTCGCTCGAGCGCAAGAGATCCGCGAGGGCTTCGAGCTCGTCCCTGTCCTCGTTCGGCCCTTCGTCGCTCATCCCTCGTCCTCGCTCCCCCTCGCCGGCCCCGGCGTTCGAACCCGGAGAGGGAAAAAGGCGGCGCACGGCTGCGCGTGACGGCCGTGCGCCCCGGGCCGACCGGCGGGGTGCTGCTGCGAACGCGGGGAGGGGGGTGCCGGTCACGTGGCGAGGGTAGGGGCGCCTCCGAAACGGCGCAGAGCGAGGGCGCCAACAGGCATCGGCCATTCCCCGTTCTCGCGATTTTTCTCGACCGGTTCCCGATGTCGACCGCCGGCCCCGGCCGGGACCGCGGAACGAGGCATCCAGGATGGTCTGCCGGCGCGACAAATCGCTTCCGGGGAGGAATAGGTGCGAGCTGTGGAAGGATTGCCTCCCAGAGATTGCGGAAAGCACGCTAAAATCTATGAGAGTTCCAACAACTTCTCCCCGAGGAGGCGCTCGTGTCACCGCCGCCTGCCGCCGTCGCCCTTCGTTACCTGCGGGAAGAAGCAGGCTGGACGCAGACCGCGCTCGAAGGCGAGGCCGGGCTCGGCCGGGGTGTCGTGTCGAAGCTCGAACGAGGCGTTCAGAGACTGCAGCGCTCGGAGCTCGCGCACCTCGCGCGGATCCTGGGCTTCGACGAAGGCTGGGTCGACCGGACGTTGGCCGCCTGCGAGCAGCTGCCGCGGCTCGATGCGCCGAGCGCCGCGCTTTCGGCGCTGACCCCTTCGGAGAACCGGGCGGTGGCCGCAGCCACGGTCGCCCTCTCCCGATTCCTTCGCGCCGAGATCGAGTCGAATCTCGGAGGCTCTCTGGTCGCCCAGCGGTGGGCCGCCGATCGGGAGGCCGCGGGCGCCGCGTGGCGGCGGCTCGTTCGCCTGCCGACCGCCGCCGATCGGCGCGCCCTGGTCCCGGTGACCGACGAATTCCACACCTGGGCCGTATGCGAGCGCCTGTGCGAGGAGAGCATTCGCGCCGCGGCAAACGACATCGA
>DATMZU010000527.1:0-2328 GCA_035607435.1 Thermoanaerobaculia bacterium | reverse complement strand
ACGTACCTTGGCGGTGGTACGCCCCGCAAATTAAAGTAAGCGGGATAGGAATGAAGGACTCAACCTGTTACCGATGTCTTGAGGTCGAGGTGTTACCTATGTCCTGAAGGCCGGACAGCTTGCCTCCGCCCGCGGTGGCCGCAGATTTCGGGCGGAGGCAAGCTCCGCCCCTACACCCGCTCCGTTCCGTTTTGCGAGCTAAATCAGAACGCCGTCCGATCCGCGCGGCTCTCCAGCCGGCCCGCCGGGTTGGTGTAGGTCTTGGTCCGGCCGGTCGCGACCTCGGTGATCTTAACCTGGTAGGCCGCCGAGGCGAGCCCCCCTAAATAGACCCAGAACTTGCCGTTGGTCGCCCGGCCGTCGATCATCGACAGGAGGACGACGGGAGTTTCGGGAGCTCTCGGAAACGCGAGCCCGCCGCTCTTGTCGGTGCGCAGGAGGGTCGAGGTCGGCCGTGGATCCTGCTCGGCCAGCAGCTCGGCGCGGAATCGGCCGCCGAGCAGACAGAGCACGCGGCTCGTCGGAACGCAAACCGGGCCGGCCGCCGGATCGGCGAAAATCTCGTCGTCCGCCTCATTCGCTTCGGCTTTCGGGCGAGGGTCGAGATCGCCGCTCGCCCCAGACGGCAGGGCGTTGACGATGCGCCGGCTCTCGAAGTTTCCCGCGGCCTTGCTGAACGTGCGGGTCAGCCCGGTCGTCCGGTCGGTCACCCGAATCTCAAGGGCGAGCAGGGTGGTCGCGGCAAAGGTCAGGTTTTTCGACCCCGGGCCGGCGAGGAGCACCGTGACGTCGTGATCCGCGGTGTTTTTGAGGCCGAACGTCGCGACGTTGGCGCCGAGCGGCAGCGGTTTCGCCGTGCCGCTTTCGCCGGCCGTGCGCCAGACGATCTCCACCCTGAAGCGCCCGCCGGGACCGAGACAGGCGGCGCTTTGACCGTCCGTGCAGGGGGGCGAAATCAGCGACCCGGAGAGATCCGCGTCGGCGAAAGAGCCTTGAGAGTATTTGAACCAGGCCGTGGAGATCGCTCCGGACGACCGGTCGGGCAACGTGGGGAAAGCGGCCTTGAGCGGACCGGAGGCGGAGATCCGGGTACGGTCCGAGGCCGGCGCGCCGACGGAATCGAACCAGCGGCCGGAGATCGTGCCGGATCTCTCGCCGACGAGCACCAGGAGGCTTCCCGCGGGCTCCGCGCCCAGGGCGAACGTTTCGATCGCCTCGGGATCGGTGAAAGGCTGCTCGGTTCCGACCGGGGTGCCGTCCGCGCCCAGGCGTCCGATCCGGATCTCGGAAGCGGGAGGGGGGCCGCCGGCAAGGCCCTGCTGGCTGTTCCAGCCCACCCACCAGCCGTCGGTGCCCCGCGGGAGGACGCGCGGACCGCCATTGATCCGGAACCGCTCGGACCGGCTGATCGGAAAAGTTTGAGACAGCGGCACGCCCAGAGAGCTGAATCGGCGGCCGACGATCTGGTACTCGTTCGTATCGACGAAGTGCGCCCAGACCGCGAGCGCCGTGCCGTCGGCTTGGACCGCAATGTCCGGATCGATCTCCCCGAAGAGGGACGCGGCGAGTGTGGACAGCGGAAGGGCTTCGGTCAACGGCTGCAAAGCCGGGTTGAAAAACCGGCCGCGCGGCACTCCGCCGGGATCGCGCCAGACGACGACCACCGAACCGTTCGGCGCGACCGCCAGGCGCGGCTGGGTATTGAAGTGGACGCCGTCCGGGTTGAGCGCGACGACGACCGATCCGCCCACCGGCCGGCCGAACGCGTCGAGCCGGTGGAGGCCGATCCCCGGAGGGCCGGAGGGCCGGAGGGCCGTTTCGAATTCGGAGACCGCCGCGAAACCTCCGTCGGGCAGGGGAACGACATGCGCCAGAATCCCATCCCAAAGCTCGACGGCGGGGGCGACCGGCCGCCCGGTGGCGTCGAAGCGTTGGGCGCGGACCTTTCGCGTCGCGGAGCTGGGGCACCCGCTCCTCTGCCAGATCAGCAGGAACGAGCCGCCCGGCTGGACGGCGAGGTCCGGAGACCGGTCGGCGCAAGGCGGCGCATCGCCGGCCGAAAACGAGGCGATGCGATCGATCTCGGCTCCGAGGGCGGGCCAGGTGACGAGTGCCACGGAGAGGGTGAGAGCGCCGCGGATCGCGCGCAAGCTCGAAGGGCCGAAGGGCATGTCGGAGGTTCCTCTTTAGGGTGTGGTCATCAGAATGCCGTCCGATCCGCGCGACTCTCGAGCTTTCCGACCGGGTTCGCATAGGTTTTTACCACGCCGTTCGACAGATCGGTGATTTTCACTTTATAGCCGGCACGCGACAGCCCGCCCAAGTAAA
>DATMZU010000504.1:0-9957 GCA_035607435.1 Thermoanaerobaculia bacterium | reverse complement strand
CCATCCAGCGTCGAGCGTCCTCCGGATGCCGCAGGGAAAAGATTCGATTCGCGGATACGGATGCCAGAGTCCGTCCTTCGTACCGGGAGATCTCGCTCGATGTGGTCCCGAAACGGAAAGCTGCTTCTAGGTTGCTCTGGTCGACCGCGTCGGAGGGTTTGAGAGAACCGAGGATGTCGAGAGCCGGGCTGGGATCCGGAGTCGGGGTCGAGTCGAAGTTCGCACAGCCTCCGAGAGAGGCCGCGCTCAAAAGAATGACCCACGAGAGTCTCGCCATCGCCAAATCTCCTCGCTTCTCTTCTCACCATAAGACACCGGAAATCTTGCCCGGTGTGCCTGGTTTACGGCGCGTTTTGCGCCCCGTAAGTGGCGTGCTCTTCAGCCACGAAGTCCCAGGTGGTCGGACCCCCTCGGGTCCAGATCAGGCCGAGGTCGATCTCGACCGCTTCGAACGGCTCCGCGCGGACCTTGGCATCCCCTTCGTACGTGCTGGTCAGGAGCCAGTGGGCGTTCTGGAGTCGATAGACCTCGAGGGTGGTCAGGATCGGATCGAGGATCCAGGCGTGGGATACCTCGTGGGCAGCGTAGATCCTCAGCTTCTTGATCCGGTCGAATCGCGCCGTGGAGGGAGAGAGCAGCTCACAAATCCAATCGGGGCGCACCGTGTACGGTCCCTGATCCGGAGAAGAGAAACGCTCGCGCCGCCAGCCCGCGAGATCTGGAATCAACAGGTTGGTGCCGAAACGAACCTCCGGCTCCGCGAGGATTACCCAGCCTCCCGGACCGCCTTGGCCGAAACGGAAGGGCGGCAGCAACAATCCCGTGAGAGCCGAAGCCGCCTCGATGTGCGGCGCCGCAGGGCGCGGAAAGGCGAACATCGCGCCTTCGGCGATCTGGCCCTTCCAGCCCGCGGGAAGATCGTTCAGATCGTCCTCCGTCGCCGGCCCCGGCGTCATCCATCGGAAGGGCTCGATCATGGTCAAGACAATAACGCGAATTGCCCAGAGCTTCGCGCCGTTGGATAGACTCCGCGGGTTTTGTCCGGAGCGGGAGATCCGTCCCGAACTGAAATCGTACGTTTTGAGGTTTTCCAATGCGCAGATCGATCCTGACCCTCGCCCTGTTCCTCGCCGCCGCGCCCGCTGTCTTCGGGCTCCAGGGCTTTCCCGCCTACGTCACCCTGCCGCCCGGCGTGATCCTCTACGACCCGGGCAGCTTGACGGTCGAGGACGTCGCGGAGGTCGAGTTTCCTCTCGGCGAGGGGAAGACCGTCACCCAGCGCGGCAAGCACTACCGCTCGTATCTCAAGTTCGGACCGGACGAAGAGAACCGCCCGGTGGACCGGACCTGGAAGGAATGGCAGCCGGCGCTCGCCGCCTCGGGGTGGGTCGTGAAGGGGAACGACGGTGGGACCGGCTTCACTCTGGTGCGCAAGGTGGGGACGGCCGAGAGTTGGCTCGCCGTTCGCCTCGGCGACTACCAGAGCCCGGTGATCGACCTGATCGAGAAGCAGGGCGCCGTGGCGGCGTTGATTCTCCAAGCGCCGAAGCCGCAGGCGGAAAAGATCGGCCCGAAGGACGACTTTCCCTATTTCGGCAAGCCGGCCGGAGCGGTGCTCGACACGACGTCCAACGTCGCCGAGCCGCTCGACGTGACGGTCGGCGGGGTGGATCGCGAGACGGTCCTCGTGGGATTGGGCCACGTCGTCAAGTACTACACGCCCCCTGCGTCGCTGTCGCGCTTCGAGTTCGAATCGACCTATCGCGACGCGCTCGCCAAGGCGGGGTGGACGGTGAAGCCTCTGATGCCCGGCACGAAACTGGGGGAGGGCCAGTCGGTGGTGGCGCACTATGCGGCGAACGGCCGCAACCTCTGGCTGGTGGCAGGCCGCGGCGCGGACAACAGCAACACGGGGTTGATCGTCAAAGTCGCGGACCTCGGGGCCGAAGATTGGGGCAAACGGCTGGACACCGGCTGCCGGCTCACGCTCTCGGGCGTGACCTTCGATTTCAACAAGGACACCCTGCGCCCGGATTCGATCGCCCTGCTCGAAAAAGCGAAGGATGTGCTCGCCGCCCGGCCGACGCTTCAGGTCGAAGTCCAGGGGCACACCGACAACGTCGGAGGGGACGACGCGAACCAGAAGCTCTCCGCCGCCCGGGCCGAAGCTGTCCGCAAGTGGCTCGCCGCGCATGGCATCGAGGCGGGGCGCCTCACCGCCAAGGGCTACGGCAAGACCTCGCCGATCGCCGACAACAAGACCGACGCCGGCCGGGCGAAGAACCGCCGGGTCGATCTGGTGCGCGTGGGGTGCAAGGGCTAAGAGAAAGGGCTGGTCAACGTGTCTCGATCGCCAGCCCCACGGCTTCCGCCACTTTGATCCCGTCGATCGCGGCGGACAGAATCCCTCCCGCGAATCCTGCGCCTTCGCCGGCCGGGTAGAGACCCGGGGTTCCGGGGCTTTGGAAGTCTTCCCCGCGGGGGATGCGGATCGGCGACGAGGTGCGGGTTTCCACCCCGGTGAGCAGGGCATCCGGCATGGCGAAGCCGCGGATCGTTCGATCGAAGGCGAGGAGCGCTTCGCGGATCGCTTCGATGGCGTATGAGGGGAGGCTGTTGCTCAGATCGCCGAGGTGGACTCCGGGGCGGTAGGAGGGGAGGACGGTGCCGAAGGCGGTCGAGGGGCGGCGGGCCAGGAAGTCTCCGACGAGTTGGCCGGGGGCTTCGTAGTTGCGGCCTCCGAGGTCGAAGGCGATCTCTTCCCAGTGACGCTGGAAGTCGATTCCCGCGAGCGGACCGCCGGGATAATCCTCCGGCGTGATGCCCACCACGATGCCCGCGTTGGCGTTCGATTCGTCCCGGTTGTATTGGCTCATGCCGTTGGTCACCACCCGGCCGGGTTCCGAGGCGGCGGCCACCACCGTGCCTCCCGGGCACATGCAGAAGCTGTAGACCGAGCGGCCGTTGGTTGCGTGGTGGACCAGTTTGTAGTCGGCGGCGCCGAGCATCGGATGGCCGGCTTGAGGGCCGTAGCGGCAGCGGTCGATGAGCGTTTGGGGATGCTCGATGCGGAAGCCGATCGAGAACGGTTTCGCCTCGATCGCGACGCCTCGGTCGTAGAGCATCCGGAAGGTGTCTCGCGCGCTATGGCCGACCGCGAGCACGACTTGATCCGCTTCGATTTCGCTCCCATCGGCGAGTCGGACGCCTCTCACTTTCCCCTGTTCCAGCAGCAGATCCTCCACCCGGGTCTTGAAGCGGATCTCGCCGCCTAAGGATTCGATCGTGGCGCGCAGGCTCTCGACGATCTTCACCAGGCGGAACGTGCCGATGTGCGGCTTGTTGACGTAGAGGATCTCCTCGGGCGCCCCGGCCGCGACGAATTCTTCGAGCACCTTGCGGCCGCGGTGGCCGGGGTCTTTGACTTGGCTGTAGAGCTTGCCGTCCGAGAACGTGCCGGCTCCCCCTTCGCCGAACTGGACGTTCGATTCCGGATCGAGCGTGCCGCGGCGCCAGAGGCCGAAGGTGTCTACCGTGCGTTCTCGAACCGGCTTGCCCCGTTCGAGCAGGATCGGCCGGAAACCCATCTGGGCGAGCAGCAGTCCGGCGAACAGCCCGCAGGGTCCCGTGCCGATGACGATCGGGCGTAGGGCAGGAGCCTTCGTGGCACGGACGGGAAAGCGGTACGACGTGTCGGGCGTCGGCCCGACTTTCGATCCGGTCTTGCCGGCCGCCCGTTTGAGGATTTCCGCCTCGCGCGGGGTCTCGACGTCGAGGTGGTAGGTGAGCGCGATCTTGCCGCGCACCCGGGCGTCGAAGCTTCGGCGCACCACGTGGACCGCTCCGAGGTCCTTTGCGGCAATCGCCAGCTCGCGGAGCACCGCGGCGCGGAGATCGGCTTCGGAATGGTCGAGGGGGAGCTTGATTTCGGTGAGGCGCAGCATGGGTTGCGGCAAGCTTATCGCCTGCGGCGTTTCCGGGGAGGGACAGGCGACGAAACCCCTGTGGCCGTCGCGCGTACACGTTTGATAAGGGCGCCCTCGGCGCCCGCTCATTTCCCGTGGAGATTCCCGCTTATGCTGAAACGCCTCATCGCTTCCGCCGCGCTCTGCTTCGTCGCGAGCGCCGTTCTCGCCGCCCCGATGGATCTTGAAGCTCGGAGGAAGGCGCTCGACACCCTGCTCGCCGAGCAGTGGGAGGAAAACCTCAAGCTCAATCCGGAATTCGCCTCGATCCTCGGCGACAAGCGGTACAACGACAAGCTGAGCGAGAACACGCCCGCCTCGATCGCGGACAGCTACCGCCGGGCGGCCGATTGGAAGAAGCGCTTCGAGGCGATCGACACGGCCGGCTTTCCCGAGCAGGAGGGGCTCAACAAGACGCTGATGGTGCGCGAGCTCGATCGGTATCTCGGGAACCGGAAGTTCAAGAACCAGGAGATGCCGGTCACCCAGTTTTACGGCATCCACATCCAGGCGCCGTCGTTCGTGCAGTACCTTCCCTTCGATACGGTCAAGGACTACGAGGACTACATCACCCGCCTGGGCCAGTTTCCGCGGGTGTTCGATGAGACGATCGCCCTGATGCGCCAGGGAATGGCGGACCGGCTGATGCCGCCCAAACTTCTGCTGGACAAGGTGGCGGTGCAGGCCGAGGGGATCGCGAAGCAGAAGGCCGAGGACACTCCGTTCGTCCAGCCGTTCGCCAAGTTTCCTGAGGCCGTTCCCGCCGCGGATCAGGCGCGTCTGCGCGAAAAGGGCCTCGCCGCGGTGCGCGAGAAAGTGCTGCCGGCCTACGCGAAGTTCACCGCGTTCGTCCGCGACGAATACGCTCCGAAAGGGCGCAGCGAGCCGGGCGTCTGGGCTTTGCCGGACGGCGCCGCGCGCTATGCCGCCCTGGTCAAGGATTCGACCACCACGGACATGACGCCCGAAGAGATCCACCAGCTCGGCCTTTCCGAAGTGGCGCGGATCGAAGGGGAGATGCAGAAGATCGCGGTCCGTCTCGGTTTCAAGGACTGGAAGGCATTGAACGTCGCGATCGAGGCGAACCCGGAGCTGCATGCGAAATCGGCGCAGCAGATCGTCGATCTCTACTCGAAGTACATCGCCCAGATGAACGAGAAGCTGCCGCAGCTGTTCGGCCTTCTGCCGAAGGCGCAGTGCATCGTCAAGCCGATCGAAGCGTTCCGCGAGAAGGACGCTTCCGGCGCCGAGTACAACCAGGGCACGCCGGACGGCTCGCGCCCCGGCATCGTGATGGTCAACACCTACGATTTCGCCACGCGCAAAACGATCAACATCGAGACCACCGCGTACCACGAGGGCGTTCCCGGCCACCACATGCAGATTTCGATCGCCCAGGAGCTGCCGACGCTCCCGCCGTTCCGGCAGCAGGGGGGCAACGTGGCGTACGTCGAAGGGTGGGCGCTCTACTCCGAGGACTTGGGCGGCGAGGTCGGCTTCTTCCAAGATCCCTACAACCTTTACGGCCACTACATGGACGAGATGTTGCGCGCCATCCGATTGGTGGTGGACACGGGATTCCACTACAAGCATTGGACCCGCGACCAGGTGGTCAAGTTCTTCCACGACCATTCGGGGATCGACGAAGTCGAGGTGCAATCCGAGACCGACCGCTACATCGCGGTTCCGTCCCAGGCTCTCGGCTACAAAATCGGCCAGCTGAAGATTCGCGAGCTGCGCGAGCGGGCGAAGAAGGCGCTGGGGCCGAAGTTCGACCTCAAGAACTTCCACGACGAGGTGCTCGGCGCGGGCGCGCTGCCGCTCGACGTGCTGTCCGACCGGATCGATCGTTGGATCGCCACGGCGAAGGCGGGGACCCCGGCGAAGTAAGAGGCGAAGAAAGGGAACGGCCGCGGATCAGGCGGGCACATCGGGCGACGCAAGCTCCGGGCGGAGCTCGTCGCCCGTTTCTTTGCCGGCCGGGCCGCAGAAGGGGAGCGCGAGCACGAACAGGGCGAGGCGCTGGACTTCGCTGTCGCCCCAGTTGTATTCGAACAGGCCGGCGACGTTGAAACCCACCAGGGCGAGGATCGCTCCCACGTAGAGGGCGGCGTGGGGCCCCGCGTGGCCGCCCTGTTCGCGGTAGCGACGGAAGGCCGTGCGGACGGCCACCGCCATCAGCCAGAAGTAGGCGGCGAGCGCCGGCAGGCCGCGCTCGGCGGCGATTTCGAGGAACGTGTCGTGAAGGTGCGGGACCCAATATCGGGGGGCCGTCGGGTCCCGGTAGGGGGTGTAGCGGCTTTGCACGAGATCGGGTCCGATCCCGAACAGGGGGTGCTCGGCGATCATGTGAAGGCCGGCGTCGGCCATGCACAATCGATCGTAGTTCGAGGGGTCGCTCAAGTTCGTGATCGAGAGCGCGCGAGAGACGATCGGCTGCGGGGCGATGAGGAAAAAAAGCGCCGCGACCAGGGGCAGCGCCAGGAGCCAGCGCGGCCGGCGGACGCTGGCGAAGCCGATCAGCGTCACCCCGAGCGCCAGCCAGGCATTGCGCGTGAGGCTGCCCAACAGGGCGACGTTGATCGCGGCGAGGGCGATCCAGCGCCAGACGCTCCGCCGGCTCGCCGCCTCCAGCGTGAGCTGCGCGATGAGCAGGAGGTCGCAGATCAGCAGCACGCCGGCGAGCGTCATCCAGTGCGAGAACGGCCCGCGGATGCGCTGGTCGATCCCGCCGTACCCTTGGAGGTATTGGCCGAGAGCCCAGAACGCGAGGAGCGCGCCGGAGGCGATCACCTGGTCGGTCAGGCGCCGGGCCAGCCCCTCGCGCCCAAGGAGCAGGGGAGCGAGCAGCAGAGACGAAAGCAGGAAGATCTCGCCCAAGGAGCCGACGCTTTGGCGCGGCAACGGCGAGGCGACGACCGCCGCGCCGAGCCACAGATAGTAGGCTGCGAGGGGAGCCAACATCGGCTGGAGGCGAAGGCGCCCGAGCGATTGACCTCGGACGACCTGGCGAAACGCCGGCCAGCTGAAGATCAGGGCGAGCCCCAGGAACGCGTTCGAGATCGCGAGGCCGAAGAGGGTCAGCAGGTGGAGGGCGTAAAACCGGCGAGCCCACCGGAGCCATGGACCTTCCTGAGCGGGGTCGAGAGGGAGCGAAGGGGAAGGCGCCACGGCTGCGCCAAGAGTAGGAGATCGGGTGGGCGCGGTCAACGCCACCTCGGGGCCTTGCCGCCCGGGAGAGCGGCAAGGCCCCGCACGTACGTCTTCAATCGATCAGAACAGAACGCGCAGACCCACCTGCGCCTGGCGCGGTTCTCCGGCGCCGCTCTGGACCGTGCCGTCGAAGTTGAAGATCAGGCTGGTCACTTCGGGGCGGTGGAAGTTCGCGCTGTTGAAAACGTTGAACACGTCGAGCGCCGGCTGGAACGTCAGGCGGCCGACTTTGAAGTCGCGCGAGAGACGGAAGTCGAGCGAGTTGAACACGTTGTCCTTGCGCCCCAAGTTCCGGCGCGTGACGCTGCCGTCGGGGTTGATCCGATCCTGCGGGGTGCCGGCGTCGCGCCCGTCCCGGGTGATCGACTTCGGCTGCGCCGATCGGTACGAGTAGCGGAAGTTCACGTCCAGATGTCCGGGAGCCTGCCAAAGCAGCCAGGCGTTCACCCGGTGGCGCTGGTCGCGGTCGGAGTAGGAGTACTCCTTCTCCAGATCGGTGATCTTGGCGTAGCGGAACGAGAACGGATCGCGCTCGTTGTCGTCGTCCGAGAGATCGCGCGACCACGTGTAGTAGACCTGGAACTGGGTGTTGTTCGAAGGCTTCTTGGTCAGCCCGAACGTGACCCCGTTGTACAGGCTTTTGGCGCTCGACTCGACCACCGTCAAAGTGTTGATGCCGTTCGCGCCGCCCGGCGCAAGCCCGGTGGACCAGGGCGAGCCGAGGAGCGGATCGTTGCGGTTGGCGAACCGGGTGATGTGCTCACCCTTGGCGTAGTTGTACTTGACCAGCAGCCCCAAGTTGGCCGAGATCTCCCGCTCGTACGACACGCTCGCCTGGGTCGTCCGCGGGTTCTTGAAATCCTTGTCGAAGACGAACACGTCGGGCAAGAACGGCGCGCCGATCTGCGAGGTCGGGATCAGATTCGGATAGGCCGGCACCGGGCCGAGCACGCCGGTCAACGCGCTGCTTCGGAAGATCGACTGCCCGACGCTGCCGTTGGTCGAACGCGACGAGGCAAGCGACAGCCCCGGCACGCGGGCGTAGAAGATGCCGGCGTTCAGCCGGATGGCGGATTTGCCGTTGTTCGCCGGATCCCAGGTGAGCCCCAGCCGCGGCTGCCACATCGCGTAGTCGCTGGGGATCTTGCCGTCCGAGGGGAACGTCTGCGGGCCGGCCGCGGTGGTCACGGTCCTGCCGATGAACGGCGCGAAGAACACCTGATCGGGGGGAGTGCGCGGATCGGGCTCGATCTGCGCTTCCCAACGGAGGCCGGCCTGGATCGTCAGGTTTGGCCGCGGCTGCCACTTGTCCTGAAGGAAGACGGCCGGCTCGCGCTGGCGAATCTTCTGCCGGCCCGACTCTTCGACGGTCCGGCCGCCGACTCCGGCCTGCTGGAGATAGAGCAGGACCGGGCCGGTGATCGAGGCGCCCGGCGGGCAGACGCCGACCTGCGACGTCGAGCCGTCGGAGCACTCGACGTAGCTCGGATTGCGCGCGTAGTTCAAGAAGCCGTCGGTCGAGCTGAAGATGAAACGGCCGTTGGCGAAGCCGACGAAGGTCTGCGCCGAGACCACGTCGTTGTATTCGACCCCCAGCTTGATCGAATGATCCTTCTTGAGCAGGGAGAGGTTGTCGTTGATTTGGTACCGCTCGTCGTAGTACTCGACCGGAATGAAGAACGGCTCGCCGAAACGGTAGCTCGCGCCGAAATCGAACGCGGTGTCGGGCAAGGGCCGGTTCTGGCCGTTGATCAACGGTCCTTCGTACGGCCGGGGCCGATTTTCGCGCGCGTACTGGAAGCGCAGCTCGTTGAGCAGCGAGGAAGAGACGGTCGAGATCAGGCTGCCGGTGAGCGCCTTCGAGTCGTCCTTCTCGTTCGCGTTGGCGCTGCGCCCCCAGGAATCGACGTCGAACGTGCCGTTCTTCTGCTCGGAATTCGTGTAGTTGAGCCGGATCGTCGCGAGGTTCCCCTCGTTCGCCTGCCAATCGAGCTTGGCCAATGCGACGAGCGCGTCGTTGCTGCGTTCGATCGGACCGTTCTCGTCCGGGCTGCCGAGGCTCGCGAGCAGGGCGACCACGCGCGGATCGATCCGGTTCGGGTCGGTCTGCTTGGTCGAGTCCCCTTTCTGCGAGTCGAGGGCGAAGAAGTAGAACAGGTTGTCCTTGTGCACCGGGCCGCCGAGCGTGAAGCCCCCTTGGGTCTGCGTCGCGTCGAACTTTTTCGCCCGGGTGCCGTTGGGATTCTCGGCGCGGGAAGAGAACGCGTCGTCTTTATAGAACAGGTGGGCGGTGCCCTTCCGGTCGTTGGTTCCGGACTTGGTCACCACGTTCACGAAGCCGGACGCCGAACGGCCGAATTCGGCGTTCGCGCCATCGGCGACCACCACGACCTCTTGCACCGCGTCGAGGTTGAAGGTGAACGCCGGCCGCTGGCCGCCGCGCTGCTCGCCGAAGAACGGATTGTTGAAATCGGCGCCATCGACCGAGACGTTGTTGCTGATCCCCTTCTGGCCGTTGATCGAAAGCTCGTCGCCGTCCGGTCCCTGGACGATCGTGACGCCCGGCGTGAGCTTCGTGTAATCGAGGAAGTTGCGGCCGTTGTTCGGCAGGTTCTCGATCGCCTCGACGTCGATCCGGGTGGCCCCCTCGGTGCGCGTGGTTTCGACCACCGGCGCGTCGGCCGTGACCAGGATCTGGTCTTCGACGGCGGAGACCTTCATCGAAAACGTCAGGCTGACCGTTTGGCCGACCTGGAGGTCGATCCCTTCGCGCACCAGG
>DATMZU010000469.1:0-6097 GCA_035607435.1 Thermoanaerobaculia bacterium | reverse complement strand
TCCGGCGGGACGGATCTACGCCCCTGGGCGGTTACGCCCGTAGGCCTCGTGGGCCGCCACCAGCTCGCCGGAGGCGATGGCTGCCATCAGGGAGATTTCGCCTGCTAGGAGGAACGCGGCGGCGATCTCGGCGAAGCGGGGGGCTTTTTCGGCTCCGAGACAATCGAGCATCTCCAGGCACTCGCGCGAGGTCCCCTGCTGGGTGCCTCCGCCGACCGTCGCCACGGTGAGCGAAGGGAGAGTGACGCTCGCGAACAGCGCGCCGTCCGCTTCGATGTCGAAGCGCAAGATTCCCACGGAGGCGTTCACGATGTTTGCGACGTCCTGGCCGCAGGCGATGAACAGGGCGGCGAGCCCGTTGGCGAAATGAGCATTGCAGGTCGAGGCTCCCGCATGCATCTGGGCGACCACATTGGTGTGCCACAGCTCCAGGATCTGCTCGGGGGTCGAGCCCAGGTAGTTGCGGACCAGCGCGGCCGGGAGCCGGGCGCCGGCCACCGCCTTCTTTCCCTTGCCGCCCAGGAACAGCGACGAGCTGGCGTGCTTTTCCGAATCGAGCGCGGCGAACAGATAGAAGCGCAACGCGGCGCTGTGCTCGACCAGCCAACGGCAGACGCGGTCGGTCGCTCGCGCGATCATGTTCATGCCGCCCGCGTCGCCGGTCGAATAACAAAAGTGAACCATCACCTCGCGCCCGACCGGAAAGGGTTCGATGCGCAGCAACCGGCCGTGCCGGGTGGTCTCCTCCGCCTCGGCGCGCAGGGCGTCCAACCAATCGGGCAGTTCGCGCGCAAAAGCCGCCGCCTCGGCGATTCCGGCGAACAGAAAGACGGGGGAGATTCGATTCTCATCGACGTAGAGCCGAACGTTCGCACCGCCCGCGCGGGTGAGCGCCATCGCCCCTCGTTCGTAGGAGCGAACCAAGGCTCCCTCGGTCGTCGCCATCGGCACGAAGAAAATCCCGTCCGCGTGCTCGCCGCACACCTTCAAGGGTCCGGCCACGCCGAGCGGCATCTGCACCGCGCCGATCGGATTCTCGATCTTGCCGCGCATCTCCTCCGCCGGGAAGCTGAACGCTCCGATATGCCCGAGGGCGGCGCCGGTTTTCTGCTCGACCCAGCCGCGCCGCGCGACGATCGCTTCAGAGGAATAGCCAAGCTCGTTGAAACGAGGAATGAGATCGGACATGGCGGTTTCTCGCTTGGTTGGCTCAGGCTGAGCCGAGACGTTACATCTCGGGATGCTCTTCGGAACGGGCGGGATTCTACTCGGAAGATCGGGAAACCGCACGCCGAACGATGGTTTCGTGCGATCTTTATATCAATCGTCGCGATACGTTTTATATTTGCGATTCTCGAAGCCCGTCCGGCGGAGGACGAAGGTTCGCCCCCCGCCTTGGGGAAGGTCGCAACGCCAGGCCGCTACGGCACCGCCGTCTGCGCCCAGTGGCCGAACTGGCCGTCGAGCGGGTGGAAATAGAGCCGCTTGCCCGGATCGGCGACGCCTTCCTTGAACGGCGGTCCGATCGGCGTGACGAAGATCTCGGCGGTCCCGCCGGAAAACACCCGCGTACCGTCGAAACTGACCGAAACCACCCCGGTCGTCGGGTTCGAGGTCGAGGTCGGGACGTCGATGGTGGTTACCGTATTGCAGCTTGCGGCGCAGGTACCGCTCGGCCATTCGACCAACTTGAGCGCCACCGAGGCGCCTCCCACCGGGCCACCGGCCTGGTTGGCCAGCGTCACGGTCGCCGTGTAGTTGTGGGTCCCGGGCGTGGCGCCGGGGCCGTTGCGCGAGAGCGCGGTGCTTACGACGTGGACCGACTGGAACATCGAGACGCGCATCGTCTCATCGGGCAGGGTGACGCGCCGGGTATTGCCCGAAGGGTCCTCGGGGATCAGCACCGGGCGGTAGATGGCCCCCGGTTCGAGGCCGCGCGCGATCAGCGAGTGCTGTTTCTTGAACTGCGTCTCGCGGAATTCCCGCACCAGCACCCCGACTCCGCCGGTGACGCGCAGGATCTGGAGCCGGCTCTTGGATTCCTCGTCGGTCTTCCAACGCACCCGCAGGACGTCCGAGTTGGTCCAGGCGACGCCCGAAGAGATCACGTTCGGCTTGATCGCGTCGCTGGGCTTGCTCAGCGGGTTGGTCGGATCCGAGAACAACCGAGTTTCGTAGCCGTCGGGGAAGCGGTCGTGGTCCGTGTCGGGATCGAAGATCGAGGTCACGGGTGCCACCGCCTCGTCGCCGTCGAGCCGGAAGTCCATGTCCCGATCGAGCGCCAGCCGGTAGCCGGAGCCCACCGGAGTGCCGATCAGCGTGAACTTGCCCGTTCCCGCTGCCGTGCGAGTGTGCAGGTCGGTGAGGGTGAGCGGCGCGATCGCCGCCCGGTCGGTGACGAACTGCGTGCCGTCCCACAGCGCGCCGAACGACACCTCGTTGCCCGGCGCGATCCGAATCCAGCCGCGCAGGATCAGGTCGATGTTGGGCTCCGTGCTCGGTGCGATCGGCACCGCCTGGCCGGTCAGGAGCGTCTCTTCGGGCGCCGCGGCGGCCGTCACCGTATAGGCGAACGCCGCGGCCGGGGCGATGCCGGTATCGAGTTGGAAGACGAAATCGCGCACCTTCTGCGAATCGCCGGGCTGGGGGAACGTGAAAACGCCGAGGTCCACGAACTGCTGGAGCGAGTCGGTGAACCCGGTGTTGGCGAACCCCCATCCGGTGGCCGGTATCGTGGCGAGCCCGGCAATGCCGGAGGTGAACGTCACCGGATCGCTCTCCTTGTCGAACGTGCCGCGCAGTTGGGTCGCGTCGTCCGCGAGCAGGCCGACCAGGGGGTTGTTGACCTGGTTGAGCGTGCCGCTGCCGCCCGCCATCGAATGGCACTCGGCGCAGCTGATCGAGATCGTGGCGTTTGCGGTGTCGGTGGTCACCGTATGGACGCTGTCATGATGGGAAAAGCAGTCGAATCCTTCCTTCGCCGTCTGCCCGTAAATTCGGTCGTCGGCGAGAAAAGAGTTCGCCGGATACGACAGGCCGAAAACGAACGCCGAAAACTCCGCGAGCTGGTCGTCGTCGAGCGGATCGGAGGTTTCGGCCAGCTGGGCGCCGCCGAGCAGGCCCGCGAACGCCGGGTTGAATTTCGCCAGGTCGGCGCGGTCGCCCCGCCAGTGGAAGGGCGGGGTCTCCTCGATGCCGCGCAGCGACATCGTGACTTTCGTCCCTTTCGGCGTGCGCGGCACCGCGTCGTCGAATCCGGTGAGATCCGAGAGGTCCCAGGCGATGCCGTCGAGATGGCCGTCCATATGGCAGGTGTTGCAGGTCGAAGCGCCGTCGGCCGAGTTCGCGGCGTTCAGAAAATGGCGCCGGCCGTTCTCGATCCGGAGCGGCGTGATGTCGAAACCGATGTCGCGGGTCGCGGCCGCGACGGGCGGCCGGACGGTCCCCGGCGCAACTCCCGAAACGTCGTACACCTGGAGCTTCTGGTCGCCGCGCGCATAGACGTAGAGCGCGTTTCCGGCAAGCGCCAGGCCGCGCGGTCCGAACGGATCGGTGGCCGCGGTACCGCCCTGAAGCACCGCGATCACCGTGTCGGTTAAAAGATCGACGACCGCCACGTTCTTGGTCTCGTAGCAGGCGACGTACATCCGGTTGTTCGGCGCCATCACGATCTGGTTGGGCACCGCGCAACGGAAGGAGGGAGCCGCCGAGAGCAGATTCGCGTCGATGTCATGGTTCAAGTCGATCCGTGCCGGCGCCGCATTCGGCGCGCCGCCGCCGGGTGCCGCGTGGGTCACCGCATGGATCGCGAACCCCTTCTTGCGGTACGTCGGCTCGCCGACCCGCACCTCGATCGGCGAGGCCCCCGAGATCTGCGGGTTAGTGCTCAGGTCGAAGGTCGCGTTGGTGAAATCGACGGTCGAGACGTAGAGGTCGCCCTCCGGCCCGCCGCGGGCGAGGTCGAAATTGAGGGTGCCCATCCGCCATAGCGCATTGGTGCCGAGCGAACCCGGGATGCCGAGGTCGAAGCTCAGCACGTCGCGGTCCGGCGGCACCGGAGTGGGGAAAACTCCGGCGAGAGTGCCGCTCCCGACCGCGGTGCTCGCCTGCCAGCCGTCGAGGATCGGAACCGTGACCACGTCGAGATTGCCCGGAATCGAACCGTTGCTGCTCTGGAACGACAGCGCGTAGAGATCGTCGCCTTCGACCAGCAGCGACCTCGGCTCCTCGACGTGCGCGTTCTGGCCGCTGGCCGGCCGGGTTTCGCTCCGAAACTCGAACCCGGACGTGATCGGATTCGTGCTGTGAGGGGCCGCGGCGGTGATCTTCGCGATCTGATTCGTCGCCGAGAGCGTCACGTAGGCGAATTGTCCCGTGGCGTCGAACGCCAGGCCGGTCGGTTCGCCCTTCAAGCGCACGGAGTCTTTCACCCGCCGGCTCGCCTCGTCGATCACGAACACCGCGTTCGAGCTTTGGCAGGCGACCCACATCTCGCGCGGCTGCCCCTCGACGGCCGGCCGGAGCACGATCGCGACCGGTCCGAGGCCGACGCCGACCTCGCCGATCATCTGCGGCGCGAACCGGTTGGTGATGTCGTAAACGACCGCCCGGGCGTCCGGGAGGTTCAGAGCCCAGAGCGTATTGCCGTCCGACCCGACCGCCAGCGGCCGGACCGGACCCTCCTCCAAATTGACGAAGTAGCCGTCCCGGTTCTCGACCGGCGGATTGGGCAAACCGGGCGCGACGCCGCAGAGCACCGGCTGCGCGACCGCCGCGGTAAGCGCCATGGGGCCGGTCAACCAGACGACGAGGAAGAGCGCGAGGCAACGGCGGACGCGGGAATCCCAACGGACGGCGCGGCAGGTCATGACGGCCTCCTCCAGGTAAGAGAAAACGCAGGATCTCTACTTTCAGAGGTGCATCGACCGCCGGGAAAGGAGACGAACGGCGGGCTGTGCTTCAGCAGCGGTTTCCGCGCCCTGAGACCCAACCCCAGGGCGCGGCTTCGGCTTTACGCTCCCAGGAAGGTGCCGTTCCGCAGGTCGGAGAGCGCCTGCTGGATCTCCCGTTGGGTGTTCATGACGATCGGGCCGTGCCAGGCGATCGGCTCGCCGAGCGGTTTGCCGGAGACGAGGAGGAAGCGGATCCCCTCTTCGCCCGCTTGGACGACCACCTCGTCGCCGCGATCGAACACCACGAGATTGCGATTCTCGACCGCGGTGCTGGGCGTCACGAGACCGGATTCCAGATCCTCGGTCGCCACCGCGCGCGGGGCGGAGGCGTTGAGGAACTTGCCCGTTCCCTCGAAGACGTAGGCGAACGCGTGACGGGTGGTCTCGACCGGCAGGGTTTTCTTCTGACCCGGCGGGACCCAGACGTCGAGATAGCGCGGATCGGCCGCGATCCCATCGACCGGCCCGGACACGCCCCAGAAATCGCCGCAGACCACCCGGACCTTCGTGCCGTCGTCGTCCGTCACCTCCGGGATGTCGCGCGCGGTTACGTCCTGATAGCGCGGCGCGGTCATCTTGAGCGTCGAGGGCAGGTTCGCCCAGAGCTGGAATCCGTGCATCCGTCCGTTCGGGTCGCCCTGTGGCATCTCCTGGTGAAGGATGCCGCGGCCGGCGGTCATCCACTGGACGTCGCCCGCGCCGAGCGAGCCCTGGTTGCCCAAGGAATCGCGATGATCGACGCTCCCCGCGAGCACATAGGTGATCGTCTCGATCCCCCGGTGCGGATGCCAGGGAAAGCCCGCCTGGTAGTCGGCCGGACGGTCGTTCCGGAAGTCGTCGAACAGCAGAAACGGATCGGTTTCGTCGGTTTCGCCGAAGCCGAACGCGCGGCGCAGGTGAACGCCCGCACCCTCCATCGTCGGGGTGGAACGGGAGAGGTGCTTGACGGGCCGAATGGACATGGGGAGACCTCCTGAGCGGTGGAAACTGCGTGCTTCATAGGTGAACAAAGCCGGCGGGGAATCTAATTCCAGGGGTCGCCGAAAACGCAAAACGGCGCCGCGGCCAGAGGCCGGGCGCCGTTTTTCCCGGTTCTACGTAGGGGCGGAGCTTGCCTCCGCCCGGGGGCAGGCAAGCTGCCCCCC
>DATMZU010000443.1:0-15345 GCA_035607435.1 Thermoanaerobaculia bacterium | reverse complement strand
CCTGGTCGGGTTCCACGGGTACGGCGAAAGCGCCGAGCGGCACCTCGCGGAGCTGGCGCGCATCCCCGGCACCGAGTCTTGGCGGGTGGCGGCGATCCAGGCGCTTCATCCGTTTTACACCCGCACGCAAGAAGTGGTCGCCTCCTGGATGACCCGCTTCGACCGCGAGCATGCGATCGAAGACAACATCGCCTACGTCCAAGCGGCCATAGACCGCCTGGCCGAGAAGAATCCCGGGGGAGTCGAGGGAACGGTCGTGCTCGCCGGATTCTCCCAAGGCGTCGCGATGGCCTACCGCGCGGCGGCAGGGCTCGGCGCCCGCGGTAATCGCTGCCATGGAGTGATCGCGCTCGGCGGAGACGTGCCGCCGGAAATCTCCGACCAGGATCTAGCCAAACTGCCCGCCGTCCTCGTAGGCGCCGGAGTCGGCGAGTCGTTTTACACCCCGAGCAAGCTCAACGCCGACATCGCCCGCCTCCGCGCCGCCGGAGTCGACGCCCGCCCGGCGCCGTTTGCCGGCGGCCACGAATGGACCGATGAATTTCGTGGAATTGCGGGACGGTTCCTGGCGGAGCTTCTGTAGGTCCGGCAGCGCTCGCGCGGCGGCCGATCGCCGCTATCGCGCGTGGAAAATCCTTCCACCGTCCCGATCTCGGCGATCCGGCCGATAGAACGGCCATCAGCTCCGTAGCGCGGCCAACCGCCTCCGTGGAGCGGCTATCGGCCGCAGGAAGCCGCTATACCCCGCGTAGAGCGGCTTCCCACGCTGGATAGCGGTTTATTTGGCTCCGTAGAGCGGCTATCCCCTCGGGGAAGCGGCTATCTGGCCCGTAGAGCGCCTATCCGCGCCGGGAAGCGGCGATTCGGCTCCGTAAAGCGGCTATCCGCGCTTGGGAATCGGCTCTACGCGGCGTAGAGCGGCTATCCCCGGAGGAGAGCCGCTTCAGGGATGTGAGATCTCAAGTCGTAGCTGTCCACCGTTCCTAGGCGGTGACGATCTAGTCGCTCATCCCCCAAACGCAAAACGGGCGCCCCCAAGGGAGCGCCCGTTCGTTCTGCGCGCTTCTTTGCGAAGCGTTCGAGGTTACTTGACCTCGGAGGTCATCGGGGCGGCGTCGGTGCTCATCTCGGTGCCCATCGGGGCCTCGGACGTCATCTCGGTGCCGCTGGTCTCGGTGGTCGTCTCGACGGCGGTCTCCGCCGGCTCTTCCTTCTTGGCGCAACCAACCATCGGGGCGACGAGAGCGCACAGCACGAACAGCATGGACAGAGAAATCAGAGCCTTCTTCATTGGTCTTCTCCCTTTTTGGATTTAAGGACAGAACGAGAACTCGGTCAAGCCCGAGCGCTCGGACGGTTCGCGACAAAGTTCAACGGCTTCAAGCCGCTGAACGATAGTTGGTTCATTTCTTCGGCTTTCGCCTCTTCGAACACTCACCCGCCCGGAGACTCGCAACGCGCAAATCTGGCTGTCGGGATCCGGGGGGTGTTGAATGGCCCGGAAGTATACAGCTTTCCAGAGCGATTTCAAGGGGAGGGGAAGGGCTAAGCTCATGGCGTCAAAAGGCTCACGAGCTCACCCCTTTCGACCAGGTCGCGCACCGCCCTCACGTCCAGGTCCAGGCGGCGATCGGTCAACAGGGTCGACGCGGCCCGGCGGATCTTCAAGTAGGCGGCGCGGGTCCCGGCGCCCAGGAATTCCGCGATCCGCTCCCGCCGGTCGGCTGACGTCCAGGCCGAAAACTCCGCGAGCTGGGTGTCGTAGGCGTTGCTTTTCTCCTGCGCGGCGCGGATCAGGCTGCCGGGGTCTTCGCCCCGCGGGGCCGATTCGGCCAGCCGTCCGCCGCCGCTTCGCAGGAGGGTCCGCCACTCGACCGCCTGGGCCGTCACCAGCAGCTCGATCGCCAGCACCGCCTGGACGTTGCCGAGGACGGTGCGCAGCTTCCGGGCGGCGAACGTCGCCATCGCGTTGTGGTCCTCGCTGTTGGCGGAGGTCGGGATCGAATCGACCGAGGCCGGATGCGCCAGGACCTTGTTTTCCGAGACGACGCCCGCGGCCGAGTACTGGGCGATCATGAGCCCTGAGTTCACTCCCGCCCAGGGGATCAGGTTCGGCGGCAGGCCGCGGCTGTGGTGGCCGTCGAGCAGCATCTGGGTTCGGCGCTCCGAGATGTTCGCCAGCTCGGCGAGACCGATCGCCAGGAAGTCGGCCGCCATGCCGACCGGTTCGCCGTGGAAGTTGCCGGCCGAAAACGAGGCGCGCAAGGTTCCGTCGTACCCCGCGGGCCAATTGCCGCGGAACTGCCAATCCCAGGGGTCGTCCTCGGCTTCGGGGAAGAACAGCGGATTGTCGGTCGCGGCGTTGATCTCCTGCTCGGCGACCGTCCGGGCATAGGCGAGAGCGTCGCGCGCCGCGCCATGCACCTGTGGCGCGCAGCGGAGCGAGTAAACGTCCTGGACGGCCCCTGCCCCTTCGAGCAGCCGGCTTCCGGCGAGCAGGGCGCGCAGGCGCTCGGCGCTCTGGATCGCGCCGCGATGGCCGCGCATCTCATGGACCTTCGGGTCGAGCGCGCGGGCGCAACCGCAGACCGCCTCCAGGGAGAGCGCGGCGGCCAGATCGGCGCAGTCCGCGGCGGCCTCGCCGTCGTGGACCGCGAGCGCCAGCAGGGCGGCCGAGAAGGTGGCGCCGTTGGTGAGAGCGAGCCCCTCTTTGAAGCTCACCCCGGGCAAGGGCCAGGGCGCGCTGGCTCCCGCATAGGCGAGGTCGTCGGCCAGGTCGAGAAGGCCGCGGCGGATCGTGCGCGGATGGCTCTTGAGATCGTCGGCCGTGCGGGCGACGTAATAGTCCCCCTCGCCCAGCAGCACCACGAACAGGTGGGCGAGCGGGCAGAGGTCGCCGCTCGAACCGACCGAGCCGCGGAGAGGAACCCTCGGCACGATGCCGCGGACGAGCATCCGCCGGACCACCTCCACCAGCTCCAAGCGCACGCCGGAATGCCCCTTGAGGAAGGCGTTCAGCCGGATCGCGAGAGCAGCGCGCACGACCTCGGGCGGAAAGTAGTTCGCCGGATCGTTCGGATCGGCGTTTTCGCCTACGCCCACGGCGTGAGAAAGCAGGATGTTCCGTTGCAGCAGCTCCAGCTGCTCCGGAGCGATCGGAATGTTCTTGAACTCGCCGAAGCCGGTCGTCACCCCATAATCGAGAACCGGCGGATCCCCCTCCTCGCCGCGCTCCAGGCGGCGATAGGCCTCGGTGTAGGCGTCGGCGATCTGTTCGATTCGCTTCCAGCCGCGTTCGACCCGGGCGAGAGCTTCCGGAGCGCACTCGACCGCGACCAAAGGGTCGCGCGCAATCCGAGCGAGGTCGGCAAGCGTCAGACTCGATCCGTCGAGCGTGATCGTGCTTCCGCTCACCGCCTCATCCCTCCGCGGCGTCGAGCATGCGCCGGACTTCCGCGATCAGATCGGCACGCGGCACTTCGCGCTGGCCCGGCCGCGCGGCGAGCCATTCGCGGCGGTCGCCGAGCTTCTTGGCCCGCTCGCGCCCGGCTTCCATGTCCTTGAGCGTCAGGACGCCGCGCTCGTGCTCGTTCGAGCCGTAGAGCAGGACGATCGGAATGCCGGTCGAGTCGGCGTACTTGACCTGCTTGCCGATCGATTTCTCGGTGCCCAGGTACAGCTCGGCGGGAATGCCCGCGCGGCGCAGCTCGTAGGTCATCGCCAGGGACTGCGATTCGAGGGCAGGGTCGATCCGGGCGACCAGCACCTGCGAAGTCGATTTCCGCCCTCCGGCGAGCCCCAGGTGGGCGAGCGCCGCGAGCAGCCGATCGACGCCGAGCGAGGCGCCGGTCGCGGGAATCCGTTCGCCGCGGAAGCGCATCACCAGGTCGTCGTAGCGTCCGCCGCCGAACACCGAGCCGAACTGCGGCGCGTCGAGCAGCACCCCCTCGAACACCGGGCCGGTGTAATAGGCGAGGCCTCGCGCGATGCTCAAATCCAGCTCCGCCTGATCCTCGGCGTAACCCAAGCTATACAGGTGGTTCGAGATCCGCTCGACCACGTCGAGCTCGGGAGCCGCGTCTTCCGCCCCCGCGAAATACTCGCGCAGTTGGGCGACCACCGACCGGCGATCCTCGCCGCGGATCGCGAGGAAGCGCTCGATCCGCTCGACCTGATCCGCCACCAGGCCGAGGCCGCGGATGAAATCTCCCGATTCGTCGTAATAGCCGACGGTCAGCTCTTTGCGCAGCTTCTCGATGCCGATCTTGTCCAGCTTGTCGAGCACCCGCAGGACGTCCACCCCTTGGCCCTCGGGCACGTCGGCGTGGCGCAGCAGGAGGTTCAGAATCCGGCGGCTGGAGAAGCGGACCCGGAACGGCCCGACTTCGAGCGCCTTGAGCGTGTCGCACATGCCGGCGATGATTTCGGTGTCGGCGATCTCCGATTCGGTGCCCACCGAGTCGAGGTCGAACTGGGTGAACTCGCGGAACCGCCCGGGACCGGGCTTGTCGGCGCGCCAGACCGGTGACACCTGGTAGCGCCGGAACGGCCGCGGCAGATCGACGTATTGGGCGACCACGCGGGCGAGCGGCACGGTGAGGTCGAAGCGCAGGCCGAGCGCCTCCTCTTCCGGGTTGTTGACCCGAAAGATCGATTGCGTGGCCTCCTGGCCCGCCGATCCGCGCAGGACGTCGAGATACTCGATCGCCGGGGTGGAAAGCGGCACGAAGCCGTACAGCTCGTAGACCCCGCGCGCCGTGTCGATCACCTTCTGGCGCGCGAGCATCTGCTCGGGCAGGAGATCGCGCAGGCCGCGCGACAGGCGCGGTTCGACGAATGCCTGGGGTGCCAGGGGCTCCGAGTTTTCCGCCATCGCGAGATCTTCCTATCGTACGGAGGGGAGAAAAAATGGCACCGGCGATGGGGGTCGAACCCATGACCTCCTGATCCACAGTCAGGCGCTCTACCACTGAGCTACACCGGCGCAGCCCGCGAATGTTAGTTGTCGGGGGGCACGGCTGTCAAAGAAAGGGGGGTGGCAGATCGGGTGGCAACCTGCTTGCGGAGGCCCTGGAAAAAGGACCTAAAGGACGGCAAGGACTCCAAGGACGGCCTGGTTTACGCCAACGTGCCCTGGTCCTTTAGGTCCTTGCAGTCCTTTAGGTCCTTTTAGCTCAGGGGCCTTTTACACCATCCGGTAGGCGTTCAACCGGTTGTAGAGCGTCTTCAGGCTCACCCCCAGGACGTCCGCGGTCTTTCTTTTGTTGCCGCCGTGGAGGTCGAGCGTTGCGATGATCAGGCGCCGTTCCACCTCCTCGATCGAGGCGCCGACCTCGAAATGGAGCGCGCGGGTGGGGACCGCTTCGGGCGCCAGGGCGTGGGGCAGGTGGCGCGGCTCGATTTCGGCGTCGGCCAGGATGTAGGCCCGGTGGATGACGTTCTTCAGCTCGCGGACGTTGCCCGGCCAGGGGTGATCGCGCAGCCGGTCGAGCGCGTCGGCGGAATAGGCTTTCGGGGTGCCGCTCCGCTCGTTCAGCTCGCCGAGGAAATGCTCGGCGAGCTGCTCGACGTCGCCGCCCCGTTCGCGCAGAGGGGGCATGGTCACCGGAAATACCTGAAGGCGGTAGAGCAGGTCCTCGCGCAGCTTGCCTTGGCCCACGGCGGCCGCCGGGTCGCGGTTGGTCGCGGTGATCACGCGGACGTCCACCTCGGTCGGCTGGTCGCCGCCGACCCGGGTCAGCTGCCCGGTCTCCAGGACGCGCAGGAGCTTCACCTGCAGCTCGATCGGCATCTCGGTGATCTCGTCGAGGAACAGGGTGCCGCCGTGCGCGCGCTCGAAATAGCCCTGGTGGCGCCGCTGGGCCCCGGTGAAGCTGCCGCGCTCGTGGCCGAACAGTTCGCTCTCGATCAGCGTCGGGGAGATCGCGCCGCAGTTGAGCGGCAGGAACGGGCCGCGGGCGCGCGCGGACAGCATGTGCAGGGTCTGCGCGGCGAGATCCTTGCCGGTACCGCTCTCGCCGATCACGAACACCGTCGCGTCGGTCGGCGCGACCCGCGCGAGCAGGGAGTAGACGTCCTGCATCGAGGGCGATTGGCCGATCAGCAGGCCGAACCGGCCGACCTCGACGGCGGGGATTTCGATCGGCGCCGGCCGCTCCTCGGCGCTTTCGTTCGCGACCTTGCCGAGGATGCTCTTCAAGCGGCCGATGTCGAGCGGCTTGGTCAGGTAGTCGCTCGCGCCCAGGCGCAGCGCCTGAACCGCGCTTTCGAGATCCGCATGGCCGGTCATCAGGACGACCTGGGTCGGGCGCACCGGATCGAAGTCCTTGAGCAGCTCGATGCCGTTGCCGTCCGGCAGGTAGAGATCGACCAGCACGATGTCCGGCGTCTGCCGGCTGAGCCGCTGGCGGGCGTCGCGCAGGGTGGTGGCGGTATTGACCGTGAACCCCTGGCCCTCGATCAGCTCGGCCAAGGCGAGCAGAAAGTTCGGATCGTCATCGACGGCGAGCGCGTGAGGCATGCGTCAGCTCTCCCTAACGTCCAGAGCGCGGGTGAGCACGAGCCGCGGCCGATCCTCGGACCCGAGCCGCGCGAGGTCGAAACCGGCGGCGGCGAGCCGGGAGCGGGCGGCGGCGAGCCGGGGCTCGATCTGCGGCGCGAGCGGCGCGGAGCCGGCCAGCTCCAGCTGCGGGTCGCCTTCCGCGGTCGCCGCCAGGTGGATCTCCAGCGATCCTCCCGGTTCCAGGCGGTCGAGGATTTCGAGCGCGAGCCCGAGCGCCACCCGGCGGAACGTCGCCCGATCGCCGGTGGCGGACAGCGGCAGATCGGGCAGATCGACCACCAGCCCGACGCGCCCCTTCCGCGCCGCGGCTTCGAGCAGCAGCGCGAGATCGGCGACCGTCTCGGTGGCGTCCCAGACGTCGGTCGAGGCACGGGCGATCTGGGCGAACAGCGCTTCGATGCCGCGATGGAGTCGGGCCAGCTCGCTCTTTAGACCGCGGGCGTAGCGCAGCGGGCGTTCGATCGTCGGATCGCCCGCGAGCCGGGCGCCGAGCACGTCGCCGAGCAGCTCCAACTGAAAATTCATCGTGTTGATCGGCCCGCGCAGGTCGTGGGCGAGCGCCGGGGCGATCCGTTCGAGCGCTTCGAGATCGGCGGCGGAGGCGGCTGGAAACGCCGCCGCCGAGGAGGCGGAGGTCCGCTCTTTTTGGCTGATGGTCACCCGGTTGAATCCGATCTCGAACGCGATCATATGCCGTTCGCAAGGTGGAGGAGCTGGGCTGAATTGTGCCGGAATCGAAAAGCAAACTTCGTGCCGCAGCCGCGGCCGGGTGCCTATGGGGGTGGTGGTTTGGCGGACCCTCGCGCCTTCAGGCGGCGGCCGGTGGGGCGAACTACAGCCAGCCGCGTTCGCGCGCGATCCGGGCGGCGTCGATGCGGTTGTCGGCGCCGAGCTTCGCCGTCGCTTCGGAGAGGTAGTTGCGCACCGTGCCGTGGGAAAGATGCAGCTCGCCCGCGATCCGCTGGGCGCTCCACCCTTCCGCCGCCAGGCGCAAGACCTGGCGCTCGCGGTCGGAAAGCGGGTCGGCCTCGGTCCAGGCCTGGGCCGCCAGCTCCGGATCGATCACCTTGAGCCCCTGGTGCGCGCGGCGGATCGCCTCCGCGAGCCGTTCGACCGGGGCGTCCTTCAATAGATAGCCCGCAACCCCCGCTTCGAGCGCCCGCCGGAGATAGCCGGCGCGCGCGAACGTGGTGACGATCACCACCCGAGGGGACGGATCGAGGCGCGCCAGCTCGACCGCCAGCTCCAGGCCCGACAGATGCGGCATCTCGATGTCCGCGAGCACGACGTCGGGCCGGGCCGAGCGGGCGAGGTCGAGCGCCTCGCGCCCGTCCTTGGCTTGGCCGACGACTTCGAGGTCGGGTTCGAGCGAGAGCAGCGCCGCGAGGGCGCCGAGCAGCATCGCCTGGTCTTCGGCGATCAGGACGCGGATCACGAGATCTCCGGCGCGAAGCGGGGGAGCGACACTTCGAGCCGGGTGCCGCGCCGGCCGTCTTGTGGCGCCCCGAGCACCACCCGGCCGCCGATTGCTTCGATCCGCTCGCGCATGCCGGTGAGCCCGGAGCCCTCCCGCCGTATCCCGCCGCGGCCGTCGTCGGCCACCACCAGCTCGATGTCCGAGCCGCGGCCGGCGATCCGGATCTGGCAGATCGTCGCCCCCGCGTGGCGGATCACGTTGGTCACCCCTTCGCGCAGCGCCAGGGCGAGCGCGCTCGCGCGCTCCGGCTCGATCGTCGGCGGGCTCGCTTCGACCTCGACCCCGATTCCCGCGGTCGCGAGCGCCAAGCGCGCTCGGGACAGCTCGGCCGCGAGGTCCTCGGCGCGGAAATCGGAGACCGCGCGGCGCACTTCGCGCAGGGCCTCGCGGCAGATCGATTCCAGTTCGGCGATCTCACGCCCGGCCGCGGCCGGATCGCGGGCCAGCAGCTTGCCGGCCAGCTCGGCCTTGAGCGCCATCAGGGTCAGGCTGTGGCCGAGCAGGTCGTGGAGGTCGCGGCCGATCCGCTCGCGTTCGGCGGCCTTGGCGAGCCTTTCCACCTCGTCGCTCGCGAGCCTCAGTTTCGCGTCGGCCCGGCGGACCTCGGCCTGGTGGATGTTGACGCCGCCGATCAGTGCCGTGAAAACGGCGGAAGACACCCAGTAGAGGGCAGGCAGGCCGAACGCCCAACTCTGGAGCGCGAGGAGGCCGAGCAGGACGGCGATCCCCCGCGCGGCGGTCCGGGCGGGCAACTTGTCGCCGAAGATCGCCGCCGCGTAGACCCAAAACGAGCTGACGGCGTAGTTCCACGGCGCCAGAAGGAGCGCGAGGGCGACGATTCCCGCGGCACAGGCGACCGCCGCCCGGCCCTTCACCCAGAAGGACCGGAAGTAGAGCCACAGGAAGACGACGAGCGTGGCGCCGGTGGCGGCCCAGACCCGGGCGCTCGCGTGCCCGAAACCCGGATAGATGACCAGCGGCACCAGGTAGATCAACCAGGCGTAGGGCGTCCATCCGAGGTCGGGCCGGTCGGGGAGCAGTCTCATCGGTATCTCGGCTCTCTCTTCATCCTATCCGTGGTCTACCTAGCCGTAGGTCCGCCCCCGGTCGCGCAGGTAGCCGAAGCGGGCCGCGCCGAGGCAGAGGGCGGAAAAGAGCGCGAGGACCGCCAGGCTCAACAGGGGGCTCTCGCGCCGGCCCGCGGCGAGCGGAGCGAGCGCGAGCTGGCCGAGATGGTAGGGCGGCAGCGCCACGGCGATCTTCTGGAGCAGCTTGGGCAGCATCTCGATCGGCAGCCAGAGCCCCGAGCAGAATCCGAGCGGCATCGAGATCAAATTGACCACCGCGGGAGCGGAGCTTGGGCCGGCGAGGTAGCCGACCGCCAGAGCCAACGCGGTGAACGGCAGCGACCCCATCGTGAGGATCGCCACGAAACGCAGCCAGGTCCAGAGCGGCAGATGGACGCCGCCGAAACCGACGGCCAGCGCGGAGAGGCCGAGGACCACGAGCAGGGCGAACCCGGCGCTCACGATGCCCTTCGCCGCAAAGTAGGTGAGCAGCGGCATCGGCGTGGTCCGCCGCAGTTGCAGCCATCCCTGGCCGCGTTCGAGCGCCACGCCCACCCCCACCGCGAGCAGGGTGGTCGAAAGCACGCCGAACGTGGCGTAGGTGCCGAGCAGGTAGGTGGGAAAGCCGAGGCCCCCGGCGCGTCCCTGGCGGGCGAGGGTGAGCGCGAACAGGGTATAGAACAACAGGGGAAAGCCGAGCGTCGGCAGGGCAAAGCCGGGCTGGCGGATGAGCTTTTGAAATTCGGTGCGGACTTCGAGCGCGAGGGTTTGCGCGGTTTGCGACCGGGTGTTCATGCGGCCTCCTCTCGGGAGTCGGTATCGGAAGTGGCAAAGCCGGTGAGCGCGAGATACGCCTCTTCGAGGCTCGCGCCGCCCGCCGAGGCTTTGATCTCGGCTGGCGTGCCGGCGGCCACCTCGCGCCCCCGGGCGAGCAGGACGATCCGGTCGGCGAGCGCGTCGGCTTCTTCGATGTGATGGGTGGTGAGCAGGACCGAGCCGCCGCGGGCGCGAAACGCGCGCACCGCCGCCCAGAGCGAGCGGCGGCTCTCGACGTCGAGCCCGGTGGTCGGTTCGTCGAGCACCAGAAGGTCGGGGTTGCCGCAGAGCGCGAGGCCGAACAGGGCGCGCCGCTGCTGGCCGCCGGAGAGCGCGCCGAACCGGCGATCGGCGAACTCGCCGATGCCGGCGCGGCGGATCGTCTCTTCGACGGCCAGCGGTTTCGGGTAGTAGCTCGAAAACAGCCGGATCAGCTCGCGGACCGAGAGCGTCTCGGGGACCTTGCCGACCTGGAGCATCGCGCCGAGCCGCTCGCGGGCGCCGCGTTCTTGCGGATCGCGGCCGAACAGCCGGGCGCCGCCCCCGGCCGGACGGGCGAGGCCCGTCAGCAGTTGAATCGTGGTGGTCTTGCCGGCGCCGTTGGGTCCGAGCAGCGCGAGCACCTCGCCCGCACGGATTTCGAGGTTCAGGCGATCGAGCGCAACGACGGGACCGTACGTTTGAGTCGCCCCGGCGAGGGCGGCGACCGGGGAATCATGGGGCTCGTGAGGCTCAGGCATGGCGACTTCCTCCTGAGAGGAGAATCGCCTGCCGGGGGATGCCGCCGGTAGAGCGCGGCGTCACGATTTGCGGGTGACAAAGATCACCCTGGCTCCTTCAGCATCGAGTTTTTCGTAGGGGCGGAGCTTGCCTCCGCCCGGGGGCAGGCAAGCTGCCCCCCTACGGCCCGGGGGCGTATCTAGATGAAGCGTTGACGCTTACGGCTGTTTCGCCGCTTTCGGCGCCCCCGGGATCGTGATGTCCAAGGGAGTCACCGGGCCGAAGTCGGACAGCGGTCTTTCCCGGACCGCGGCGGGACCGACCACCACGATCGCGAACTTTTCGGGGTGGATCAGCCGCTGGGCCGCCTTCTTCACCTGCTCGGTGGTCACCGCTTCCACCCCGGTGCGATAGCGCTCGTACCAGTCGGCGGGATAGCCCCAATATTCGAGCGTCTGGCGCTGGCGCAGAGTCTTCCGGATCGAGTCGCGGGTGAACACGAACGAGGAAAGAATGGCTTTTTTCGCCTCTTCGACCTCCCGGTCGGTCGGCGGCTCCGAGAACAGCCGCTTCGCCTCGTCGAGCAGCGCGGCAACCCCCGCGCCGGTCGTCTCGCCCTTGGTCGTGAGCACCAGCTGGGTCACGTCAGGATGGCCCCAGTCGCTGTTGACGCCGCCGTAGACCACATAGCCGAGCGCCTTCTTCGACCGGACCTCGGAGAACAGGCGCGAAGCGAACGAGCCGCCGAACACCTGGTTCAACACCTCGACCGTAAAGACGTCGGGATCGTCGCGGCGAATCCCGAGATATCCCATCGCGATGTTGGATTGCGGAATGTCATCGAGATCGACCGTATAGACCCCCGGCTTCACTTCGTGCGGCGGCTTCTCGGCCGGCTCCTCGATCGCCGGCCCACGCGGCCAGTCGCCGAACGCTTCGCGCACCTTCGCGAGAGTCGCCGCGGCATCGAGGTCGCCGACGATCCCGAGGATGACGCGCTCGGGATGGAAGTACTTCGCATGCCAGGCGACCATGTCGGCGCGGCGGATCGCGGCGAGCGACGCGAACGTGGGCGTCCGCGCTTCCGGCGAATCCTTGCCGAAGACTAGCTCGCGGAACTTGCGGTCCAGAATGTCCTGAGGGTCGTCGTTCTGGCGGGCGACCTCCGACATCGTCCGGTTGCGCGCCAGCTCGATCTTGGTCGCATCGAACGCCGGCCGGCGCAGGATGTCGGCAAAGGTCCGGAACACGTCGAAGAAATCTTCGCGCAGAGCGGAGAGCCGGGCGGATCCGGCGTCGTCCCCGATCGAGGTTTCGATCGTCGCCGCGCGGTTCTCCAGGAAATCGTCGATCTCATCCCCCGACTGGCGTTGGGTGCCGCCGGTGCGCAAGACCCTCCCGGTCAGGTCCGCCAGGCCGACCTTGTCGGCGGGCTCGTAGAGCGATCCGGTACGGATCAAAGCGGTCGCTTCGACCAGCGGCAATTCGTGGTCTTCGAGCAGCAGGACGGTCAACCCGTTTTCGAGCACCACCCGCTGCGGTTCCGGGGAGGTGAATTCGCGCAGCGGCGGAAAGCGCAACTCGGACGCCTTTTCGGCCTGCGGCAGCGCGGGGGAACCGAAGACGCCCCAGGTGGCGAATCCGGCGGCGAGAAGCAGAGGACGGATGCGGGCGCGCATGGTCAATTCCCCTCCTGCGCCGTGGTCGGTCCGGGCGCGGGCTGCTCATCGCGGATCACTTCGCCCACGGTCCGATGAGAATCGACGAACGCCGCGGTCGCGATCCTCTGCACGTCGGCCTTGGTCACCGCGTCCACCCGGTCGAGATAGCGAAACGTCTCGCGCCAATCGCCGAAAAATCTCTGGTAGTCGGCGAGCTGGCGGGCAAGCCCTTCGTTGGATTGCAGATCGCGGACCAACGTCGCGCGCACTCTGCGCTTCGCGCGGGCCAGCTCGGCATCGGCGAGATCTCCCGACTTCAGGCGATCGAGCTCCACGCGCACGGCGTCGCGCACCTTGTCGAGCGCGGCGCCTTGCGCCGGGACCACGAAGACTCCCCAGAGGTGGGGATACTTGGCGCCCGGAATGCCGCTGAACGTGCTGACCGAGACGGCGAGCTTCTTGTCGCGCACCAGCGAGCGATAGAGCCGCGAGGCCCGCCCGCTGGAGAGCACCAGGTCGAGGACGTCCCAGGCCGGCTCGTCCGGATTCGTGATCGCCGGCTTGTGGTAAGCCTCGATGTAAAGCGGCTCGGAACGGTCCTTCAAGACGATCGTCTTCTCGGCGATCTGCTCCGGCTCGACGGTGCGCAATGGGGGCGGCGCCGGGCGAGAGGGAATGCGCCCGAAGTATTTCTCGATCATCGGGATCGCGGTGGCGGGGTCGACGTCGCCCACCAGCACGGTCAGCAGGTTGCTCGGCGCGTACCAGGTGCGGAAGAACGCTTCGGCGTCAGTGCGGGTGAACGATTGAAGATCGCTGACCGCGCCGATCGTCGAGTGGCCGTACGGGTGGTTGATGAACGACGAGCCGAGCAGCTGTTCCAACAGCTTGCCCACCGGCTGGCTGTCCACCGAGTAGCGGCGCTCGTCCTGCACCACGTCGCGTTCCTGGTAGAACTCGCGGAACACGGGATGGAAGAAGCGCTCCGATTCGAGGTAGGCGAACAATTCGAGCTTGTTGGCGGGCAGCGAGTAGAAATAGCGGGTCGTGTCGGCGCCGGTGCTGGCGTTCAAGCCCACGCCCCCTTCGCGTTGGATCCAAGAGTCGAACTCACCTTTGATCACGAAGCGGCCGGCCTCTTCCTCCCGCCGCTTGAATTCGGCGAGGAGCGCTTCGAGCTTGGCGGCATCCGGGCGGGCCGACAGGCGCTCGGCCTGCCAGGCCTGATAGGCCGTTTCCACCCGGGCGAGCGCCTTTTCCTCGGCCGGCCAGTCGGTGGTGCCGATGTTCGGCGTCCCCTTGAAAGCCATGTGCTCGAACATATGCGCGAGGCCGAAGATCCCCGGCACCTCTTGAGCCGAGCCGACGTCGGCGATGGTGACGAACGAGAACACGGGAGCCACCGGCCGCCGCACCAACAGGAAGGTCCACCCGTTGGCCAGCCGATGCACGGTCACCCGCTGCTCGAACGACGCCAAGCTCTGGGCCACCAGCGGCTGGGAAGCGAGCGTAGCGGCAAGCAGCACCGCCGCGGAAAGCCATCGAAGAGCGTGTCTGAACCTCATAGGCACCTCGGATCTCTCTCGTGTCCACCGGACGATAGCACTGGCCCGCGCGGGTGCCCAAAGGGGTTGGGACGAGACGAGGTGTACGGTGGTGAGCCCCGTCTCGGCGGGAGGCGGGGCTCACCTTGAGCGCTCAGACCGTCAACGCCGCCGAGAGCGGCACGACCGCCAGCTCCTTCACCTTCCGTAGCCTCTTGTCCTCGCTCGCGAACGTCTCCGCCCCGGCGGCGAGCGCGGTGGCCAGATGGATCGCGTCCGGCGTGCGCAGGTCGTAGCGGGCGCGCAGCTCGGCGGCTTTCTCCGCGATGTCGCCGTCGAGCTCGTGGAAGTCCAAGTTGGGGAAGGACTCCAGGAGATCCCGATAGCGGCGGCAGAGGTCGGTCCGGCCCATCCTTTTGGGGACGACCAGGATTTCGAGCAGCGCGAGCACGGACGCGGCGAGGCGGCAACGGCCCAACTCGGCGGCTTCGAGCAGGGCGTTGGCCGCCGCGCCGAATTCGCGGCTTCCTTCAAAGTGATAGACGAACAGCATCGAATCGACCCCCAGAAGGGGGAGAGTCCGGGAGGTGGCCATCACTCCCACCCCTCGCGCTCGCGCTCGATCGCCGCGGCGGCGCCCCCGGCGTCTTGCCAGACCTCGGCGCCGAGACCGCGCAGGGCGGCGCACCAGCCGCCTTTGGCGCTTTCGAGCTTGATCTCGTCGCCATCCAGGCGAAGGAGGACGACGTCTCCGGCTTCCAGGCTCAAGCGGCGGCGGATCTCGCTCGGGATGGTGATCTGGTATTTCTCGGTCAGTTTTGCGGACGACAGGATCATGGGGCGCCCTCCTTGCGGTCTCCTTACATTATCGCGAAACGGTAAGGTGATCGCAAGGGGGTACGACAAACTTCTCGACGGGATGAGCATGTTTCCCTCCTGGGGGTAGATGGTTCATCCCCCTAAGACGGAAAGCGGCCGTCGGATCCCGATGATTTTCCGGAAATCGCCGAAAAAACTTTGCGGGCGGTCTCCCTCAGGGGGAAATCCGCCCGCAATCGTCTAAAAGTGGGGATGGTCCTACTTCTCGGGCACGAACTCCATCGCCCCCGAGTTCATGCAGTAGCGCTGGCCGGTCGGCTGCGGACCGTCGTCGAACACGTGCCCCAAGTGGCCGCCGCAGCGGGCGCAGAGCACCTCCGTGCGCCGCATGCCGAACGACCAGTCGCTGTGCTCGATCACGTGCGAGGGATCGATCGGCGCCCAGAAGCTCGGCCAGCCGGTGCCGGACTCGAATTTGGTCGCCGAGCTGAACAGGGGAAGCTTGCAGGCGGCGCAAACGTAGGTCCCCTTCTCGTGGTTGTTCCAAGTTTTACCGCTGAACGCGCGCTCGGTGCCCGCCTTGCGCAGGATCTGGTACTGCTCCGGAGTCAACAACTTACGCCACTCGGCGTCGGTCTTTTCTATTTTCTCGATCACGGTCGTTCCCTTTTTTTCATCG
>DATMZU010000434.1:0-14193 GCA_035607435.1 Thermoanaerobaculia bacterium | reverse complement strand
GAATCTCCGATCTCTTGGGCCGTTCATACGGTCGCCGCCTGTGTTCGATCTCGGTCGCCCGGCGCGCGATCCGGTCCGCCGCCGCCAGGTGCTCGCGAGAGAAGGCCAGGAGGGGAGCGCGGTCGGCCGGCGCCAGGTCGGCCTCGGAGCTTGGCTCCGAAAGTAGACGGTAGGCCAGGCGCGCCGCCTCGGCCGCGGCGCCCGGATCGTTGGGCCAGGAGGCCCGGCAGCGTGCGAGCAGCTCGGCCGCGACCTCCAAGGTTCGCAACTCGGGCCGATCGCGCAAAGCCCGACGCCGCTCGTGCTCCGACCGTTCGAGCAGCGCCTCCACCTCCGCCCCGCCGCGGGCCGCCAACGCGCGCGCCAGATCGCCGAGAAACTCCCCCACCGCGGCGCGCCGTTCGTCGTCGGCCAGGGGGGGCGGAAGGTCAACGTCCGCTGGACCGGTGGACGGAGGAGGCGCCGGACGGAATCGCTCCGCGGCCCCAAGGACCGGAGCGAGCGGCGCCGGCTCTCGATCGTCGCCCGGCGGCTCCGCTGGCTCCGGCGGGTCTTCGTTCACTTTGCCTCGGCCCCCTCGGCGTCGGGCTCCGCCTCGTCCGTCCGCTTCGTCGTGGCGCCGGTGAAGGCGAACAGGATCGCTCCGGTGGTGAGGCAGAGATCCGCGACGTTGAACACTCCCGTCCGCACCGGGCCGATCCCGAGGATCATGAAATCGATCACCGCGCCGCCGCGCATCACCCGGTCGATCAGGTTGCCGAGCCCCCCGGAGATCAACAGCGCGAGCGCGAGCGTCGGCCAGCGGCCAAGGTCCCGCCCGCGGACCAGGTAGACCGTGAGGCCCACCACCAGCAGGACGTTGAGCCCCGAGAGCAGCCCCTCGCGCCAACCGGCGGGGAGATTCGCCCCCAGGCTCAAGAACGCGCCGCGGTTTTCGGCGTATTCGAGCCTGGCGATTCCCCCCAGATAGCTCCGCGGCTCGTAGACCAGGTGCCTGCGGGCCAGCAGCTTCGTCGCCTGGTCGAGCGCCAGGACGACCAACAGGACCGCAAACAGCAGGCGCAGGCGTTCGGCTCGGCTCAAGGGGTGTTTCCTTTCGGTGGGGCCGATTTGGATGGGACAAAACTGCCGACGCCGCGCCGCGCCAGCTCTTCGAGCAACACCTCGGCGTAGAGCCGATGGCCGAGGGCGTTGGGGTGGCCGTCGTGCGGGATGCGGAACACCGTGACCCAGTTTTTCCGGTCGTTCTGGAGGTCGTGGGCCACCAGGTAATCGTAGAAATGCGGCGCGGCGTTGAGGAACGTGAAGCCGTTCTTTTCGGCGGTCTCGCGCGCCAGCTTGCCGCGCCCTTCGTCGCCGCCGAGCGCCATGACGATCACCGGAATACCGCGCGGCGCGGTCAGCTCCCGCAGGCGCCCGAGCGCTTTCCCGAACGCCGCCTCGCCGACGATCCCCTCGTATTGCTTGCGCGCCTCGTAGCGCTCGCCCGGCGCGCCGCCGGTCGTGTCGTGGCCGATCAGATCGGGATCGACCTCATCGTCGGGCGAAGGGGGCGTGAAGCGGGCTCTGAGCAGCTCCCACAGCAGCCAGCGAGAAGGGGCGGCGCCGCGGGAGAGCGGAGCGTCCGGCCGGCGCAAAAAGTGTGGCAGTCCGAAGTCGTTCCCGACGAAATGAAGCACCACCAGGTCGGGCGAGAACGGCAGCGCCCGGTGTTCGAACGCCGCCACTTCGAGCGACGTGTTGTACCCCGGAACCGCAAAGCTCAAAACGTCCGCCGGGCGTCCGCGGGCCGCAAGCTCCCGCTCGACGATCTCCAGATACGGCTCGCCCTCCCCCACGCCCCAGCCGAACATCACGGAATCGCCGATCCCGGCGATCCGGTAGGTGCCGGCGGGCTTGGGCGTCGGGTAATCGCGAGACCCCCGCAAACCCTGGGCGTTGGTGCGCAGGCTCTTGCCCCGGAAAGTCCCTGAGACGTTCGGCTTCAGCTCGTAGACCACGTCCGGAAAAGCGCTCGCTTTCACCAAGCCAGAGAGCGAAAACTTGCCCCCGTGCTCGGCGTTGTCGGCTACGGAAGTCTTCGCCGACTTCGCGAGGATCGACCGAACGTCGCCCGAATCGCCGCCCTTGGCGCGAAAATAGAGCCGCAACGCCCCCTCGGCGAGAGCCAAGGTGACGGCGATCGTCGCCAGGACGACGAGCAGGCGAAAGGCGAAGCGGCGCATGGGCGGGGGGATTGTATGGCCTCGGCTTGCCACTAAGATCCCCCCGTGCGTTTTCGCCTCCTCCCCTTGCTCGCCGTAGCCCTCCTCGCCGCCTGCGGTCCCGCGCCGCGCGAATGGCCCGTGGCGCGCGACCTGGCGGCCGAGCTGCCGCTTTGCGAAGTCCGGCGCGAGACCGAACCGACCGGGCCGCCGCGCCCTCCCGGGCCGGTCGATCGAAACCTGGCGGCGGGCGTGACGGAGGGGATCGCGCTCGCGGGGGGTGCGCGGATCGACGGCTATCTGGAAGTGACAGGGAAGTCCGCGATCGGAGTCGAGGGAATCTCCTCGCGCGGCGGCGCGCCGCAGATCGAGATCCTGGCGCAGATCGAAGGCGGAGCGGAGAAGGTGCTGGCGCGGCTGGCACCCGGTGCCAAAGCCGGCGCCTGGGAGATTCCCGGAGAGGGCGAACGGCTGGTGCGCTGGACGTTTCGCGCCACCGGGGATGCGACGGCTTGGGCGATCGTGAGGAAACCGGTGCTGCGCTCTCTCGATCCTCTTCCCCGCCCGGCCGCTCCGAAACTCGCGGCGAGGAATCCGGCTCCTGCGTCACGGCCGAATCTCCTGCTTTTCTTGATCGACACCCTGCGCGCCGACCGGGTGGGCGCCTATGGCTCGAAACGCGGGCTCACCCCTCGGATCGACGCTCTCGCCCTACAGGGAGTCGTGTTCGAACAGACAACCGCCGCGTCGTCCTGGACCCGCCCCTCGACCGCGACGATCCTCACCGGACTCCCCCCCGCCGTGCATGGCGCGAACCGGCTCGACCGGCGACTGCCTCCTGGCGTGCGAACGCTCGCCGAGGTGCTTCAGGAAGAGGGCTACCGAACCGGCGGATTCAGCGCAAACGCCCATATTACGGAAGCGTCCGGCTTCGCCCAGGGCTTCGACCACTTCGAGTTTCTCGACGAATTGGCGCGTGGCGAAGCGCTCGACGGCCGGGCGCTCGCCTGGCTCGACGAATCGGTTTCGGCTCCCGATCGTGGCCCGGCCCCGTTCTTCCTCTATGTCCATGCCATCGATCCCCACGCTCCCTACGAGCCGCCGGAGGATCTTCGCCGTCGTTTCGCCGGACAGATCCCTTCCGGCTCCGGCAGCCTCGCCAAGGTGGAAGAAATCTATCGGGCGCTCGATCGGCGCCGTCCCGAGGCCCGCGACCTCGTGGAGCGGATGGCGCCGCTGTACGACGCCGAAATCGCGGGCATCGATCGCAGCTTCGGCACGCTGCTCGATGAGCTGGAGCGGCGCGGCCGGCTCGCCGAGACGTTGGTCGTCGTGATCTCCGACCACGGCGAGGAATTTGGCGAGCACGGCGGGCTCGGGCACGGCAAGACGCTCTACCGCGAGGTGCTCGACGTGCCGTGGATCTTCCGGCTTCCCGGTCAGACGGCCGGGCGGAGGATCGCGACGCCCGCGGCGCATGGGGATGTGATGCCAACGATCCTCGCGGCGCTCGGCATCTCCACCGCACCCGGTTTGCGCGGCGTCGATCGGCTCGCGGCGGAAACGCGGGAGGGGCCGAGGTTTTCTCACCTCGATTACGAAGGACGCCAGGGGGGAAGCGTCGAGCTGGGGAGCTGGCATCTGATCCAGCCCTGGAGCCGCAAGTTCTCTCGCGCGGGCAAGCTGTTCGAGCTTTCCGACCGAGAGGAGACTCACGACCTCGCGGCGGAGAATCCCGTGCGGGCCGGGTACCTGCGCTCGCTGCTGCGCGCCGAGCACTTTGCCGAGCGACGCCGCTTCGCGGCTTCGGCGCCGATCGGCGCGGAGGAGAAGAAGGCGCTCGAAGCGCTCGGGTATCTCTGATCCCCTGGAAGGGACACCGCGCTATCATCGCCCGCCAGTTCTTCTCGAAAGGAAACGCTTGGCCTCTAGCGTCACGCTCCCGCTCTGGCAGGTCGTCGTGCTCGTCGTGCTCGCCGTCTGGTGGGCGCTCGAACGGCTGCTGGTGCCGAGCGTGCGCTGGTTTCTGCGGCGCCGGGTCAATCTGGCGATCGAGGAGGTCAACCAGCGGCTGCGGATCGCGATCCCGCAGTTTCAGCTGACCAAGCGCCAGGTGCTGCTCGACCGGCTGCTCTACGATCCGGCGGTCGTCCAGGCGATCGAGGCGTACGCCCGCGAAGAGGGGATGCCGCGCGAGGTGGCGGTCGCCAAGGTCGAGCGCTACGCCCACGAGATCGTGCCGTCGTTCAACGCCTACGCCTATTTCCGCATCGGCTATTGGATCGCCCGCGGCGCCGCGCGGCTGCTCTATCGCGTGCGCCTCGGCAGCTCGGACGAGGTGGGCCTGGCGTCGATTCCGCCGAACGCCACGGTGGTCTTCCTGATGAACCACCGCAGCAACATGGATTACGTCCTGGTCTCGTACCTGGTGGCGGAGCGGATCGCGCTCTCCTACGCGGTCGGCGAATGGGCGCGGATCTGGCCGCTCCAGCAGCTGATCCGCTCGATGGGCGCCTATTTCGTCCGCCGCAATTCGCGCGACCCGCTCTACCGCCGGGTGCTCGAACGCTACATTCAGATGGCGACCCAAGGGGGAGTGCCGCAGGCGGTCTTTCCCGAAGGGGGGCTGTCGCGCGACGGCAAGCTCCGGCCGCCGAAGATCGGGATTCTCGATTACATGCTGCGCACGTTCGACCCGGAAGGCGAGCGCGATCTGGTGTTCGTGCCGGTCGGCTTGAACTACGACCGGACGCTCGAAGATCGGACGCTGCTGCTCGACGTCGCCGGCCCGGGGGACCCGAGCCCGCCCCCAACCGCCAAACCGCGCGCCCGGGGACTCGGAGCGCTCGCCACCACGTTCGGCTTCGCCGGGCGGAATCTTTGGCAGATGGCGCTCCGGCGCTGGCATCGTTTCGGCTATGCCTGCGTCAATTTCGGCTCGCCGTTTTCGACCCGCGACTACCTCGCCCGAAAGGGTTTCGATCCGCGCAAGCTCGCGCGGGAAGAGCGGATCCCGCGAATCGAGGAGCTGGCGCGCGAGCTGATGATCGAGATCGGCAAGGTCGTTCCGGCGCTGCCGGTTTCGCTGGTTGCGACCGCTCTCCTCAAGCATCCGGAGGGTCTTTCCGAATTCGATCTCAAAGCGGAGGTCCACGACCGGATCGCCACGTTGGAGTCCGTCGGGGCGCGGGTCTACGTGCCGCGAAGCGACCGCGATTACGCGATATCGTTCGGCCTTCGAATGCTTGAGCAGCGCCACTTGATCGCCGCCCGCGAGGGCCTCTATCTGCCGGTCGAGTCCGAGCGGGCGACGCTCGCCTACTACGCCAACTCGATCGTCCACCTGTTTCCCGAAGGAGAACCCCGATGAACCGTTCCCGCCTGCCGCTTCTCACCCTGGCGCTTGCCGCCTTTACCTCCGCCGCCTCTTCGCTTGCCGCCCCCACTCCGGCGGATGCGGCCGACGCCCCGCCGGCCGTTTCGGCGAGCGCGGGGTTTCTCGCCGATGTCGCCGGGAATCTCGACTACGCCGAAGACGAGCTGGTGCAGCTCGCCGGGGCCGTGCCGGCCGAAAAGTGGACCTGGCGCCCGGCCGAAGGGGTGCGCTCCTATGCCGAGGTCACCCTGCACGTGGCGGGAGGCAATTACTTCCTCGGAACCTTCCTCGGCGCCCCGATTCCCAAAGAAGTCGACGCCAAGAGCCTCGAATCCTCGACCACCGACAAGACGAAGGCGACCGATGCGATGAAGGCCTCCTACGTCCACATCAAGAAAGTGATCGCGGCGCTCTCGGCCGCCGACCTCGACGCGCAGGTCGACTTTTTCGGCCGCAAAATGACGAAACGGGCGATCGTCCTCGCGATTGTCGGCCACAGCCACGAGCACCTCGGCCAATCGATCGCCTACGCCCGGATGAACGGAATCGTGCCGCCCTGGTCGAAGTAGTTTTTCGTAGGGCAGGGACGATGACCATCGCTCCCTGCCCCTCTATGCGGCTGAAGACTCGGCCGGAATTTCCGCCGGCCTGATCAGCCGATCCTGGTACTGCTTCTGCAGCTCCATGTAGTAAGCCACCAACCGAGCCGGGTCATGGTCAAAGCGTGCAGAGATTCGGTGGCGTACCGCGCGAATCTCGTCGATGACCGGATCATTCCGAGTCTGTGCCATCGTCCTCTCCGATCAGCTCAAGGGGTGTCACGAGCGCCGGCACGAAAAGGCCCAGCATCGTGTTCACCGTGCGAATGTGCCCAAACTTGTTTGCGTTTGCCAAGTGCCGACAGTTCCACGTAACCAGAAAATCGCACTTATTATAGGAGGCGAGCGCCAAGTGCATCGCGTCGCCTCCTGGATCGGCCGGCATCAGTTTGTACCGGATGTAGCTCTCGACAATTTCTATGATGACCGGCTCGACCGGCAATAGCGGCAAATCTCGGACCAGTGCAATCCGCTTCGCCCCCAGCTCCGGTCGGCCGCCCGCCAGTTCATCGAGTACGGCGGGGCTGGTGACCAGCTCATATCGGTCCTTCGCGCCATCCCACCACAAGCGGGTCCATGCTCGCCGAGCCGCGCCTTCCGGGGAAGTTCGCGCCTCGTGATAAAAGCTCGGAATCGTCGTCTCGACGTAGACGCGCGGTCTCACCATCGATTCAAGATACCTAACTCTCGTCGGTTTGGGGAGCCATTTCGAAGGCGCCCGCCACCAAGCGGAGATCCGTGGCGCGCTTCAGTCGGAAACGATCGGCAACAGCGACGGCACTCTCGCCACCAGGTCGTGCGGCACCATGATGTTCGAACGGAGAATTTCGTTCTGCCGCGCGACCAGGTCTTCGAGGGTGGTGCGGGCGAGGATACGCTCGACCGCCGACTTGACCTCCAGGAAGACTTCGCGGATCACGCAGTGGTCGGTGCCCAGCTCGATCGTGCAGGGGAGGGCGAGGATCTGATCGATCGCGGTGGTCTGCCCTTCGAGCGTGACCATGATGTCTTTGATCGAGATCTGCTTGGCCGGCCGGCCGAGGATGTGGCCGCCCTGCGGGCCGCGGTTCGAGTAGACCAGACGATCTTTCGACAGGAGCGCCAGGATCTGCCGCAGGTAGGGCTCTGGGATTCCCTGGTGTGCCGCGATCTCGCGGCTGGTGACGGCCCCTTCGTCCGCGTGCATGGCGAGGTAGAGCATCGCCCGGATGCCGTATTCGCCTTTGGTCGAGATCTTCATGGAGAGTCCCGTTGAGCTATCTGATCACCAATCTCTCGATAGCCTCCCGGAGTGTAGCACGCGCCCTTTCCCTTACCTGTCCGCCCGAGCTCGCTCTAAAACGCCCGTCAGATCGCGCAACTCTCCACGGTTCCGCCCCGTTCGATCGATTCGAAGCGCCGCGGACAGGCCTGCGGCGAGAGCCCCCTCGCAATCCTCGACCTCGCGGTCGCCGACGTGAATCGCCCGTTCGGGCGGGATCCCGAGGAGGCCCAAAGCGTGGTCGAAGATCCGCCGATCGGGTTTTTCGACTCCGGCTTCGCCCGAGGTGACGATCGCCGCGAAGTGCTCAGAAAGGCCGAGCCCGTCGAGCACGGCCGGCAGGCGTTCGTCCCAGTTCGAGATCACCGCGAGTTGGAGGCCCCGGGCACGAAGCTCGGCGAGGACTGCCGGCACCTCCGGAAACACCTCCCAGGCGTCCGCGCGGGCGAAACGGGCAAACAGCTCGGCGGCGGCAAAGCGGGAAGGAGGCGGGGCCTCCAATCGCTCGGCGAACCGTTCGACGAACCGGAGCCACCAGCCGCGGGCGCCTCCTTCATGCGCGGTGAACCGATCCTGCTCCGGAGTGGCCCGGCAGGCCAGCTCCTGCCAGACCTCGCGCACCAGACGGCGGGCGGTTTCGGGGTCCACCGCGATGCCGTGCCGGCCGAGGATCTCGGAGTAGATCTCCCCCAAGCGAGGAGAATGGAACAGCGTCCCGGTGGCGTCAAAGGTGATCGCCTCGAGGTGCGGTTGGCGTGAGGGAAACGGCAGGGTGGCCACGGGCGAACGATACCCGAAGGCCGGCCGTGATACCGTGCCTCATGATGCTCTCCAAACTCCCTCCCACGCTCCGCGCGGCGATCGCCCTGCTCACCTTCTCGGGCTGGCTCGCCGCCCTGTTCTGGGGCGTGCTGTTCGGCGGCGCGATTCATCTGCTGCTGCCGATCGCGGCGGTTCTGTTCCCCTGGCGGTCGCTCGGTCCTTCGGAGACGGCATGAGCGACGCGCCGGTTGAAGTCCTCACCGTCGCGGGTCTTTGGAATTCCGGACCCGACCATTGGCAGAGCCATTGGGAGGCGGCGTTTCCCACCTACCGGAGGGTGATCCAAAGCGATTGGGAAACCCCCGTCTGTTCGGCATGGACCGCGGCGCTCGAAGCGGCGGTGCGCGAGGCCGGGACCGGGGTGGTGCTGGTCGCGCACAGCTTGGGGTGCGCGACCGTCGCCCATTGGGCCACCAAAAAGCGCGAGGGGGGCAGCTCGCCGATCCGCGGCGCCTTGCTGGTGGCGCCGAGCGACGTCGAATCCGATCTCTACCCTCCCGGCACGACAGGGTTCAAACCGATGCCCCGGGCGCGGCTGCCGTTTCGGAGCATCGTGGTCGCGAGCAGCGACGACGAGTATGTCTCGGTCGATCGGGCGCGGGAGTTCGCCAAAGCCTGGGGGAGCGAACTGGTCGAGGTGGGGCCGCTGGGCCACATCAATTCAGCCAGCAATCTCGGAATGTGGCCCGAAGGGCAGGCGCTGCTCGCCCGGCTGCGCGGCGACGGACAGCACGGGCGCACCTCTCTTCAGTCGTAGGGCTTCACTCGTAGCGCAGGGCCTCGATCGGATCGAGCCGGGCGGCTTTCCGCGCCGGCCAGAGGCCGAAGAAGATCCCCACCGCAGCAGAGAACGAGAAGGCGAGCGCCACGGCGGCGGGCGCCACCTCGGCGTTCCAGCCGGCGAAACGGCGCACCGCCTCGGCCGCGCCGAAGCCGATCAGAATACCGATCACCCCGCCGGCCAGGCAGAGCACCAGCGCCTCGATCAGGAACTGCATCAGGATGTCGCGCTTCCTGGCGCCCAGCGCCTTGCGGACCCCGATCTCGCGGGTCCGCTCGGTGACCGAGACGAGCATGATGTTCATGATCCCGATGCCGCCCACCAGCAGCGAGACCAGCGCGATCCCGGCGAGCAGGTAGGAGAACGTCTTGGTCGTCGCCTCGAAGGTGGACATCAGCGTCGCCTGGTTGCGGATCGAAAAATTGCTCTGCTCCGCCGGGCGCAGGCGATGCTCGCGGCGCATCACTCCGTCGATCTCCGCGATCGCGGCGTTGACGTCCTTCTCCGAGGTCGCCTGAACATAGATGGCATTCACCCGATCGTCGCCGAAGACGCGGAATTGCGCGGTCGAAAGCGGCAGGTAGAGCCCATCGTCCGGGCTCGCGAAACCGGTCGAGCCCTTTTCGGCAAAGATTCCGATCACCTGAAACGGCACCCCACCGATCCGCACGGTCTGGTCGAGCAACTCGGCCGAGGTCGTCTGGAGTTTGTCGGCCACCGTGGCGCCGAGCAGCACGACCCGCCGCCTGCCGCGCTCTTCGGCTTCGGAAAACAGGCGGCCGGCGGTGAGCTCGAAGTTCTGGATCGAAAAATAGCTCGGCCAGACGCCCGAAACCTGAAGGTTCGCGTTCGCCTCGCCGAATTCGATCTGCACCCGGCGCTGCATCTCCGGGGAAGCGGCGCCGATCGCCCGCGGCGAGCGGAGCAGGGCGCGCGCCTCGTCGGGCCGAAGCCTCGTGTCGCCCCGATCGACGCCGCCGCGCATCTCCTGCCCGGGCCGCACGGTGAGCACGTTCGTGCCCAGGGTCCGAAGGCGCGCCTCGACCGCCCGCTGCGCCCCTTCGCCCAGGGCGACCATCGTGATCACAGAGGCGATTCCGATGATGATCCCGAGGGCGGTGAGGAACGAGCGAAGCTTGTTCGCGCGAATCGCGGCCAACGCGACGCGGAGGATTTCGGTGATCAGCATGGCTCGCTCCCCTTCTAGCGGGGACGTCCTCCGGGCCGGCCGCCGCTTGAGTTTCCACCGCTCGCGCCGCTGGCTCCCCCGCCGAACCCGGTCGATTGCCGCATCCGATCGCTCATCCGCTGCTGTTGCTGTTGCATCCGGGCAACCGAGATCAGATAGACCGAATCGCCCGCGGCGACGCCGGAAATCACCTCGGTGAAATCCCAATCGGAGACGCCGAGCCGCACCGCCCGCGCCTCCGGACCGGCGGCGCCGCGGAGGAAGACGAAGCCGGGATGCCCCCCTTCCTCCCCATCGCCCGGCGGGCTCGACATCGCCGGACGCGCCCGCCCGCCGCCTTCTCGCCCTCCCGGACCGCCGCGCGCTCCGCCGAGCTTGGCGCGCATCGCCGAGGCGTCGAGCCCGAGCATGGTGCCGACCGAGACCAGATCTTTGATCGCCACGACCGCGGAATTCGGCACCGCGACGACGCCGCGACGCTGGGCGATCGCGACGGCAACCTCCGCGTTCATCCCGGGTTTGAGCAGCCCTTCGGGGTTCGTCAGATTGACCAGCACCGGAAACATCGTGATGTTTTGATCCACCACGGCGAGCGGCTCGATCTTTTCGACCGTGCCGCGGAAGATGCGGCCGGGGTAGGCCTCGACCGTCACCTCGACCGGCTGGCCCGGCCGCATGCGGCCGATGTCCACCTCGTCCACCAGTGCGCGCGCCTGCATGATGGAAAGATCGGCCATCTTGACCAGGGTCGTGCCGCCCGAGACGTTGCCGCTCGCCGAGGTCACGATCTGTCCCTGCTCGACCGTCCGCTCGATGATCGTGCCGGAGATCGGAGCGCGGATCTTCACGTCGCCCAGGCGCTGGCGGGCGAGATCGAGGTTGGTCTGCGCCTTGAGCCGATCGGCCTTGGCGTTGGTCGCGGTCAAATCCGCGGTCTCCCGGTCCTGCGCCGCGACGACCCCCTGATCGAACAGCTGGTTCGCCCGGCGCGCCTGCGCGGCGGTGGTCTCGACCCGGGCTTTCGCCACCTCCAAGTCCGCCGTCGCCTGTTCGAACGCGTTGTTCACGTCGCGCGGATCGATCTCCGCGAGCAACGTCCCTTGAACCACCACCTGATTCGTATCGGCCGCCAGGCGCTGCAGCTCGCCCGCCACCCGCGATTTGACCTCGACGATTTTCTTCGGCTGAATCGTCCCCGCCGCCTCGGCCCGAACGTCCAAGTCGCGGGTCTCGACCTTCGCGATCTCCGGCGGCGCCGCGGACTCCGCGGAAGCCCGGCTTCGGCCCCGGCAGGCGCCCCCTGCCAGCAGCGCGGCCAGGCCGACGAAGACCAGCCCGAGGCGGATCGCGCGAAGACGAAAACGGTTCCAACGCATGTAGGGGTTCCTCGGCGGGAAGGATGGGGATTGGACGACTCTGTAGGAGTCTAAACCGAGCCGCGGGGAGAAACGTTCCCCGCGGCCCCATGTTAGTCTTCAGGCACGTTCTTCGCTCGACCCGCGCGTTTCGCGCGTCTACCCAACACCGGAGGTTCGCCATGCTCCAGCGCACGTTTTCGCTCGTCGGTGCTTTCGCCCTGATCGTCGTGTCGCTCGCCGGCTGCGACAAACTGAGCTCCGTGGGCTCCGGCTCCAAAGGAGACCCGGAAACGGCGAGCGCCGCGGACTCCGCGAACGCGACGACCAAGGCCGACCTCGACCGGCAGATCGCGGACAAGACCGCCGAGATCGAACGGCTGAACGCCGACATCCCGAACTTGACCGACGAGCAGGCGAAGATCGACGCGGTCAACAAGGCGGAGTCGCTGCGCCGGGAGTTGAACGATCTGGTCGAACAGCGCGGCAAGCTGTAGGGAAAAGCAAAAGCCAAGGACCTAAAGGATAGCAAGGACTCCAAGGACGAAAAGCCGCGCAAGCGGGACATCCTTGCAGTCCTTGAAGTCCTTTAGGTCTTTTCTTTGGCGGTCCCCCAAGCCCGCACCCCCATCTCAACTACAATCCCGGCCGTCATGGCCTGGTATCGACGCAAGTTCCGGCTCACCGCCTGTGCCACCACCGGCGGCTGAGCGGCCAAGGTAGGTCCGGGGGACCTTTCCGACCTGATTGGCCCGCTCGTTCGATCGCAAAGATCGGCGGGCTCGGACGGACGTGTGCTCGTCGGTCCCGAAACGGGAGACGACGCGGGGGTCTTCGCGTTCGGCGACCGGGGGCTGGTGGCGACCGCGGATTTCATCACGCCAGTGTGCGACGACCCGTTCCGTTTCGGCCGGGTCGCGGCGGCGAACTCGCTGTCGGACGTCTATGCGATGGGCGGCCGGCCGCTGTTCGCGCTCAACCTTTGCTGCTTCCCCGAAGAGGTGCCGAAGGACGCTCTGGCCGGCATTCTCGCCGGAGCGAACGACGCGCTCGCCGAAGCGGGAGCGGCGCTCCTCGGCGGTCATTCGGTGCGCGATCCGGAGCTGAAATTCGGGCTCGCGGTGATCGGCGAGGCCGACCCGAACCGCCTGCTCGCCAACACCGGCGCCCAACCCGGCCAGCGGCTAATCCTGACCAAGCCGCTCGGCACGGGGGTGCTGATCAACGCCTTCAAAGCCGACAAGATCGGCGAAGCGGAACTGGAACCCGCGCTCGTCGAGATGAGCCGCCTGAACGCCGAGGCCGGCCGCCTGGCGCTCCTCCACGGAGCGACCGCGGCGACCGACATCACGGGATTCGGCCTCGCCGGCCACGCCTGGAACATCGCCCGGGGGTCAAACCTCACGCTCCGTTTCCAGTTCGAGCGGCTGCCGCTCCACGACGGATTCCTCCGCCTGACGAAAGCCGGGATCACCACCGGCTGCACCGAGCTGAACGAAGAGAACGTCCGCGGCCACTGGGTGGATCGCGCCCACCTCGACCGGATTCAGCGCGCCGTCCTGTTCGACCCCCAGACCTCCGGCGGCCTGTTGATCTGTGTCCCGGAAGAATCGGCGTCGGCTTTGCTCGGAGATCTGCTCGGGAGCGGCCACAAGGCGGCCGAGGTGGGCGAGGCTTTGGAAGGTCCGGCGGGGATCGAGGTGGTTTAGTCGGAGGAGGCGGCGGCCTCGCCCCCCCTCCTGTCCTCCCCCACAAGGGGGGAGGGACCCCCTTGTGGCTGGCTTGCCGGGAGAGAACCTCGATCGAAGTCGCACCGTCGTTAGGAACTGATTTCCGCAGACCACCCGCCACCTGTAGGGACCGCGAGCTGTTCTTCCTCCCCCCTTGCGGGGGAGGACCGAGGAGGGGGGTCTACTCTTCGCCGAGCTTCGCCTTCAACTCGGCGAGCGCATTGGTCAGGTCCGCCACCGCTTTCTCCAGATCCGTCACCCGTTGGGAGAGCGGCGGGGCGGAGGGCGTCGGCGGCTCGTGGGCTACGCGCACCGGTTCCGCCGGAATCGGGTCGATCGCGTTCGGGTCGCCGACGCGGTGCGCCCAGCGGATCTCTTTTTGACCCGGGCGGCGCGGCAGCTCGATGACCAGCGGCTCTTCGTCGCCCGCTAGGCTCCGGAGCTTGGCCTCCACCTCTTCGAGCGAGTGAAAGGCGTGCATGCGCTCGCTGCGGGTGCGCAGCTCCCCCAGGGTCTGGGGGCCGCGGAGCAGGAGGAGGGTCATCAGCGCCTTGCCCGCCGAATCGAGCCCCCAGCGGCGGGAGACGCTCTGCTGCCAGCGCTCGGTGCGCGCCCCTTCGCTCCGCCAGACCAGCGTCTCGTGGCGCAGCCGCTCCAGGGCGTCCCACACCTGGCCCTCGGTCAGGTCGGTGACCGGCTCGCGGTTCGTCTTCTGGTTGCAGGCGGCGATCAGGGCGTTCACCGTGAGCGGATAGGCCTCGGGGGTCGTCTGCTCTTTTTCGAGCAGGGAACCGAGGACCCGCAACTCGATCGCGTCGAAGGGCCGGGGGATGCGGACGGACGAGCTCATCCCCCACAGCCTACCTCGATTCCGGG
>DATMZU010000585.1:0-16280 GCA_035607435.1 Thermoanaerobaculia bacterium | reverse complement strand
TCGACGCCCTCACCTGGGAAGTGCCGGTCTACCAACTCCCCTACCGCCAGGACCCCCGCTTCCTCCGCACCGTCAACCGCGTCGAGCCCCGCGCGCCCAGGATCAAGGCCAAAGTCGCCTTCCTCGCCGACGCGCGGACGTTTCAGAACTGCGAACGGCTGCTGGAGACGATCGCCTGGTACCGCTTCGGAGAGATCGTGGGAGCACCCACCGCCGGCAACGTCGGCAACCCGAATTGGAGCGACCTGCCCGGCGGCTGGACGATCAACTGGACCGGCCGGCGGGCGCTAGGGCGAGATGGCTCGGTGCTGAATGGCGTGGGGATTTCCCCGACGGTCCGGGCGGAAAGAACGCTGGCGGGTGCGCTCGAAGGAAAAGACGACGTGATCGAGCGGGGGCTGGCGCTGGTCTCGAAGTGAGCGGGTGCCCGGCGAAACCTCAGGCAGCTATGCTGTTAGTCCTCAGGAGTCGTCAGGAACCTGAGACTCCGCTCTCTACGATGTGATCATTGAACGAAGGTCACTACATCGAGAGGGAGAACAAAATGTCGAGCTCGCTCAACGACAGCGCAGTAAAGATCACGATCGCGTTTCCTGTCCTTCCAGTAGTTCGCCACACCGCAACGATCACGATCTACGCCGATCAAGACCCGGGGCGGGCCAACTCCACCCGCGGATCCGGCGTAGATGAGGCCCCTCCGGATGGAGCGCCTGCGCCTCTGACTCATTGACACAATCGCAGTAACAGGCGCCGGCCGGCTTCGGCCGGCGCCGTACCGACTATGGCGTGCGTACTCCAAGATGACCGCCGAATTTTTATAAACCTGACGATACCTGAACGGATCGCAGTTCGTCTGAGCATTTCATATCAGGTACGAACGGTTACGATTCATAGACTCACCTTGGTTCGACAACCGAAAGGAGGTTGCAGATGTCGGATTGGTTACTGGTCCTGATTTTCGCATGGCAGATGTCGGAGAGCTTGCTGGCACTGAGCCTGATCGTGGCGCTCGCGTTGGCGGCGATGGCACTTGGCTTCGCCGCTTTTGTATTGCGCGGAGTTCTCTGGCGATGGAGTTTCCGCGGTGCGGGACTGAGAGTTGAAAACCGCGTGGAAGCCGAGAACTCTTCGAGCTCACACGAACAGCACGGCATCGAGATCGATCAGGACGTGTCAGACCATCGCGAAGCGGACCGATAGTGTCCTTCCTGTCGTCAAACTGAACAATCAGAGGAGAATGGGATGAACACACAGAAGAGGGAGGTCACGCTGACTTTGGTGGTTCCGCTCACGAGCAGGGGCCGCTACGATGTTTCGGTCGAGCTGTCCGCCTCGCCCGATTACGGCCCCATTCGCCCGACGAATGGAGGTCAAGTGGACACCGCGCCACCCGACGGCCTCACCGCTGCCAACTGATTGACCCGCCTCAAGGCGCCAGCCGACCCGGCTGGCGCCCCTCGCTTCGAGACCTCGCCGTGAGTCCTCAATATGCGCTAACATTGGTTGACAGGTTCTCTCTGTACTCTCGAACATGCCCTACGATCGCGGAACGGTCACCGAACTGCTGAAGGCCTGGACGGCCGGCGATCCTGCCGCGCTCGAACGGCTGATGACGCTCGTGGTGGACGATTTGCGCACGATCGCCCGGCAGTTGCTGCGTGGCGAGATCGACAACCAGACGCTTCAACCGACCGAGCTGGTGAACGAGCTCTACATCCGTCTGGTGGGCAAGCGCTCCGTGCGCTGGGAGAACAGCCGCCACTTCTTCGGCGAAATGACCCGCATGCTGCGCCGGATGCTGATCGACCGCGCGCGCAACCGCAAACGGCAGAAACGGGGCGGCGGCGTCCGCCCGGCCCCGCTCTTGGAGGAACTCCAAGTGCCGATAGCACGACGCGAGCCCTGGCTGGAGGATCTCGACGCCGCGCTCGACGCTCTCGCCCGGCACAGCGAACGACAGGCGGAGATGATCCAGCTGCACTATTTCGTCGGCCTCTCCGCCGAAGAGATCTCCGCCGTGCTCGCCGTCTCGGAGCGCACGGTCAAACGCGAGGTCTCGACCGCCCGCCTATGGCTTTACCGCGAGATGACCCGCGGGACCGTGTCCGAAACCCAAGGGTAGGGAGCGGTTCGAGGAAACTTGGGGGTCATGCGGAGCGCAGCCGACCCCGAGCGCTGGCAACGGATCGACTCGATCCTCGGGGCGGTGCTCGAAGCGCCGCGGGAAGAGCGCTCCGATCTTCTCGCTCGCCTCGCGGGCGACGACGAGGGCATAGCGCGCGAGATCGAATCGTTACTCGCAGTCGAGGCGGAGGCCGCGGCGTTCCTCGCCGAGCCGCTGATCCCGCCGGAACCTTCAGACGGCGCTCTCGCCGGCACGCGCCTCGGCGCCTACCGGTTGCTCCGCCGGCTCGACCGGGGCGGCATGGGCGAGGTGTACCTCGCGGTCCGCGCCGACGATTTCGAACAGCGCGTGGCGGTCAAGGTGCTGCGCCGCGGACTCGAATTCCCCGAGGCGATCCAGCGCTTCGAAAACGAGCGGCAGATCCTCGCCGACCTCGCGCATCCGCGGATCGCCCGCCTGCTCGACGGCGGCCGGACCGAGCGCGGGCTCCCCTTTCTGGTGCTCGAATACGTCGAGGGCCGCCCGATCGACCGCTATTGCGAGCAGGAGGATCTCTCGCCGCGCGCCCGGGTGCGGCTGTTCGTCGCGGTCTGCTCGGCGGTCGAAGAGTTGCACCGGCATCTGATCGTCCATCGCGATCTGAAGCCCGGCAACGTCCTGGTCACCGCGGCGGGCGAGCCCAAGCTGCTCGACTTCGGGATCGCCAAACCGCTCGAGCCGACACCGTCGCTTCATGCCGGCCTCACCGAGCTGGATCGCCCCTCGCCCATGACGCTCCTCTATGCAAGCCCGGAGCAGGTGGCCGGCGCGCCGCTCACCACCGCAAGCGACGTCTATTCGCTCGGCGTCCTGCTGTTCCGGATTCTTTCCGGCCGGCTCCCCTACCGCACCGAGCCGTCGAGCTTCCCCGACGTCGTTCGCGCGATCTGCGACGACGAGCCGCTCCGCCTCGGCGCGGCGCTCGAACGATCGGCGAGACCCCACGAGCGCGGTCTCATTCGCGACCTGGAGGCCATCCTCGGCAAAGCGCTCGAAAAAAAGCCCGAGGCGCGCTACGGCTCGGTCGATACGCTCGCAGCCGATCTCCGGCTCCTGCTCGACGGCTACCCCGTCGCCGCCCGCCGAGGCGGCACGCTCTACCGCGCCGCGAAGTTCGTCCGCAGAAGAAAGGCGATCACCGCGAGCCTGGCCGCGATCGTTGCGCTCACTGCTATTTCGCTCGACCTCTGGCAACGCCGTGTCGTGGAACGTGAACGAGCTGAGGGGGTCGCGAACTTCCTTGAACAACTTCTTCGCGAAGCTCAACCGAAGCCTGGGCAAATACCAGCCCTCCGAAACTTTCTCGACACCTCTCGCCGCCAACTTCTACACCCCATCCTTCTTCAAACCATTTCGCCCGCCACTCGCGCCGACCTTGCAAGTACTCTCGGCCAGACCTACCGCGAGCTCGGCTACCCCAAAGAGGCACGTGTAATGTTTGCTTGTGCAGTCGACACATGGCGTACGATCGACGACCCCATCGCACGCGAGCGGCTGCCGAAAGACCTCAACAACCTCGCGGGCATCAATTATCGGCTCGGCGACTACGCGCACGCGGAGGCGGGCTACCGGGAAGCCCTGGACCTCTGGCAGCAGGTCGGCATTCCGTACGACCAGCACAAGGCGATCCTCGCGAACCTGGGTACGATCACCACCTCCCTCGGCCACTTCGACGAAGCGGAGCGCTGGTACCGCAAGCTACTCGCGCTCGGCGAGCGGCTCCATGGGCCGGACTCCCCCGAGGCGGCGCAGGGACACGCCAGGCTCGGCAACGTGGCGTTCAACCGTGGCGATCTACAGACCGCCGAGGCCCGCCTGCGCAAGGCGATCGAGATCTACCGACGCCAGACCGAGCCGGACACCGTGGAACTGCAGCAGGCCGAGCTATACCTCGGCCGAACGCTGCTCGCGGCCCGGAGGACCACCGAAGCCGAGACGCTGCTCGAATCGCTGCTCGCCGCGCGGCACGCGGACTACCCCGATTCGACCCGGCTGGAAATCGCGGAAGTCGAGATCGAGATCGGCCTCGCCCAGACCCGCGACGGCCGGGCGGCCACGGCCGAGCCGCTCCTACGCCAAGCGCTCACCAACCTGCGCGCCCGAGTACCCGAAAACCGCTTCCGCCTCGCCAACGCCGAAAGCGTCTACGGCGAATGCCTCCTCGCCCTCGGCCGCCGAGCCGAGGCCGAGCCGCTCCTACGCGGGAGCCTCTCGACGCTCGCCGAAGTCCGCGGCAAGGCATCGATCTACACCCGGGAGGCACAGGTTCGGGTCGAGGCCCTTGAGCGGAGTCGACCGGGGTAACGGGACGCGACCCTTCTCGGATCTCGTTGTCGCGTTTGTGTTTACGGCGTTGCGAAGCGTAGATCAGGCGGCGTCAGTCAGAATCCATCGACCTCGTCACAATACCCTCAGACCCAAATTCCTCGGAGAGCGCGCAAATGGCGACCCCGGAACCGGACGACACAGAGGTCCTCGGACGCATCTTCGGCCCGACGATGGGCCGTATTCTCGAGAAGCACCTCAAGGTCCCGGTCTTCTTTCTGACCCCGCACCCGAAACTTTGGGCGCTCCGTTACTACGCCGAGGTGCGCTCCGCACGGGAGCCGATCGACCTCAACGAGCTGATCCGCAAACACCACGACCCGGTGCTCGGCTGGGGGGCGGAAGCGCTCGACAAGCTGGTCGAATCGCTGGACACCGACCCGGAAACACTGCGCGTCTCCGCCGCTCAACGGCTCCGCTCAACCGTGCTGCCGCTCGGCTGGACCGACGCGGCCGAGGCGGAAAAGCTCAACGAGCGAAGCCATTGGGCACTCAAGCGAGGCGGAGATTCGACGCTTCGTTTCATGCAGCACGCGCTCGACCACGCGCACGGCGACAACTTCGATCCGCTGAAGCCACCGAGCGATCAGCGGAAGCTGGGTTCTTATGGCAAGTCCAAGAAGCTGATCAAGATCACCGACTATATGAAGGAAGAAGGACTGATCGACAAGGAGAGCTTTCCTTCCTATCTCGCAGAGTCGCTCTACTCGCAGTCCATCGCGGTCGCCAAGAAGCACATCCCTTCAAAGCTCGATCACTACTTCCTACCCCTCGCGGGACTCGGCCAGTGGCGGGCCGCGGCTTGCTGGGTCGCCTACGAGGAAGAGTTGAGTGAGGAGATTTTCGATATCGATACCGGCATGCAGAGCTCGATCCAGGCGCTCTTCTCCCAAGCGCTGATCGACGCGTTCACCTCGCAGCTCGATTTGGCACTTGTGGGACAGACCTCGTTCGCGAACCGGCGCGATGCCCTCCACAATGCGTTCTCTCTGCTCTGGTGGTCGCAGGAGATCGCGTTCTTTCGCGATGGCGTCTGCGTGGCTCGACGGTTGCGCGATGAGTACGGCGACCTCTCAACCGCAGATCCAAATAGCACGTCCCTCCAGCCGGCCGCAAGAAATAGCTTCCTTTCCGTTTGTGCAGAATCCTCATGCAGCACGGTGCAACTCGACCTGACGTACCTCGCCGAGGAGAAGAACCTTGCGCGGGAAGTGTTCGGCAGCGACCGAATTATGTTTGCCGTTCGATTGATCGAGCCTGCAGAGCGCGAGATGGTGGAGAGCGTTTACGGCGAGCGCCTACGCGAACAGATCGGGCTGGCGCTTCGCCTCTATGCCTTTCAGCAGAAAGCAATCCGTGCACAAACGGTCGAGGCCATCGGACACAGCATGAAGAACACGGTCCATGTCACCGGCTGGCAGGAGGCGCATCGTCAGCTTCAGACGCTTGCCGAGCCGCGCGCGCCGGAGGTCGAAGCGGGTATCCGTTCGCTCTCGCTCTACGCCCTGGTGGTCGGGCTCGGCGGCCTGCTGCGCCTGGTCGGTCTGTGCGAGCGCGAAGAGTTCGCCAAGATCGGAAGTTGGACCACCCCCTCCGCTCTCGATAGCTGGCGACGGTCGCCACGTGCGGCGTTCGAACGCTATGTCCTCCACATCGAAAACTACGTCGCGACGATCTGCCACGGTCTGGGATGGGACGCGGGGTTCGCTTTAGCCCTCGAAGACGGAGAGCGGAGCGAGGCACGCACGGTACCGACGAACGTCCCCCCCCGCGGATCAATCCGCGCCTGGATTGACGAGCACGGCAATCTCCCCCCGCTCTCTGCTACGGAAGGGCCGGATTCGCATACCGCCCTCTTGTCAGCCCTCACCGAGCCGGTCTGCAACGCGGTTCGCTCGCTGCTCAAGATGAAGAACGGCCCGGCACCACGAACGGGCCGCCTGTTCGTACGCATCGCAGCGAATTTCCCGCACGGTGTCAATGTCGCGATTGGTAATGAGACCGATCGGCCTCCCCTCGGAATGCCGCCCGGACTTTCCCAACATCGCGCACTGCTCGAGCGCACGTATCTCGCGACTGTGGGCGAGCTCCCCGCTCCTCCGCGAGGCGCCGGCGAGCTCGCTCGCTATTGGATCGAAATCCAGCTTCATCCGCTCCGGCTGGCGGAGAAGATCCTCCCCAAGCCGAGCCAAGGAGATCTCCGATGACCCCGCGCAACCTTCGCGTTCTCTATCTCGACGATCGCCGTTACGACGCCGAGCAACCGATCGGAGAGGCAGCCTCAACGACTGCCGACCGGACGCGACCGATCGAGCCTTATGTCGTCCGCGATACCCGCGGCTCGATTCATGCGATCAGCGGCTGGCGAACCGCACGGCGCTTCTGGTCCTGCCCGGCTGCTGCCAGCCCAGGTCCTGATCTGGTGATCTCAGACGTGCTGTTCGAAGAGGACGCGGACAGTCCGCTCTCGCGGGTGCCTGGCTTGCCTGACCACAAGCACCTGATACCGACGGGGCTCGGCCATGTGAAGCCCTTCGCCGCAGTCGCTCGCGCCGTCGACCGACCGATCGGGCTCGCAATTCATACCCGAAACGCGGATCTCTGGAAGGACGCTTGGACCGCCGAGCATCCTATGGGAGCTCTGGCCGCGCATGAGATCGGCGAGCTCGCCGCGATCCTCGGCGAGGACATCGGAGGAGATTCGCTCGACGAGAGCGTCGAACACTGTTGGGCCTGGCTGCGCGATAGGAGCCGCGACGATTTCGATGCCGCTCTTTACATCGCCATGAGCCACTTTCGCCGAGGCCTCATGGAAGCAACCCAGCTGCGCGGATTGCCTGGGCACGACAACCGACCAAGCATCCTTATTCTGCCCAGCGAATGGGTCCGCCTCGTCGCTTGGATCACCGACCGAGCCAACGGGGGTTCGTCCCCGCTCGATCCAGACCTTGGCGTCTCACTCGTCTACTCGAATGGAGAGCGCGACTGCATCCGGCTGATCTCCCTTTTCGGCGAGATCGAGGACATCGGAAGCACCGCGTTTCCTCCAAGATGCTTCAGGGCCAACCCAGAAGAAGGTACCGGCCTCGCACCCTGGGCGCTCGACGACGCACGCAAACCGCAAATCGGCCGGTTCGTGATGGCGCTGGGTTCGGTGGCAGAGGCCTTCGAGAAAGGGATCTCCCTCAAGAAGAAGTTTCCGCTACCGGCACAGGGGAAGATTCACCGAACGATCGTTGACGAAGCCGGCGACGTTCCCCAGAGCAGCCTGATCCAAGGATTCGCCGTTCTGTTCCAGGTGCTTGAATGGGAGCGCAAAAAATATCTTGGGTGGACGGAAGGGATCACAATGGAGCGTTGGGTGCCGAACGAGATTCGATTCGCCGATCAAGAGACGGGCTGCTCTCTCGGGTCTAGACTCAAAAGTCTAGCGGATTTCGTCATCGATCAAGAGGAGCCTTTCACTCGCGACGACATTCTCGAAGAGCAACCCGATCTCTTCCCTGAAGCGCGCACCGACTCAGCGTGGGTCCAATGGCACTTTGACCGGCTGGTCGAAGCCGGAGTGATTAGCCAGACCACCACCAACGTCTACAAGGCGCTGAACCGTCGACTCTCCCTCGATCAGGTCCCAGCGCCTAGTACTCTACCCACAGGGTTTCCTGGTGGAGATCTCGGCCAGCTCAAGAGCGGCGTGAGAGATTCACTAGGCTTTCAGCCAGGCAATTTCAACGCACTCGGTCAACGGCTTTCGGGAGCATTTTTGGCAGGAGGCACACCGGCGCAAGGTACGGCCTTCCTTGAACATCTTCTAGAGGGCCAAGGCCCTCCCTGGCTCTTGGAGCTCCTCCGTGAGTACGCCACCGACGAGCTGGAATGGACCGAGGAGCGCACCTGGCCCGAATGGCTGCGGAGGCTCTCCTGAAGGGTCATTAGAGTGCCTCAGGAGGCGAAATCAGGTGGCGTCAGGTATCCCCCATCAGCCTCTCTAGACTCCTCCCAGTAGTACGGAGGAACCATGAGCACGACCCTGACTGACGCCATCGCCTCCTGGATCGACACCCTCCCCGCCGACGCGCGGGTGGTGGTCGAAGGGGGGCATTTCACGATCCGTAAACGCTCGGTGCCGGCGCGGGAGCCGATTTTGCGGTCCGCGCCGGATCGTCTTTTCCTGGTGGAGCTGGACCCCAACGCTTCCGATGTCCCGGCCTTGCCGGGAGAGATCGCGCGCGGTCCGCGGGTGAGCGACAGCTCGGACCTCTCGGCCATTCTCGATCTCGGAGCGGGCGCGGAGCTGGACGTCCGCGCGCATCCGGCGATTCTTCATGCCTTTCAGCTCGATTTCGCCCCTTCCGCCACGGAGCTGGCTTCGTTCGTCCAGGCGCTCGATGCCGGGCGGCAGGTTCGCGGGCGGGTCGCCGCGGTCGGGGCGGCTCTGTTCCTCGGCGACCGTGTGTTGCCGCCGTTCGTGCGCGCCGTTCTGGCCGCCGAGCGTTTCCTGCCCGCGGCGTACCAGGAGGAGATCGAGCGGTCCGGCTTCTCCGAGGCGTTCCAGATCTACTCCGAGTCGGTTTGCCGCAACCGGGGCAAGGAGCGGCTCGACCGGTACCGGGAAGGGATCGTGGATCCCGCCAAGCGCGAAGCCACTTACCGCCAACGCGGCTTCACCCTGTTCGAAGACCCGCTCGACTCGGGCATCTACTTCCTTGCCGCCGACGTTCTGCTCGATCGGCCGCGGTCTTCGGCCGTGGCTCCGCTCATCGGCTTGACCAAACAGGCGAAGACTCCCACCTGCGGCCTGATCCTCGCCGGCAAGCTCGGCCGGATGTCGCGCGACCGCTGGACTCACGTGCTCTCGGTCTACGACGAGGCCGACGACCCGCGGATCGCCGAGAAGAATGCCGACGGCATGGTGATCTTCTCCTGCCTCGGGAACGATACGGGGCTTGCCGCCGATTTCCTGACCCTCCGGCCAGGCCGCGTGCAGCACGACCGTTTCCGTGCCGGCGAGATCGCAAAGCCGGGCCTCCTTGCAAGCGGCGAAGAACTGGAAAGGCGCGCCCGTCATCGCCCGGAAGACCTGACCGAGATCGAACGGCGCTGCGAGGAGAGCTGCTTTCCCGCGCCGAGGAGCGGAACCCAGCGGAGCGAGCCTTGAGCGCGATCTATCTCGATCACAACGCGGCGACGCCGACACGGCCGGAGGTCGTCGCCGCGATGCTTCCCTACTTTTCCGCCTCGTACGGCAATGCGGCGAGCGCGAGCCACGCGCTCGGCCGCGCGGCGCACCGGGCGGTCGAGGTGGCGCGCGAGCAGGTGGCCCGCCTGCTCGGCGCGGAGCCGGAGGAGATCGTCTTTACGAGCGGCGGCTCGGAGGGCGACACCCAAGCGATCCTCGACAGCGGCCCCGGGGGCCGGCCGCATGGGCGCATCGTCACCTCGAACGTCGAGCACCGCGCGGTCGAGCGTTCCTGCCTTTGGAGCCGCGACCGCTTCGGCTCCCGGATCGAGGCGTTGGGCGTCGATCGCGACGGCCGGGTGCAACCGGAAGCTCTCGACCGCGCGCTGGCCCGGGAGCCGGCCTCTCTGGTGAGCGTGATGTGGGCAAGCAACGAGACCGGCGTGGTCCAGCCGATCGAGGATCTCGCGGCGATCGCCCATCGCCACGGCGCGCGGTTCCACACCGACGCGGTCCAGGCGGCGGGCAAGCTGCCGATCGACTTGCGCGCCACGGAGGTGGATCTGCTGACCGTCGCGGGGCACAAGCTCGGTGGACCAAAAGGCGTGGGCGCCCTGTTCGTCCGCAAGGGGGTCGAAATCGCGCCGAGGATCTTCGGCGGCGGCCAGGAGCGGGGCATGCGGTCCGGCACCGAAAACGTCCCGCTGATCGTCGGCTTCGGCCACGCCTGTGAGCTGCACCGGCGCGAAGGCGGGGCCGCGCTCGAACGAATCCGCGAGCTGCGCGACCGCTTGGAGAGTGGCCTGCTCGAACGCTATCCTGACGCCGTCGTCTTCGGGCGCTCCGCGCCGCGGCTCGCCAATACCCTCGCGATCGGCTGGCCGTTTCTCCATGCCGACGACCTGCTCGAAGCGCTCGATCGAGAGGAGATCTACGCCGGCTCGGGCAGCGCCTGCACCTCGATCGAATCCGAGCCTTCCCACGTACTGCTCGCGATGGGGGTAGCACCGGACCTCGCCCGCGGTGCGATCCGTTTCAGCTTGGGAGAGGAAATCTCGCGCGAAGACGTCGATCGTGTCATCGAGGTCATGGCCTACGTCGTTCGCGACCTCTCCGCGGCTGCGGACGCCGACTGACCGGTCACCCCCGCCCCTCCCGGGCGAGTAGAGTGCCGGCCATGACTCCCCCGAAGGTTTTCACGGCGCCGAAGAGCCCTTCGGAACAGGTGGAGACGGCTTCGGTCGGGCGCGCCGGGGGGCCGCTCGGCGGGTTCGGCGATCCCGGCCGCCTCGGGGCCGAGCTGGGGCTCGGCGTTCCCGGGGAAAAGGACTTCGGAGATTGGACGAACCGGCCGGAAGGCTTGGGGCTCCTTCGGATCGCGATCAAGATTTTGATAGCCGACTTCCGAAGTTTCGTTTAGGCTGGCCTGACACCCGCGGAGGCTCCCCATTGCGCCACTCTTTCACCCGACCGGTTTTTCTTGTGCTCGCCGCGGCTGTGCTTTCGGCTCCCCTCGCGGCGCAAGCTCCGGTCCAGGTCGCGGATCTGAACACAACGCGCTACGACAACGGCGACTTTTTCCTTTTCGGCAGCGAATTCGTCGAGCTTTCCGGGACGGTGGTTTTCACCGCGTCGGATGTCCTGCACGGATCGGAACTGTGGAAGACCGACGGCACGGAAGCGGGGACCGTCCGGCTCACCGATCTCTGCCCCGGCTCGTGCGATTCGTTTCCGCGCAACCTGACCGTCGTCGGATCTTCGATCTATTTCTCGGCGGACGACGGCGCGCACGGAACCGAGCCGTGGATCACCGATGGCACGACCGCGGGGACGCGGATGATCCGGGACTCGGTGCCCGGGCTCGGGAGCAGCTTCCCGAATTTCTTCCGCGCCCTGGGGGGGCGGGTGGTCTATTCGGCGCGCGACCCGGAGGCGGGCTCGGAGCTTTGGGCGACCGACGGCACGGCCGGCGGCACGGGGCGCCTGGTCGACGTCGAACCCGGCATCGCGGGCTCCGATGCGACGCCTTGGCATGCGATCGGCTCGGATCTGTTCTTCGCCGCGTTCGACAGCGTCCACGGCATGGAGTTGTGGGCGACCGATGGCACCGCGGCGGGAACACGATTGGTCCTCGACATCTACCCGGGAGCCGACTCGGCGCTCGACGGTTCGGTTCCCGTGCCCGGACCGGCGCTTTTCGGCGTGCTCGGATCCCGCCTCTTTTTCGCCGCGAACGACGGCACCGCAGGGTCCGAGCTTTGGGCGAGCGACGGCACCGCGGCGGGGACCACCCGGGTGGCGGACATCTACGTCGCGACGGACGGATCGTTTCCGCGCGATTTTGCCCGCCTGGGGACGAAACTCTTCTTTCGCGCCCGGGACGCCGCGCATGGTAGCGAGCTTTGGTCCACCGACGGCACGGAGGCGGGCACGGCGCTGGTTGCCGACATCTTTCCCGGGCCGGATTTCGCGAACCCGTTCGAGCTGGTCCTGTTCGGCGGAGCCGTCTACTTCCACGCCGACGACGGGGTCCACGGCCGCGAACTGTGGAAGAGCGACGGCACGCCAGCCGGGACGACGTTGGTCGCGGACATCCGCCCCGGCGGTTCGGGACTCGAATTCTTTTTGAGCCCGCACGGCCTCACGTCGGTGGGCTCTCGGCTGCTTTTCTTTGCCGACGACGGGATCTCCGGCAACGAGCTGTGGGCCACCGACGGCACTTCGGCGGGCACGACCCAGGTGGCCGACTTGAATCCGGGCATGAATCTCTCCGATCCGGGCGGCTTCAACGGCGGGCTGGACGCCCGCGTCGTCTCCGGCGGGCGCTGGTTCTTCCGCGCTTTCGACGGGCCGTTCGCCGAGGGGCGTCAGGTCTTCGTCTCCGACGGCACGGCGGCGGGGACCGGGCGGGTCAAGCGCCTGGTCGAGCAGCGCTCCGGGGTGACGCTCCCCGTCTTCGGCCGGTTGCTCGATTTGCCCTCCGCCGCCGCCGCGGGCAACCGCCTGATCTTCTCGGGCGACGACGGTGCCCTGAATGGAGAGCCCGCGGCGAGCGACGGGACCCCGCTGGGGACCGCTCTCCTGGCGGACGTGAACCCCGGCTTCGACACCTCCAGCCCCGGCGGGATGGTCGCTCTCGGCAATCAGGTTTTATTCCGTGCGTGGAACGGCACGCCCAACGAACCCTCGCTCTGGGCGACCAACGGCACCTCGGCGGGCACGGTGCCTCTGGCCGTCGGCGCGCAGCCGAGCCTCCTCACGCCATTCTCAGGGTCGGCATATTTCTCCGCCTCCGACACGGCGCATGGCACCGAGGTATGGAAGAGCGACGGAACTCCCGCCGGCACCGGCCTCGCGATCGATCTGGTCTCCGGCACCGGCAGCTCGTTCCCGGCTTTTTTCACGCCGCTCGGCGACAGGCTGTTCTTTACCGCCTCCAATCCGGTTACGGACAACGAGCTATGGGTGACCGACGGCGCCTCCGCCGGTCGGGTGGCCGACATTCGTCCGGGCATCGCGTCGTCGTTTCCCACCCAGCTGACGGCTTCTCCCACTTCGGGCTTGGGTCCGGTCGTCTACTTCACCGCCGACGACGGAACCACCGGGCGCGAGCTGTGGGTTTCCGACGGAACGGCCGCGGGCACTCGGATCGCTGCCGATGTCCGGCCCGGTCCGGACTCGTCGATGCAAACCGCTCTCTTCGATTCGTTCGCCTCGGAAAGCGAGGCCACCATCGTCGCGTTCCCGCCCTCCGGATCGGTCGCCTTCGTCGCCGACGACGGTGTCGCGGGCGAGGAGATCTGGATCAGCGACGCCTCCACGACCTCCCGGCTCGCCGACATCCTTCCCGGCCCAGGCTCGTCGCAGCCGCGCCAGTTGACCCGGGCCGGCCGGCGCATCGTCTTCGTCGCCGACGACGGCGTCCACGGCCGCGAGCTTTGGGTCGCGAATGACGAGTCTCCGGCCGCCACGCTGCTCTCCGACGTCTGGACCGGCGCCCGCTCCTCCGTGCCGCAGCATCTGACCGGCTTCGGCAGCCTCGCGCTCTTCTCGGCCGACGACGGCGTCAACGGCCGCGAGCCTTGGGTGACCGACGGCACGCCGCAGGGGACGCGCCGGATCGCCGATATCGCCCCCGGCCCGCTCCCTTCGAGCCCGTACGACTTCACCGCGGTCGGCGGCGACTTCTATTTCGCCGCCACCAACGCGGTCTCGGGCTTCGAGCTGTGGCGCTTTCCGCGCGCCGCCCTTGGCCTCGGCTACTACACCGTCCCGCCCTGCCGGGCGTTCGACAGCCGGAGCGGCTCGCCGCTGTTGAACGGCTCCACCCAGACGGTGCCGATCGCGGGCGTCTGCTCCATTCCGGCGACCGCCAAGGCGGTGGCGTGGAACCTCACCGCGATCACGCCCTCTGGGTCGGGGTTCCTCCGCGCCTATCCTGCCGGCGCCGCGCCTACGCTCGTGAGCCAGATCAACTTCGGCTCGGGCCAGACCCGATCGAACAACGGCATCGTCGAAATCGGCATCGACGGAAAGGTCGAGGTCGCCGTCGCGTTGACCGGCGGTGCGGTCGACTTCGTGTTCGACGTGGTGGGGTATTTCGAGTAGACCTCTCTGGGCGGCCAGCGCAATCTAAGAGAAGCGCGAGAAAGGTGCCTGGGCTAGGTTGGCGATCAGGAACCAACGTTGTCCAGACAAGGGAGGGGCTTGCGTGAAAAACAGAGGACAGTTCTCGGTGGCGCTCGCGGTGGCAATCCTGGCAGTGGTATTTCTGACGGCCATTCCTTCGCAGGCCGCCGATCCCGTGATCAAGCGCGGCATCGACACCTTCACCACCACCGCCAACGGCAAGACCCACTACGATTTCGCCCAGCATCCGATCCCGGCCGGCTTCTTCTGCCCGAGCTCGGCGGCCTTCACCGGCCGCGTCGCCTTCCGCGGCCTGCCCCTTGGAGTCAACGGCCAGCTCCACAATGCCGACACGGTAATCGAGCGTCTGGATGACGCCGTCTTCGCCGCCGATCACACCGCCGTCACGCGTCTCCAGGTTCGCGCGCTGTCGATGGTCAGCCTCAAGCCGATTCGCACCTCGTGCGGCGCGTTCCACCTCTATGTCTCGCTCGCGGGGCCGCAGCGGGTGACGAAAATGACCCTCTCCCGTACCGAAGCGGGCGGCGGCACCTTCTCCGCTCCCCTCGCCATCGATGCCCGCTTGACCTTCATCCCGGTCAAGCCGAGCAAGAATGCGCCCAAACTGGAGATGACCGGGAGCTTCACCTTCCCCGCGGCGCCCAAGCCCTGGAGCCTCTCGGCCGGCGCGGCGACGAAGAAGGTCACTTCGGTGGTCGTAGACACCAACGGCGATCTCGTCCCCGACACCCGCTTCTCGGGAAGCCCGAATTTCTACCCCGGCTGGCCCGCCAACGGAGTGGTCGCCAACTATTGCACCCTCTGCGAGCCGGAGTCCTGCCACGTAGTCAGCGGCGGCGAGACGCACTGCACGGGACCGATCTACGCCTGCGGCGAAAACACGAACTGCCCTTGAGACCGCCTTTTCCCCAAGGATCGCTCTCCCTAGAAGGTAAAGCGCCGGCCTCGCGGCCGGCGCTCTTTCCTACAATCTTGCCGGGGAAAATCCTTCAGTTGCAGGTGCCGCCGACGCAGTGGAAGCAGGGGCTGTCGCAGTTGCCGCCGGTGCAGAGCGAGATGTTCGCTCCGTGGCAGCTCGGAGCCGAGATGTCCGACATGTCGTAGCGGGTCTGGATGTCGCCGCAGGCGATCACCCGATCGTCGGTGCCATCGTTGTCATCGACCCACATCCGATTCGCGAGATACGTGGCGCCGCTCGGCGGCGTGCCGTCCTGCCAGCTGCCGTAGGCCACGAAGTCTTTCGCGAGCGCCGGGATGATCGAAGTGCCCTGCGGGTAGTGGAGCATGCCGTTGACGACCACGCCGACCGTGGTGGTCGTTGCGTTGCGCTTCCGGCTGAACTGGACGGGGCCGTTACCGGAGCAGTTCGCGACTCCGAAATGGGCGCGGTGGCCGTCGTGGTCAAGGACCGGCGTGCCTTTCGTCGTCGTGCGCAGGCGGACGACCGTCGCTTGGCCTCGCACGATGTCGCATGACTGAAGAGCGGGCGTACAGCTTCCCTTGTCGGAAGCGCCCAGTTGATAGTCGCAGCCGCTCGTGCAATAGGAATCGGTCGGAAATACCGTATCGATCACCGCAAGCCCGGACTGACCGCACGTCGGATCGCCGAACACCGAGCCGGCCCAAGTGCGGAACGAGGCGGAACATCCGGTCACCTGCGCTTCGATCTCCGGCAGATGGCCCGGGAAATCTGCGAGGGCGACCGCGTTCTCCTGTCGAAGCCGCTGCCGAGTCGGGCCGTTGTCCGTGATCCTGGCTTTCGCGCCCCGTACGAGGGCCGCCGGCAGCGCGCGGCGCGGCGAAGCGACCGCGAGAAACACTTCGGCCGGATCATGCTTTTCGATGAAGGCATTGGCCGCGAGCGGCGGGTTCGGATAGGTCGCGGCAACGGCGACTTGGATTTCGCCGTCGGGGCCTTCGAGCCAAGCGACATAGTCGCCGGAGCCCTTGGAAACCCGGGCG
>DATMZU010000412.1:0-30498 GCA_035607435.1 Thermoanaerobaculia bacterium | reverse complement strand
TTGTACAGGCGCTTCACCACCCAGACGTCCCGCTTGGCGCTCCGCGTCACCCGTTCGCAGACCGAGCCGATCTCGCTGTCCTTGACCCGGCCGATGCCGAGCGCGCCCATCACCACCAGGTCGCAGTCGACGTCCTCGATGTCGCGCACCAGCTCGGTGTGGTGCTTGCCGTCCATCATCCGCGGCTCGAAGGCGAGGCCCTGGTCGCGGCAGAGGTTCTGCATCTGGTCGAGGTAGCTCTCGGAGATCAGCTTGAGGCCGAGCGTGATCAGGCTGTCGTGGATCTTGCGCTGCCGCTCGAGCTCGACCTCGTCCAGGTACTCCTCGGGCAGCGTGTACTCCATCTGCTTGAAACGGTAGTCGTGCATGCGGGCGGCGTAGACGTGGCTGCCCACGAGGGCGGAGCCGAACGCTTTGCCCAGCGCGACGCTGTTCGTGATCGCCCGGTTCGAGAAGTCGGAGTTGTCGACCGGGACGTAGATCTTGCTATACATGAACTTGAACCTCTCTGTCTTGGCTCGGGGTGCTACGCCGCCGCCGGACCCACCAGATCAACAGAATCTCGACGGCCAGCACGGCGAGAGCGGCCCGCAGCATCGGCCAGACGGTCGAAGGAGTCTCCCGCGGCATGGTGTACAAATACATCCACCGCGTCAATCCGCGCTTGTTGCCGCGCTCCCGCTGGGCGCCGTCCCAGAGCGAAAAGGCGATGGGAACGTACTGGTCCTCGACGAAGCTCACGCCGCCGGTCGCCCGGAGCGCGCGCTTGAAGATCACCGACCACTCGCCGTGGTCGTAGCTCGCGACCGCGCTCACGTCCTCGCCTTCGACCACGCTCAAGCTCGCGCTGCCGGCCCCGTTGTAGCGTTGCGCGACCTTCTTCGCCAGGTCCACGAACCAGATGTCGACGGGGTTCTGCCCGTCGCCGAAGATGAAGTACGGCTTGCGGATGCCGGTGGGAAGCTGAGCGGGCAGCTGGATCGCGACGGCGTCGGAGAACTCGGTGTCGGGCGTGCTCGCCGCGCCGGCCGCGCCCGGGGCCTCGGCGCTGTCCTCGCCCCAGACGTCTCCTCCCGCGGGCGCTGCGGCCGTGGCCGGAGCCTCCTCTTCGCCGAAGATCCCCTCGCCGCCCGCGGGCGCCGGGGCCTCGGCCCCTTCCTTCTGGTCCTCGTCGGGAGGGATCGCGAGATCGGGCGCGTTGTGGCCCGAGACGTCGGCTCGCATGTCGTGCCAGGTGACCAGGAAGGCGATGTCGCGCGCGTTGTAGACCGCCCGCACGGTGACGCCGTTCGCGGAAGGGTGGAAGGCGCGGCCCGGCTCGGTGATCTGGCCGATGACCGGGAAGTACGCCGGGGGGGCGGACGCGAACAGCTCCTTGCCGCGCTCGAGCGCGATCTCGTCGGCCGTCCACGCGACCTGGACCAGCTCGGAGTAGCCCGGATCGTCGCGGGGATCGAGGGAGGCGATGTAGTCGACCAGCTGCCAGCGCTCCTGATCGCTCAACGACTCCGCGAACGAGGGCATCGGGGTGCCGTTCATGCCGGTCGTGAAGGTCCGGTAGATGTCCTCGCGGCTCGGGCCGCCGCGGAAGGTCCAGCGCTTGGTCAGGTCGGCGGGACGGATCGGGTGGCTCCAGTCGTCCTTGAGCGTCGGCGCCGAGGTGCCGTCGCCGCGCCCGAGCTCGCCGTGGCACGCCGGGCAGCCGATGCGGGCGTAGACCTCCTTGCCCTTCTTCGCCGATTCCTCGGAGAACGCGGGAGCCTTCGGGATCGAGATCGGCTTCGGCTTCTTCTCGGGGCTCGCGAAGTCCGGCGAGAACGACTTGACCGCGGAGACCAGCTCGGCGATCTGGGCGTCGGAGAGCTGGTTCCAGGCCGGCATCGAGGTGTAGGGCATGCCGACCCGGATGACGTGCTCGAGGTCCTCGTCCGTCGGCAGCGAGCCGCTCGGCGTGTGCCGGACCTTGAACTTGCCGGCGGTGAAGTCGCGCGGGCGCGGCATCAGGCGCGGCGCGCCGACCCCCGAGCCGTCGCCCTTCTCGCCGTGGCACTGGGAGCAGAGCTTCTGGTAGAGCGCCCCGCCGGGAGGAGCCGCGTTCTGCGCGCGGCCCGGCCGGGCCGCCGGGGCGGCGAGGGCCGCGAGGGCGGTCGCGAGGACGAAGGCCCGGCGGCGACTCATTCCCGCACCTCGCGCGCCCGCGGCCGCTGCCCCGAGTAGTCGTAGAGGAACAGGATCACGTCCCACATCTCGTCCTCGGTGAGGAACTTCTCCCAGGCCGGCATCGCCGTGTCCCAGGGGCCGCCCTCCTCGGGCAGGCCGGGACCGCCTTTGCTGATGCGCCAGAACAGGAACGACTCCTGGAGCAGCGCGATCGCGCCGCCGTCCGCGAAGTTCGTGGGGATCGGGTTCAGGCCGTGGGCGAACATGCCGTCGCCGCGCAGCGCGTCGCCGTGGCAGTAGACGCAGTTCTGGTAGAACACCCGCTTGCCGTCGGCCAAGTGGCTGGCGAATTCCGCGGGGTTGGTCTTCTCGAGCGCCCGGTAGGGGTTCTCGAGCGTCACCAGGTTGAACTGCGTGTCGTGCACCGTGATCGCGTCCGGCGGCGCGGGATGGATGGTGCGCGGGAACGCCGGCGCCTCGAGCTTGACGTTCATGCGCCGCCAGACCCCGAACGCTGCGAGCGCGGGCAGCAGGAACACCACGGCGTAGAGCAGCGGCCGCCGCTTCGGCTCGACGCAGAGGCGCACCAGGGGGCCGGTGAAGCCGGCCAGCCGCTCCCGGCTCGAGGTGACGTACGCGATGGTCGCCAAGGTCGCGATGCCCAGGTAGAGCGTGGTCACCGACCGGGGCACCGGGACCGTGAACCCGAAGCGCAGGAACACCAGGATCGAGAACCAGGTCGCGAGGGTCCAGAGGAAGGTTCCGGCGCGTCGCTTCCAGAGCGCGAGCTGCACCACGACGAGCGGCAGGACCACCCACCAGACGATCGGCAGGCTCATCGCATCATCTCCCTCGGCGCTCCATCGCAACCGGCGCTCATCGATCGGACCCCGGTGGCTTCCCCGGTGGCTTGGAGGCCTGGGGCGGGGCGCCGGTCTCGGGGCTCTTCGCCGGGCTCACCTGGGGAACGGGCGCCGCCGCGCCGGCCGCTCCGCTCAACGAGCCGGTGCCTCCGGTCCCTCCGACCTCTCCGGTCGCGACGCTCGCGTCCGCCGGCTGGCCTCCTCCCCCTCCCGCCTGATACGGCAGCTTCGTCTGCATGGTCACGGTGGTCTTGCCGCCGAGGGTCTGGAGATAGGCGATCACCGCGAGGATCTCGTCGTCGGTCAGCCCGATCGGCGGCTTGTTGATCACCGGCATGCCGGGGTTGAAGCCGGGCACGATGAAGGCGCTGGGCTCGTAGATCGACTGCGCCAGGTATTGGACGTCGGTCAGGCCGGGCCGCCGGCTGCCGGCGCGCGCGCCGATGCCCTGGAGATCGGGGAAGCGCAGGGCTCCCGACTTGCCGACCGTGTGGCAGGTGAAGCAGAGCCCCTTGCCCTCCATGATCTCCCGGCCGACCTTCGCCATCTCCTCGGGCTTCATGTCCTTGCTGATCGCGACCTCCGCCGGCGGACGCACTTCCTTCTGCGGCACCAGCTGGCCGACGTAGGTGTAGAAGGAGGTCGTGGCGACCGCCAGCGCGGCGATGCGGAGGCTGACCGGTACTTTCATGCGCCGGCTCCGGCGTCCTCGGGCTCGGCCAGACCGGCCTGCGCCCGCGGCTGCCAGTCCTTCTTGCCGGTCAGCGAGGCCAGCCAGAAGACGAAGCTGATCAGGAGGAAGAAGCACAGCACGGTGACCGAAACAATCTTGGTGGCGAACCCGAGCGTCGGGGTGAACGCGTCGACCGAGGTGTCGCGGATCACGCCGTAGACGTGCCAGTGCTGGCGCAGCCCGGAGCGCACGTAGCCCATCAGGCCCATCAGCCAGGTGAAGGTGACGGCGATGAAGATCAGCACGTACTGCGAGGCCGGCGTGATCTGGCCCCAGCGCGCCTCGCCCGTCTTCTTCGCGTTGCGGAACAGGAAGACGTCGATCGCGGTCACCGACGCCATGGCGAACAGCACCGACAGCACCTGCGGGATCGAGAAGCCGATGCGCACCGTGGCCTCGACGAAGTAGCCGTAGACGCCGAGGAAGAGGACGATCGACGCCGCGACCAGGAAGATCGCGAGCTGCGCCCGGTTGCCCGCTTTCGCCCACTTGACGGTGGCCACCTTGCCGCAGCGGCGGTAGAGCAGGAAGCTCAGGAAGGTGGTGAGGATCAGGATGTTGACCGCCGTGTTCTTGGCCGACATCACGCCCAGGAACTGCAGGGCGGGGTGGGCGGAGCCGCCCATCTCGCGGACTTCCGAGACCGTCGCGATGATCGAGCGCGGCGTCGCCCACACCGCGAAGCACAGGGTCACGAGGATCAGGAGGTACTTGATGTACTTCTGGAAGCTCTCCGCGCCGCTGAACCGGCCCATCCCGAGCCAGAGATAGTAGTTGGCGGCGAGAAACAGGTTGCCGATCAGCACCGCCTGGATGATGAACAGCCAGGAGAACGCGCCGCCCATCATGGTCAGCCCCAGCGTCTGGGAGTAGGCGTAGATCTCCTTGGCCAGCCAGTAGCCGGCGAACGGCAACGGCAGGAAGGCGGAGATCGCCACGAAGTTGCCGATGTAGCCCATCCAGTCGTAGTGCGCGCGCTCCTCGTCGGTCTTCGCGCCCAGGAACTTGAAGGCGGCGTAAGCCGCCGCCACCGAGCCCCCGAAGGCGACGTTGGCGATGATGCGGTGGACGTTGATCGGCATCCAGGTGTAGTTGTGCACGGCGTCCCAGGTGCTGATCACCGCGCCCTTGTCGGAGACGCCCTTGGGCGAGGTCATGAAGGTCAGCCAGGCGTTCGCGATCAGCATGATCGACGTGCCGACGAGGTTGAGGCCGAGGCCCAGGAGCAGGTGGACGCGGGGCGAGAACTTCCCCCAGCCGTAGTAGTAGGTGTAGAGGAAGAACGCCTCGGCGAAGAACAGCAGGACGTAGAACAGGAAGGTGGGCGAGAAGACGCTCACCATGTAGGCGGTGAACTTCGGATAGAGGATCACCAGCCCGAAGGTCAGCATCGCGCCGAACGTGGCGGTGAGCGAGAACGACACCGACAGGAGCTTGGTGAATTCGTGGGCCAGGCGGTCGTAGCGCGGGTCCTTGGTGCGGTAGCCGATGAACTCGATGATCAGGGCGAAGAGCGGGACCGCGAGGACGAACGCGGCGAACAGCAGGTGGAGCTGCGCCGCGATCCAGACCGCCACCCGGCTGCCGATCTTCGGGAACTGGCGGTACTCGGCCTCCTGGTAGGGCTTCTCCTTGTCGCGCTTCTCCTGCTCGGCGCGCTGGTCGGCGAGCCCCTGGTCGCGCGGCGTCTCGGAGACCTGCCCCGCCTGTGGGCGATAGGGCGCCTTGTACTCCCGCCGCATCAGGAAGCTCGAGAGGCCGACGATCACCGCCAGGCCGATCAGCGCGAGGAGGCCGGCGGCGAGTCCCTTCTTCATCATGGCTTCACCTGCGGGGGATTCGCCGGCTGGGGCGCGCTCTGTCCGGGCGCCGCCGGTTGGGCGGACGCTTGCTCGGGCGCGGCCGTTTGGGCGGGCGCCGAGGCGGGCGCTGCAGGCTGGACTTGAGCCGGCATGGTGCCGCCCGAGCGCTCGAGGCGGTGCGCCTGGAGCTCGCGGAGGTGGACGATGATCGCCCAGCGGTCGGCCACGGGAATCGGATAGCGGTACGACGGCATCAGGCCGAAGCCGTTGGTGACGGTGTCGAAGATCTGGCCGTCGGGCATCGTCCGCAGCCGGTCGTCGTGAAACGACGGGGTCGGCACCTTGCCGCGCTCGAAGAGGATGCCCTTGCCGTCGCCTCCCTTGTCGTGGCAGGCGGCGCAGTAGATGTCGAAGCGCTCCGCTCCGCGCTCGCGCACGGCGGCGTCGACCGCCATCGGAATCGCGGTAACGAACGCTCCGCCCGCGTCCTTGCCCGTCCAGTAGGGGCCCAGGCTCTGCATGTCGCGCAGCTCGCCGCGGGCGACCGTGCCCGGCACGGGAGGCCGCATCTCGGCGCCGTTGTAGAAGAAGGCGCTCGCGGCCTGCGGCTCGTAGCGGGGCTCCACGAACATGTTGGGGTTGATGTGGACCGGCGGCCGGCTCGAGGTGCAGCCGCGGGCGCACCCGGAAAGGGCGAGGAGGACGGCCGCCAAGGCGAAATCGGAGCGGCGCACGGCGATCAGGCCTTTTCCCGCTCGTGGACCAAGTCGGGGTGAGGGTTCCGGATCCGCGCCAGATAGCTGGTGCGCGGCCGGTTGCCGAGCTCGGCGAGCAGCACGTAGTTGCGGCTGTTGTTCTTGCGCTCGACGACCTGGGCCTTGGGATCGCGGATGTCGCCGAAGACGATCGCCTGCGTCGGGCAGGTCTGCTGGCAGGCGGTGCGGATGTCGCCGTCCTTGAGCGGGCGCTCGGCCATCTTGGCGTCGATCTTCGCGGCCTGGATGCGCTGCACGCAGTAGGTGCACTTCTCCATCACGCCGCGCGAGCGCACGGTGACGTCCGGGTTGGCCGCCATCTTGAGCAGCTCCGGCGTGTCCTTGGTGTAGTTGAAGAAATTGAACCGCCGCACTTTGTAAGGGCAGTTGTTCGAGCAGTAGCGCGTGCCGATGCAGCGGTTGTAGACCATCGCGTTCAGCCCGTCCGCCGTATGGACGGTCGCCGCGACCGGGCAGACCTGCTCGCAGGGGGCGTTCTCGCACTGCTGGCAGGGCATGGGCTGGAACACCATCTCCGGCCGCTCGGGCGGACCCGAGAAGTAGCGGTCCATGCGCAGCCAGTGCATCTCGCGGCCGCGGCGCACCTGCTCGTGGCCGACGATCGGCACGTTGTTCTCGCTCTGGCAGGCGATGACGCAGGCGTTGCACCCGGTGCAGGCGTTCAAGTCGATCGCCATGCCCCACTGCGGGCCGGTGTCGTACTTGTGCTGCTGCCAGAGCGGATCGACTTTCGGGGTCTCGACCATTTCGGGGGCGAAACCCGGCTCGCGGCGCCACTCTTCGAGCGTCGCTTCGCGGACGATCGGCCGCCCTTCCATGGTGCCGTGATCCTGCGTCTGGGCGATCTGAAAGTCCGTGCCCGAGGCTTCGAGCGTGGCACCCGAGGCGAATCCGAGCGCCGCGCGGGTGCGCAGGGGATAGACGTTCGCGCCGACCCCCGTGCCGATCCGGCCGGAGATCCGTCGGCCGTAGCCGAGATGGACGATGACGGTCTCTTCCGCCTGGCCGGGCACGATCCACACCGGCAGCTCGACGGTGGCTCCGCCGAGCTTCAGCTTGGCGCCGTCCTCGTTGCCTACTTTAAGTCGCTCGGCGGTCTTCGGCGCCAGCAGCGCGGCATTGCCCCAGGTGATCTTGGTCACCGCGTCGGGCAGCTCCTGGAGCCAGCCGACGTTCGCGAAGCGCCCGTCATGCACCGCGGGCGACGGCCGGAACGAAATCTCCAACCCGCCGGCTGCCGGGGCAGAAAGGGTGGCTGCCGCTTCGGCCGGAAGCGCCGCGGCGGCCAGAGCGGCCGGCGGGGTCGCGCTTCCCGCGAGCAGGCCGTCGTGGAGCACCTTGTTGAACGCGTTGTCGAACGCCGCATCGGGATCCGAAGCCCCGGCCGTTGCCGGCAGCAGGGTCTTCCAGGTCTCCACCAGCAGATCGTGCCCGGGTATGTCCCCGCCCGTCGCCAACAGTCCGACGACCTCAATCGCGGACTTGCCGCCGAACAGCGGCTCGATCAACGGCTGGACCACGCTCGCCGTGCCGTCCGCGGCGCGGCAGTCGCCCCAGCCTTCGAGGAAATGGGCTTCCGGAAGATGCCAGCCGGGATGCGCCGCGGTCTCGTCTTCGGCGAGGCCGAGATGGACGACGTTCTTGACCTTGGCGAGCGCCTTCTCGAAACCGAGATCGGCGGGCGCGTCGAAGCAGGGATTGCCGCCGAGGACGAAAAGCGTCGAGACCTGGCCGCCGTTCATGCCAGAGACCAGCCCCGCGAGATCCGCGGTATTTGACGCCAGCACATCGACCGGCTCGCGCAGGAACACCGTGGTGCCGACATTGCCCAACGCGGCGTTGATCGCCAACGCCAGGGCATGCACGGCGGGAGGCTGATGCCGCCCCGCGACCACCAGACCGGCGCCGCGATTCGCCGCCAGATCTTTCGCCAACGCCTCGATCCAGCCCGCGGGCACCAAGGGATTGTCTGTACCGGCGTCGCCCGCCGCCGGAAACGCTACCCCGGAGGCCGCGAGCGCCTGCCCGAGAGCCAGCGCGAACGAGCCGATCCGGCCGCTGGGCAGCGCCAGGCGGTGATCCGCCATGCCGCCGGTCGTGGAGTGGGCGCTTTCGACCACCCACAACCGGTTCATCGTCTCTTTTTCCGTGGCGAGCCGGCGCCCTGCGGCAAACCCGCGGGCGTTGGCCACCGCGCCGCTCTCGTCGAGGAAAAGGTCGGCGTCCAGGCTGACGATCACTTTCGCCGCGCCGAGGTCGTAGGAGGTCTTGAGCGGCCGGCCGGCGATCAACGTCGCACCGGCGAACGCGCTTTCGTCGCTCACCGGCTCCCAGGCGACCCAGCGCGCCTGCGGAAACCGCGTCCGGAACGCCCCGGCCAACCGAAACAGGGTGGGGGAGGACGAGGGCGGCGAGAGGACGGCCAAGCCGGCGCCGCCGTCCGCCAGGTGGTCGGTCTCCAGCGTCTTCCAGGCGGCGACGAAATCGGCCCAGGTCTTCTTTTCTTTTTCTTTCTCTTTCCCGGAGAGCACGTGCTGCGAGCGGTCCGGGTCGTAGAGTCCCAGGATCGACGCCTGCATCTGGGCGCTCGCGCCGCCCAAGGTCGCCGGGTGCAGCTCGTTCCCCTCGATCTTGGTCGGCCGGCCCTCGTGGCTCTCGACCAGCAGGCCGTAGCCGTCGGTGCCGAACGGCATCGTCGTCGCGTAGTGCTTCGGAATGCCCGGGACCGTCTCTTCGGGAGGCGTCACGAACGGGACGATGTTTTCGACCGGCCGGCGGCAGCCGGCGGCTCCGGCGAGCGCCAACGAAGCGCCCAGGAGCTGCACCAGCGTCCGGCGGTCGATCCCCTCCGGCAGCTCCGAGGCGCCGACCGGGAACTCGCGCTCCATGAACTCCCGGGCTTCGGTCGTCCCGGCCAGGGCTTCGAGGCTGCGCCAGTGCTCCCGGCGAGAACCCGGCGGTTCCGCGGCGGCTCCGCAGCCGCATCCCGGGCCGCAGGATCCGGCGGCCGGGACCGACGGTTCGCCGACGGACAATTCTTCGGTGGGCTCGATCATCGGTGGCACCCCGTGCAGTCGAGGGGCGGCGCCAGCCGCTTCTCTTTGATGATGTGGGCGGCGGCTTGGGCTTGATCCTTGCCCGGGGACCAATCCATGTTGGTGACCTCGTGCGCCGGCCGCAGGTAAGGAGCGGGATTGCGGTGGCAATCGAGGCACCAGCTCATCGAGAGGGGCTGCGACTGCGCCACGACTTCCATCTTGTCGATCCGCCCATGGCAGGAGGCGCAGCCGACCCCCGCGCGAATGTGCGGCCGATGGTCGAAATACGCGAAGCCGGGCAGGTTGTGCACCCGCACCCAGCGCATCGGCCGGCCGGTCGAAGAACTGTCGCGGATCGCGGCGAGCAGCGGCGAATCGCGCTTGACCGTCCGGTGGCAGTTCATGCAGATCTGGGTCGGCGGCACGACGGCGACCGGCGCGCGATCGACCGTGGCGTGGCAGTAGAGGCAGTTGATGCCCATGTCGCCCGCGTGCAGTTTGTGGCTGTAGGGAACCGGCTGCTCCGGCTGGTAGCCGACGTCGGTGTATTGAGGGGAAAAGTAGTACCAGACGCCCGCGACCACCAGGCCGCCCGCGACCAAGCTGGCTGCGGCAATCCGCAGCGGCAAATCGTTAGTCCAGCGCTTGAAAATCTGCGCCACGCGCTAGCCCCGCTCCCGATCGATCAGCTGCACGCGTGAGCGCTTGCAGACCTTCCTCAAGGCTTCTCTCCAACGACAACCGGCTCTGGCTCGATGTTGTAAAGCGGGCGGAGTCTACCGTGGCCCGTTTCGACGGGTCAAGGCATTTGGAGATCCCGCTTCAGGCTGGCGGGGTCGCTGGCGACAACCTCTGGAGGGCCAACCCGATCAGGCGCTCATCGAAGATTCGGAGCTTACGCTCGCCGGCTCCCTGGCCGCCGGACCAGGCGGCGAGCCCTGCCTTGATGTCGTCCAGCTCGGGCCTACGGCCCTCCCTGCTGAGCAGCCAATCCACCGTGGCGAGCAACTCCATGCCCAGGGGAGACTCGAAGCCATCGATCTGGGCGCTTGTCCTTTCGAGGGCGTCCAGGTAGATGCGCGCCTCGGACTTGAGATAGAGAGCCACTCGATCTCGTTTGGCGTCGTTGAAGGCGATCACGTCGGTCGGCTTCGCATCTGGAATGCGGACCTCCGAGCGCAGGTAGCTCCCGTCGAGGCCGTTCAACAAGTGGCGCAATTGGTCGGCGTAAGGCCCATATCTGTGCGGTACGAAATCGAGCCCGAGGGGGTTGTCGAGGCCCTGGCGCACGATCTCTCGCTCAAGGAACCAGGCGAGCTTCTGAATTTCCAGCAGCGAGCACTCGATCCCCAGAATCCAGTAACGCCGAATCAGCTCGGCGATCAAGGCGCGGGCCGGCGTAAGAGTCTCCACCCCCACCGGTTTGGCCACGTTCTGGTAGCGCGCGGTCGGCTGGTAGACCAGGGCTTCGACGGAAGGGAGGTCGGTGAGCGCCTGTTCGATCAGAGGTCGAACGGTCGACCATTCGAGCCCCCCGTTGCCGCAGCCGAGGGGCGGCAAGGCGACGGTCTGTATGCCCTTCTCTTGGAGAACCTTCTTCAGGTTGTCGAGGCCAGAGCGTATCCACTCGATCTGGGTCCGATCCCGCCAGTGTTTTTTGGTGGGGAAGTTGATGATCCAACGTGGCCCGACCAGGCCGGGTCTTTCGGTCAAGAACATCCGCCCAATCTCGACCTCGCCGCGCTTGCAGGCGGCGGCGTATAGCCGGAAGTTCTCGGGGAAAGCCTCTTTGAACATGAGAGCGATGCCCTTGCCCATGATGCCCACGGTATTGACCGTGTTCACGAGAGCCTGGACATCGGCTTCGAGCAGGTTGCCTTGGACGTAGCGAATCATTGGAAGTACCAGTCGGGCCGGGTGACGGCCTTCAATCCCGCACCCGCGCGAGCGATCTCAGCCTCCACTTCCTACCGGACCGTCTCAGTGTAGCAGGCCAGTCCAAGCAAGGCGGAGACCGGAATTTGACCGAATGCCAGCGCCTCTGCCTGGTATCGCTCCATTTTCCCCGGGTCGCTCTTCTCCTCTCGTTTGAAGTCGCGCCGCTGAAGCAGCTCGAAGTCCACTTGCCGGAGAGAGGTCATCCTGTCGTTGAAGAAGGAGGCTGTGGCGAGGTAGGCATGGCGATCGGTGAAGACGTACCTTACTCCGTGGTCTTCGAGAGCCAAGAGAGAGGACACCAGGATGACGATCTCTTCGTTGGATCGCTGCCGAATGTCGCCGTAGCCGGTCTTGATGTTGTAGAGCATGGGAGAATAGGGCGTGAAATAGAAGGGGATGTATTGAGAGAGCCTGCCGCCCGGGGGAATCGGAACCTCGCGGGTGTCGCGCCTGGCGATGAGCTCTTCGTTGCCGATGCTGACGAAGTTCGGGTCCAGAACCGACGACTGGCTACAATGAAGGCCATGGGCGAGGGTCCAGGGGACGTTCGCCCGATGCATGGCCCGGAAGATCAATGCCTTCTCCGGGGTGAGCGTTTCGTGAAAGGGCTTTGGCATCGCCTGAAAGTCTGACACGCTCGATGATAGCCGCCTTGCCTCCACGAGGGTCTCAGGTTCCGTATACGATACGCCGGCTCATGCCTACCTCTACGGAAGAACGCGTCGGCCTGCTGATCGTCAACCTCGAAACTCCGGACGCTCCGCGTTCGCCGGAGGTGCGCCGGTATCTCCGGCAGTTTCTCTCCGACCCCCGGGTGCTCGACACCTCGGCGCTGGCGCGGTTTCTCGTCCTTGAGCTGCTCATCCTGCCGACCCGTCCGAAGAAATCGGCGGAGGCGTACGCCAAGGTCTGGGGACCTGAAGGCTCGCCCCTGCTGGTGATCGGCCGCGAGCTGGCCGTGAAGGTTCAGGCCCGCCTGGGGGAGGCCGTGCAGGTCGAGCTGGCGATGCGCTACGGCAACCCGTCGATCGAGAGCGCGGTCGACCGCCTCGAACGTTCCGGGGTGACCCGCCTCGTGGTTTTCCTGCTCTATCCGGAGTACAGCTCCGCCGCGACCGGCTCCTCGATCGAGGAGATTCTGCGGGTCGTGGGCAAGCGCTGGAACACGCCCTATCTCCAGATCGTCCCGCCTTTCTATGACCACCCGGCCTACATCGAGGCACGTGCGGCCGTCGCGCGCCCGTATCTCGATCCGATGCCGGAGCGGGTCTTCATGAGCTTCCACGGCCTGCCGGAGCGGCAGATCCGCAAAAGCGATCCCACCGGCGGCCACTGTCTGGCGAAGCCCGACTGCTGCGCCGCGATGGGGCCGGCGAACCGCTTCTGCTATCGCGCCCAGTGCTTCGCCACGGCACGCGCGTTGACCCAGGTGCTCGGCATCCCGGAGGAGCGCGTCACCGTCTGTTTCCAGTCGCGCCTCGGGCGTACCCCCTGGCTGACGCCGGCCACAGACCAGGTGCTGGCCGAAGAGGCCAAGAAGGGCGTGCGCTGGGCGGTGATCATCCCGTCGTTCGTGACCGACTGCCTGGAGACGCTCGAAGAATTGAGCATCCGCGGGGCGGAGACCTGGCATCAGAACGGCGGCGAGACGCTTCAGGTGGTGCCGGCGGTCAACGCCGACGACCGTTTCGTCGAGGCGCTGATCGAGATCGCCGCCGAGAATTCGACCTGGCTTGAAGCCGCGATCGGTCGATCGGCGGACGCCTCGCCCGGCCTCGCCCGCAAGGCCTCGGCCTCCTGACCATGCCCCCCCGGGTGGCGATCGTGGGCGCCGGAATCGGCGGCCTGGCCGCGGCTGATCATTTGCGCCGCCGGGCGGCGGAGCGCGGCTTGTCCGTCGAGATCACGATCCTGGAAGCGTCCGAGCGGGCCGGGGGAGTCCTCGCAACCGAGACCTGCGAAGGCGTGCTCCTGGAGCGTGGTCCGGACACCCTGGTGACCCACAAGCCCGCCGGCCTCGCCCTATGTGAGCGTCTGGGACTCTCCGATCGGGTGGTCTACCCGGAATCCGGACATATCGACATTCTGGATCACGGGCGTCTGCTCCCTTTGCCGGCGGGTTTTGCCCTGCTCGCCCCGACGGCCTGGAAGCCGCTGCTCTCCTCGCCGCTGCTCTCCTGGCGCGGCAAGCTGCGTGCGCTCGCCGAGCCCTGGATCTCACCCCGGGTGCAAGGATCGCGATCGGCGGGCGAGCCGGCCGACGAGAGCGTCGCGTCGTTCGTGAGGCGGCGGTTCGGCAACGAGCTCTACCGCCGCCTGAGCGAGCCGGTGGTCGGCGGGATCACCATGGCCGACGTCGAGAACCTGAGCCTTGCGGCCACCTTTCCCCGCCTGGCGAGCCTGGAGCAGCAGCCGGGCCGGCTCTCCGGCGGTTGGCGGCGCCGGCCCGGCCCTCCCGGTTCGCCGGGCGGCCCAGGCAAAAGCGCCCCGCCACCGACCGCGACGCTCTCCGGCGGATTGGGCCAGATGGTCGATGCCCTGGTCGAGCGGCTGCCGGCCGGCTCGCTACGCCTCGGCCAGTCGGTGACGGGGCTCATCCGCCAACCCGAGGGCTTCCTTCTGAAGCTATCCGATGGGACATCGCTCCCAGCCGATGCGGTCTTGATCGCCATCCCGGCCCACGCGGCGGCGTCGCTGGTCTCCAATCTCGATCCGTCGCTCGCCGAGGGGCTGGGGAAGATCTCCTACGCCTCGTGCGTGACGGTCAATCTCGCTTGGCCCCGCGAAAGCGTCGAACACCCTCCCCACGGCCACGGCTTCTTCGTCCCCCGCACCGCGGGCCTCCCCGTCGTGGCGGCGACCTTTGTGAGCGTCAAATTTCCCGAACGCATGCCGAAAGGCCAGATCGTCGCCCGGGTCTTCTTAGGCGGAGCGCTCCACCCGGATGCACTGAGCGGCGGGGACGCCGATCTCGTGAAACTCGCGGCCGGCACCCTGGCGCCCCTCCTCGGATTGCGCCAACCTCCCCTCTGGAGCCGGGTCTGGCGCCACCCGATGGCGATCCCCCAGCGCCCCGTCGGGCACTTGGCGCTCACGGCAAGGCTCACCGCGCAGCTTGCGCAGCACCCCGGACTCGAATTCGCGGGGGGACCTCTGGGGGCCTACGGATTGCCGGATTCGATCGCCGCGGGGGAAGCGGCGGCGGAGCGGTTGATCGGGGGATGGGTCGCGGCGAAATAGCGGCTTGGTGCACCCTGAGGGACTCGAACCCCCAACCCTCAGATTCGAAGTCTGATGCTCTATCCAATTGAGCTAAGGGTGCATGTTTAGATCTTCGACGACGATATTCTAGGCGAGATCATGCCCACCGTACTCACCCATCCGGCGGTTCCGCTCGCGCTCGGCGCGGTGGCGGGGGGAGATCGTGTCTGCGGCCGACTTCTGGTGGCGGGCGTGATCGCTTCGGTGTTGCCCGACGCGGACGTTCTCGGTTTTCGTTGGGGCGTGCCTTACGCCAGCGAATTCGGGCACCGTGGCTTCAGCCACTCGCTTCTCTTCGCGGTGCTTCTTGCGATCACGGCGGCCGCCGCCGCTCGCTTCCTCCGGGCTTCCCGAGGCACCGCCGCCTGGTTTGTCGGCCTCTCGTGTGCGTCGCATGGCCTTCTCGACATGCTCACGAACGGAGGGAAGGGCGTCGCGTACTTCTGGCCGGTGAGCGCCGAACGATTCTTCTTTCCCGCGCGGGTGATCGAGGTTTCCACTTTAAATCTGCGACGTTTCTTCAGCTCCGCAGGGATTTCGACGCTGTCCTCGGAGCTGCGCTGGATCTGGCTGCCGGCCGCCGTGATCGCCTGCGCGGGCCTCGTGATCCGGCGCGGACGGACCGCCGGGTAGTCGCGACCTTGATCGCCGGTTTCTCTATGAGCCCAGCGCCTCCAAATCCTTCTTCAACTTCTTGATCGACCCCTCATCCTGGCTGTCGTAGTACCCGCGGATCGCCCCTTGGGCGTCGACCAGGACGTAGCGGGTGCTGTGGATGATCGGCTCGACGACGCCTTCGACGGAGGGGGGCGGGTTGGGATCGACCGCCAGGTGGAAGCCGTTGCGGACCAGGTCGTACATCGCCGGTCGGTCGCCGGTGAGGAACCACCAGTGCTCCGGGGCGGCGAATTTCTCGGCGTAGGCTTCGAGGACTTCCGGAGTGTCGTACTCCGGATCGACTGAGAACGAGACCAGTCGGGCGCCGATTCGGGGCGGCAGCTCGCGTTCGAGCTTCATCATCCGTTCGGTGATCAGCGGACAGCTCGTGGCGCAGCGGGTGAAGATGAAGTCGGCGATCCAGGGCGAGCCGGCGAGATCGGACGGCCCGACTCTCTTGCCGTTGCGGTTGGTCAGCTCGAACTCGGGCACCTGGCCGAGGATCGGCGGCGGCGTACCCGGGCGGCCGAGGGCCAGGCGGCTGGAGATCGCCGAGAAGGCGATCGCCGCGAGCGCCGCGACCAGCACGGCCCAGAGCAGCCGGCGGCGCCAGCGCCCCGAGCCGTCGAGAAGCGAATCTTCGAGGGGCTCGCCTTCGTTCGGGGGGCCGTCGTTCCGCTCTTCGTCCACCGGTTCGCCCATTGTGCCCGATCGGGACCGGATCAGAACAGGATGCGATCGATCAACATCGCGCCGAGCAGCGCGGGCAGGTAGAGGATCGACGCGAACATCAACCGCCGTGCCGAGGCGTCGCTCTTCTCGCGGCCGAAGCGCAGGCTAGCCATCAGGTAGACGATGCCGAGCGCGAGGGCCGCCCAGAAATAGACCGGACCGAGCAGCTTCAAAGGGGTGGGCAGGAGAGAGACCGGCACCAGCGCCGCGCCGTAGAGGACCGCCTGACGGGCGGCTTGGGTGCCCGAGGGATCGGTCACCGTGAGCATCGGAAAGCCGCCGGCTCGATAGTCGTCGCGGCAGAGCCAGGCGATCGCCAGGAAGTGCGGCATCTGCCAGAAGAACAGGATCCCGAACAGCACCCAGGCCGGCAGGTCGATTTTGTCGCTCACCGCCGCCCAGCCCATCATCGGCGGGATGGCGCCAGGGACCGCGCCGATGATCGTCGAGAGAGAGGTGATGGGTTTAAGCGGCGTATAGATGAAGACGTAGCCCACGAGCGCCGCGACCCCGAGGAGCGCGGTCAGCAGATTCACCCGGATCGCGAGATAGCCGAGCCCGGCAATGCCGAGGGTCACGCCCCAGAGCAGGGCGGCGTCCGGATGCATTCTCCCGGACGGGACGGGCCGGTCCACGGTGCGCCGCATCCGGGCGTCGCGCTCGCGCTCCAGGACCTGGTTGAGCGCCGACGCCCCGGCCGAGACCAGGCCGGTGCCGATGAGGGTATGGACCAGCAGCCAGAACGAGATCGGCCCCCGCTCGGCGAGCAGAAAGCCCATTCCGGCGGTGAGCACGACCATCGTCGTGATCCGCGGCTTGGCGAGGGTCGAAAGGTCGGAGAACAGGCGGCTCTCGCGCGTCGGCCGCCCGGCGACCACGGTTTCCACCTCCACGGCCTCCGCCTTCACAGAGTCACCTGCCGGGTGCCGAGGGTGTCCGGCCGCGGGGAAACTCGCGGTGTCTCCGAGGCTGCCGGAGCGGCGGCCCGTTCGGGCGCCCGCGCCAGCCGGGCGGCGTGGAGCGAGAGAATCAGGCTGCTCGCCAGCAGCGAGGCGCCGGTCGCCACGTGGAGGGTGTTCACCCAAACCACCCGGCCGGTGAGCACCACGGCGCCGCCAAGCGAAACTTGAGCGACCACCAGAAGCGCCATCGCCAGGGCCGGACGGGTGAGTGCACCGAGGTCCGCATGGTGGCGGAACACCCGGACCACCGTCCACGAGAGAAGAATCAGCACCAGCAAGGCGCCGACCCGGTGAGCGTAGTGCAGACCGATCTTCAGATCGAACTGCGCGGGCACCAGCCGGCCGAACGCGAGCGGGAAGTCGGGAATCGCCAACCCCGCGCCGTTGTGCCGCACGATGGCGCCGAGCAGGATCTGCGCATAGATCAGCCCGGTGGTCGCAAAAGCCATCCGGCGCAACGGCCCGACCGGCTCGGCCGGAGATTCGGCGCCGCCCCAGTACCGGGGGGAGGTGACGACCGCGATGCCTGTGACCAGGCAGAGGAACAGCTCGGCCAACGCCGCATGGGAGATCGAAACCGCGGGCGGCAGGTAAAGAAGGACGGTCAATCCGCCCAGCAGCGCCTGCGCGAACACCGCGGCGACCGCGAAGCCGCCCAACCGTCGCACGCCAGGCCGCCGCTCGGCACGCGAAAGCCAGATCGCGAGCGCCACGGTGAGCAGCGCGACCGTCCCGGCGAACAGCCGGTGGCCGTGCTCGGCCCGGATCGCGTCGAGATGCCACCAGCCCGGCGGGTTCAAACTGCCGTAGGAAAGCGGCCAATCGGGAACCGACAGCCCCGCCTCCTTGCTCTTGACCAGCGCGCCCGCGGCGATCAGCAGGACGACCAGACCGGCAAGAATCAGGGCGAAGCGATGAAGCGCCCGCGAAACCGGGGGCGTGGAAGTGTTTGCGTCGAAAGAATCCAAGATTCGGGAATCCGTCGGAAAATGTGCCCCGGAAGGTCCCGGGGGAACCCGAGCAGTCTAACGCGGAATCCCGCCCGGGCGCCCGCCCGAAGGAGTGGGACGAGAAAAGGGTCGGTCACCGACCGACCCCGGTTGCTGCTCGGCGAGAGCGTTCATTCCCCGGCGCTGGGCGGAAGCTTCGGCAACTCCTCGTCGGTGCCGATCGACGAGAGGGTCGTCCCCAGTTTCGCTCCGTGGAACAGCAGGTTCTCGAGGCGAGCCCGCTTCGAGGGGCGGTTCTGGCTCTGATTCTTCTGATTGCGCGTATTCATCACATTCTCCTCGGTTGCGTTGGGTTTGTGTTCGTACCGTCGTGCGCCCTACTCGGGGATGCCGCTCTATTCTTCAAGGACTTTCGGCAGTTTCGGGACCCTGCTCATGGTGTCGCCTTGGGTGATTTCGGGGGGCAGACCCGTCGATACCAAGAACAACGCCCCTTCGCTGAGGCCCCGGCCGAGCCCGATTTGGGTCAAGCTGTCCGGTCCGGCGTCCGTCTGGTCCGCCGAGGAAAGGTCGATCCACATCTGGGTCGGCTCGGCGGTCGGGCGATCTGACGAGCCTTGGGGATACACGGCGACTCTCGCCAACGTGCCTCGCTCCTCCAGGACTCGCGCGTGATGCCCCGCGTAGCGCCTGCCGGAGCGCGGGTCGTCGGAACCCGGCCAATACAGCGCGGTCATGTACTCGTACGGCCGGCCGCCCATGAATTTCGGAGGAAGCGGCGGTCGAACGTCGAGAGGCAGCCGCTCGCGGAAGCGTTGCTCGAGATAAACCGCTCCGGTCAACTGAATCTCCGGCCAGCGCGGCCCAAGCGTCGTCCCGCGGACGTCGCCATTCGGCCCGCTGAAGCAATCGTCGACCTCGACCTCGTCGAGCTCGATTTCCCCCTGTGCTGCGGCGGTCGGAGTCCGCGCGAGATCGACCGCGATCAGCCGCGAAGGATCGAAGCCGTGATCCGCCGGTTCGTCGGGCCAGAACGAGATGCGCGTCTCGCCCTCGATCCTGCCGATGAACCCGCCGGTTCCTTGAAAGATCCACCTCATCGCGACCCCTCCTCGTCCAAGGCCATAGAGGCCGCCACAGGTAGAACTTGATGTTGCTTGAGGTTCATCGTCGTTTTCCTTTCAAGCTCATTCCTTCCGGACCAGGTTGCTGACAAATCTCTTTACTCTCCGACTGCGATCGGGTATTTGGGATCCACGATCACCGCGGGCGATCGCAGTGTCGTTCCGATTTTCGTTCCGTCAAACAGCAAGGCGTCGAGGCGAGCTCGCTTCGCTGTGTGGGCGATGCCCGTTCCCGGTCGGTTATTTTCGTTGCGCGTATCCATCACGATCTCCTTCGTTGTTTAGGTGTCAGGTTTTTTCGCTCGCCACGCCTTGAGAACGGCGGCGCGTTCGTCACATTGGAGGTATCGGAATGCGTAGGGAAAAGGCGACAGAGGTGCGCGGGAGGGGCGCCCCAGGGATTTGTCCCTGGAGCGTCACATTCCTTCGGCGATCTCCTCAATCTCCGGACGAGGTCCCGTTGCCCAGCAACGTATCGAGGCGGGCTCGTCTACCGGGCTCCGCCACGACCAGCACGGAGCCGAACAGGGGATTGAAGCCGGTGGCGGTGTGGTGCGTCTTCGAAAGGCGCTTGCGTGAGCCGAGCACGGGAAGGCCCAGAATCTCGGCCAGCATGCGCAGGGTGCGCAGGCCGCTCGGCGAGACGCCGGTCTCGCAACCGAGAAGCCGGAGCGAGACCGCGTTCAGCGCCTGGAGCACCCGGCTGCGCTCGATTTCCTCGAAGAACCTTCGCACGCGAGGGTCGAGCGCATCGATGACGGTCCCTCCCATCCGCAGCAGCTTGTGATCCCTCGTCGAATGCCCGAGAAAATCGACGGTGACCGCCGCTGCCGGCGGTCTCGCTGCATGAACGTCCAGCGCCTGTCGCACCTCGGAGAGCGACCTCACGATGGTGGTGTTCTCGGCGGCCTTCAGAGGTTCTGAAAGGACGTCGAGGACGTCAGAGGAGGCGATGTTGATCGAAGGGACTTGCATCGGAGTGAGCCTTACTCCCCCTGCATGGGCGGGAGCTTCGGGCCGACGAACCCCTTGGTCGGCGCCGCATCGTTGAACAGCAGTGCGTCGAGGCGTGCCCGCTTCGCGGGGGTGACGGCATTCGTTGTTAACGGAGCTTTCTCACTGCGCGTCTCCATCACAGTCTCCTTTCTTTCGGTTTTGGGTCGATCACGAGTTGGCCTTGGGTTTCGTCGAGTTCTCCACTACTCCCCGGCGTCGCGCGGATATTTCGTCCCTGGGATTACCGTCGCCGGTTGGACGGTCGTCGCCAGCTTCGCCCCGTTGAACAACAGATCGTCGAGGCGGGCGCGCCGGGACGGATCGGCCTGCTCGTGCCGGCCCTTTTCATTGCGTAGGTTCATTCACGTACTCCTGGTTCAAGTCGTGGTTGATTTACAGACTGCCGGGACGTACTTTCCGTACGCGCCCGGCCGTTTGATGGGCAAGAGCGGCGCCTTACTCTCCGACCCAGGGTGGCAGCTTCGGCTCGTAAAGCGCCGAAGACTTGACGGTCGTCCCCGATATCGCCTCACTGAAGAGCGAATCAAGCTGGCGCATCCGTTTCGATGGATCGGCAGAACCTTTGTCCGGTTGACTCTTTCCTTTGCGCTGTCTCATCGCGATCTACTCTCCCAATCCAATCGGCAACTTCGGGTTCTCGGTTGCCGAAGTCAGCGTCGTCGACCCCGTCGGGGCTCCCTTGAACAGCAGGGCATCGAGGCGTGCCCGCTTCAACGCACGGACGTTGTCCTGGCTCACCTGAATTCTTTCTTTGCGGTCTTTCACTACGGTCTCCTTGTCTCACTCGCCCTTGAAAGGCGGGATTTTCGGTTCCAGGAACGCCGCGAGCGCCAGCGTCGTTCCGAGCTTGGTGCCCTGGAACAGCAGGCTGTCCAGGCGAGACCACTTCGATGGATTGGCGACGGAATTGTTCTTTTGACTCACGTCACTGCGCGTATTCATCAGGGTCTTCCTTTTACTCGCCTCTAAAGGCGGGAGTTTCGGTTCGAGGAATTCCGAGAGCATCGGGAGAGTCGATTCCGTCTGGGTTCCGTTGAAGAGCAGGGAACTCTGGCGTGACCGCTTCGAGAGATTAGCGGCCGTGTGGGCCTGGCCTACTTCATTGCGCGTTTTCATCGGGATTTCCTTTTCTCTTGTCGTGGTGGATGGCTTGGGGCCAACCCGCTGGATACACATTCCAGGTCTCGGCGTAGCCGGCGGATTCAACCCGCCGCATCCGCGAGAGGTCAGCGGCACGTTCGTCACACTGGGGAAATCGGAAAGCGCGGAAAAAAGGCGACAGGGGAATCGCTCCCAGCCAGCACGGAGTCGTTGGGGGCCGGCCGGGAACCTCTGGACGAGGTTTCGCGAGTGGCTCTCCGCTGCCCGGAACCGCTTCGCCTCGTGCGGAGAGCGCTGGACAGGATCGCGGAGGCGGTGGATGGGGACGCGGGACTGGTGCGCAGAGTCCGGGACCTGGCGTGCAGGATGCCGGAAGAGGTGGGCGAAGCCCGGGCACCGCTGCGCGAAATGCCGAAAGTGGTGGGCGAGCCCCGGACACCGGTGCGCGGGCTCAGAACACCGGTGGCCAGAGTCCGGACACCGGTGCGCGAGATCCAGACACCGGTGCCCAGGTTCCGGAGAGTGGTGCCCGGGCCTCAACCACCGGTGACGGGCTTCTGTGGCCTACTTCGGAGAACCGGCGCAGCGGTGCGGAGAACCGGCGCACCGGTTCTGAGACACGGTTCAGGGGTGCCGGGAAGCTGCGAAGCGGTGCCGGGAGGCTGTACAGCGGTGCCGGGAAGCTGCACGGCGGTGCCGAGAGGCTGCGAATTGGTGCCGGGAGCCTGTGAAGTGGGTCGGCGATCCGGAACAGTGGGTCTGGGAAACCGGAGATCCGGAACCGGCCGCGAAGGTAGCCGTCGGTGATCGTCTATAGTTCGAGCCATGTCGGAGACCCGCCGGGCCGAGAACGTGGATCGAATCAAAGAAGAGTTCAAGCTGGAGGACGACTAAATGCCGGTCCGCAAATTTCGTTCGGTGGCCGACATGCCGGGGGCTAGAGCCCGGACTCCGCTCGATCCGGACAACCTCCGGCTCGCCTGTTCGCTCAGCCAGTTCGCTTATTGGCTTCACCCGATGAAACACGTACCCGGCGTTCGGAAATACCGGTCGGTGGAAGAGGCGTGGCAGGCCCGGAAGGAGTGGGTGCGGAGCCAACTCCGAAAACCGACAACCGGGATTGGCGAATAGAATCGATCTCGAAGAGGTCACCTTCCCTAACTTGATGGGCTCACGGCTTCCGGATGGTTGCCGATGACGCGGTGGCCTCGAAAACGACTTCGCCGGGGAGCGGGCGTGCCAAGCCGTAGATCAGCCCGACAGTACCGCCGACCAGGATCGCTCCGGATACGAACGCTGCCTCCAGGGCGGAGTCAGTCCCTCCGCTTCCACCTTCGTTTCCACCCGAGCTCGTGAGGACGCCGAGGGCGCCTACAGTGGCCCCTACGGCAAGCCCCTGAACAAGGCGCCGCAACGGCTTGCGCTCGGGGAGCACCCGGATACGCACGATGTCCTGAGTATCGACCGTTCGCTCGGCTCCTTCGGCGATCCAGGACGTCTCTCGCGCGGTCATCCGGACCGCCTTCCCTTGGGCCACGGTCGATCCGTCGGAAAGCTCGATCGCGGCCACGCGGTGGCGAAGCATCCGATTTGCGGTTTCGAATGGATCGGCGGAGAGCGCCGGTCGGGTTGGCGAGAGGGCCGAACAAGCCGTCAAGCTGAGGAGCAGTCCGATCGGTGTGCCACAAAAGACTCCCAGCTTTCGAAACATGGTTCGTTCCTCCTGCGGAGCGTGCGTCGGCGCGATCGCAGATCTTCGGATTGGATCATACACCCGCGTGTCGGAGCCGTCTGTGTCACAAGAGAGCCGTGCGATGTCAGATCGCGACATCCTTCAGCGAATTCCTTTTCTGGAAGGGAGACATTCTCCCGTGCCAAACAGAAAAGGAGTGAGACCGTGTGCACAGCGACGCTCTGCGTTTGGATCACAGAAATTGGTGATCCTTGCCACATCATCAAAGAGCAACCGGGCGAGAAGTGGTACGTCCACATCGTCGATTGCGAGGGGAACGTCCTGGAATGGTGCGGGCGGAAGTTCCGCGACATCGAGACCAAGTGCGGACACGCCGAGATCAAGGTTCCGCCCGGCTGCTACACCGTGTTCGCCAGCCACTCGAAGCAGGGCGAGGGGTTGGGGATTTTCGGCAACCGCCTCACCCACGTTCAAGTGGTCCGTGCCAATTGCGACGACCGGATCTGCGTGACGCTCTTCTCGCCGGCCCTCTGGTTCTGCGGCACCTGGTTCGCGGCCGCCGTCCGTCAACAGACCCCAGGGCTTTTGAGGCTCGGACTCGACCGGCAGGCCATCAAGGGAGCGTTGACCGCCATCGATCTGCTGCTGGAGAGAGTTCCGGTGGACCCCTTCGCGAAGAACCTTCAAGCCTTCCAGGAGAGGACGCCGCCGCCGCCGCGCGCCAAGGGCGAGACCGCTTGACCCCGCCGAAAACCTGCCCGGCTCCCTACCGCGAGGGCCGGGCGGGCATCTCTCGACCCGAATCACCGGGCGCGCCTTTCTCCCCGGTCAGCTGCCAGCGGATGAGGGAGACCGGGATCATGCCGGCCGAGTTGACCTCGTCGAAGAAGCGCCGCATCAAGAACGCTTTTCCGAGCTGCTTCGACCTGGCGCGGATCAGGTCCTCCAGCAGGCATTTGCCGGTGATGTAGCTGGTGCCGTAGCCAGGTTGGCGCAGATAGAGCTGCTGCTCGAAACCGAGCAGATCGAGGTCGGGGCGCATCCATCCGCGTGGCGTCCATTGCACCTGGAAGTCTTTCGCCTGCTTCAGGTCGAACTGGTTCGCCTGGGCGTAAAGCGAGGCAAGGCCGCGCGCGGCACGCTGCGCCAACATGATCCAGACGATTTCCTTGGCGCGCGGCTCGTCGTCGTAAAGGCCGGCATGGAGCATGAATTCCTCCATCGCCGTGGCCATTCCCTCGGAGCGGTTGTCCCAGATGTTGTACAGGAGGGCACCCCGGCGGATCGGGCTTTCGTGCGGCTCGTCGCGCATCCGCGCGAGATCCCACCAATGGTAAAAGTGGGTATAAAGCGTCAAGGGCTCGTAGTGCATCGCGATCGCGAAGAAGTTGCGGGTTTCGAGCCGCACGTAGCCGCCCAGATGCGCGCGCAGGGCGGGGTCCATGCTGTCGCGCATCGGGTAGAGATCCTTGGCCTTGAGAAACGCGATGTATTTGGCGACCGCCGCGTTCGCCCGCTTTTCGTACTCTTCGGGGCTTTGCGCGGGAACGATCTCCGGCAAGCCGCGGTTGTGCTCCTCTTCGAGGCGTAGCGAGGCGTGGGCTCTCGCCAATTCGCGGCGAAGCAGCTCGACCTCTTGATCCCAGGTCATCGGCACCCGGTGGACGTTTTGCTGGCTCCAGGTGTAGTTCTCCTTGCCGACCCCGGAAGGGCCGGTCTTCTGGGGCGCCTGCGCTTCGAGCCAGACGACGAAATCCTCCGTCGCGTGGCGGGCGTCGCGCACCGCACCGAGAAGCGCGGGTCCGCCGCCCGCGACTTTCTTTTCCAGCTCCGCGAGGTTGGCGGCTTGGTCCCGCATCGTGCCGGTTCCGGTGAGCCACAGATCGCGCGCGTTGCCGACCAGGCTCAAGCGCGCCTGGGCGAGCAGGGAGGGAATGGGACGCAGCTCCGCGGCGAGCTTCGCCTCGGCCGCGGAGGAGAGCGGGAACGAGTAGGTCCAGATCTCGGCCAAGCCGTGGTGGGTCGGCCCCTCGTGCACCGGCGTGTCGCTCTGTTCCATCTCGACCGTCGTGTAGAACGCGGGGTCGCGCGCCCACGGCTGGAGCACGCGAACGTTGAAATCGAAACCGTTCATCTCGGCGCGCAGCAGCTCGCGATCCACCTGCCGCTCGACCGGCCAGCCGGCGGCGTCGATCGCTTCCAGCCGGCGGAGGAACGCCGGAAGCTCCGCGTGCCTCTTGGCGAACGTCGCCGCGGTGTAGTCCGGCGCGCCCTCGCGCATCGGCGGCGCCTCGAACGCCCGCCACTCGGAAAAGAGGGTGACGAGATCCCGGTAGGTGTCCCGGGCGGCCGCCTCGCGAGGCGGGGCCGCGGATTGCGAGCGGGCCTCCGAAGCGAAGGAGAGCGCGACGATGGCGAGGAGAGTGCGGAGAGCTCTCATGCGGATTCTCTCTTCATGCGCCGGCCTCGCTTGCGAGGTGCGCGCTGGTGACGGCGTTCGATGGCAGCCCGGGTAACGAGGGGCGAAGTATACTTCCCCCGACGACGGAGGCTTCCATGAGACGACTTGATTCAAAGGTACCCGGGGCTCTCGCTCTCTTTCTTCTGCTTCTGGCGGTTCCGCTCGGAGCCGCCACCGAGCCGCCTCCGGTTCCGGGCTGCGCCGCGAACGACCAGTGCGGCGCTGACGAGTTCTGCGCCCGCCTGTACGGCGAATGCGGCAAGCCGGGTCGATGCGAAGCCCGGCCGAAGGAGTGCGTCGAGCACGGGCACCCGATCGTCAAACCGATGTGCGGCTGCGACGGCAAAACCTACGACAACGCCTGCCTGGCGGCCATCGCGGGGGTAAGCATCGACCACGAAGGCCCCTGCGCGATTCCGTAAAAGACGCGAGCCGCCTTCGCCGTCGAAGAAGGCTCGCTCCGCGTCGGCGACTCTCTCGGGTTCGGCTGTCTCGCCGGATCGTTCCCGCGCACCTCAATGAGTAGAGGCCGCAATCTCGCGATTCTCGAAACTCGACCGCAACCAACGGCAGGTTCGTTGAGGACCGGCTTGGCGGCGGGCCACACGAGGAGATGAGTCATGCGCAGAACGTTCTGGGTCCTGGTCCTCTCGCTTCTCTTCGTCGTCTGCGGCGCGACCTCGCTTTCGGCGAGCTGCACCGCCAGCCAAACCTGCCAGGCGCCGCCGTTCGGCGTTTCCTGTTCGGGCGCCACCAGCTGCACGGTGGGACCAGATTGGGTGGATTGCGACGGCAACAGGATCGACTGTAACCCGGTCGCCGCCTGCACCGGTTCCTGCAACACGAACCTCCAGTGCTACTCCGTCTGCAGCGCAGAGGGGGGCGATCCCGCGTATTTCATCTGCGACAAATCGGTGCACTGCTGCCGGTGCTATTTCTGAGCGCGAGCCCTGAACAAAAGGCGAACCCGGCGGCCGGCGTAGCGAGGATCTCGATCAGCTCCCTCGCTACGCCAGTCTCGCCGGAGTGCTCCGACCCCGGGTATGCCGGCTAAGGCCGCGCCGACACCCGTAACTCGATCTCGCCGACCGTCAGTTTCGACTTCGGACTGAATTTCAGCTTGGTGGTTGTGCCGAGGCGTCCCGCCGCCGCTTCGAAGACGACGTCCACCTCTTTGAGCTCGGCCTGGGTTCCGGCGATCTGGCGCAGCTCGTCGGTCACGTCGAACGAGCGGTCGAGGGACGCGGCTCCGCCGTGGCCTTCGTTCCCCTCGCCGCTCCCCGTCGAGTCGAAGAAACTCAACGTCCCCACTCGTGCGCGCCGGGAAGGGTCGTCTCGGCGTTCGAGAAAGACATTGAATTTCGTGCCGGGATGCGCGTCGAACCGAATGCCGCGCAGGACGAGGTCGGTCCGCACCGGCAGCGCGTCGTTGGCGTGAAACGCCAGCCCCCTCGGGGTCGCGAGGGCGGTTCCGCCCGCGATCGGCAGCCGCTTCCGGGTCACCGCGGCGTCGATTACGAGGCTCTTGGCGTTACCGAGAATGACCGGTTTGGCCAGCGTTTTGCGCGCCGTTTTCAAGGTTTCTTCGCTCATGGCCTGGGGCGCCGGTGCTGCGGCGAGGGTCGCGGTCGTACCGCGCCCGCAGTCGCTCGTTTGCTGGTAGACATAGCCGAGCTTGATGGTTCCGTTGTACAGGTCGGCGACCGCGTTGGTGACCAGGTTGCCGCTCGGGTCGATATACGAGAATTTCTTTTGCAGATAATCCGAATCGGTCGGGTTCGGGTTGCCGAGATTGTTCCAGCAGTCCCACATCCGGTCGATGTTCGCATGGTGAGCCCAAAACACCGGGTCGTTCGAAGAATATCCGACGGCTCCCATGTCCGGCACCGGGCAATCCATCACCGAGCAGTGAACGTTGGCGTGCACGTTGAACTCGATGCCGCCTTGAAACCCGTCGCCCGCGACCGACACGTCGAAGAAGGTCTTGTCTTTCAAAGGATCATCGATGTCCGTGTCCGCCGGATCGAGGCTGTTGGACGTAGGAGTGTTCCAACCCGGATAGCGCCGCTCCTCGTACAGCGGGTTCGGCACGGTCTCTCCTTTGGCGTTCACGTAGGTGGGAGAGGTGTAGGCAGCCGGCATCGCGAGATTGGAGGTGTTCGTGTAGTCCCAGTAGGGCAGGCGAAGCGTCGGATCGTTCGCGGCGCTCTGGAGAACCTGTTCGAAGTAGTAGAGGTACAGCCGGTGCCAGGCGAAAAACCAATTGGTTCTGTGCTGGCAATGCCCCCAGACTTGGCTCGCGATCGCATCCGGCGGGGTCATGTTGGTGATGCCCGAGAAGTAAGGCAGGAGGCTCTGGTCACCGCCCGAGGCCTTGAACTTGGCGATCGCCTTCTCGATCGTCCCGAAGACGGAGGTCGAGCCGAAATACCCGTGCATCGCCCCCCAGTACTGCCAACTGGTGCGATACAGAGCGCTCGTCGGGTCGGCGGTGTCGCGGGATTTCATCACCGCGACGGCGTTCCGGAGGCTTTGGACACGAGCAGGATCTTGGGCAAACGTTTGCCAATTCATCCGGGCGGGCTGTTGCGCCAGCACCTGACCGCAGGTGACTGTGACCGCCAACGCGTAGGCAGCTGCTCTCTCCAGAGATCCCATGACCTTTCTCCTTTCGGGTAGATGGGTCAGCCTAACATGTCAACTCCCGAAACCCACCGCCACCATTGGGCCGCGGTGCTCGGCTCATGGCTCATGCGGCCGCGGCGCCGAACAAATCGGTAGACGCCTGGATGATCGAAGTCAGATCGGCAACCACTTCGGGATCGTCTGCGGCGAATTCGGCATGGTGTCCTCCGGAAGGGGGAGACCTCAAAGATACCCCAGCGCGGGCCGCTCCCAGGACTCCTACTTTTCCAGGCCGAAACTCGCTGGTTCGAGCTATCCAGGCGTGGCCTTCGCGAATCTCGGCGATCTTGCGCATTTTGTTGTCTCGCTGAGTCGCTGTTGCGCACCTGAAATTATTAGAGATTTGCAGTCGAGCCATTCGAGAGTCTCGGGAAGGAGGTGTGTCCGGCACGGTCACCCTGATGTCTCTTGGTCTTTCAAACGTCCTTGGTCTCAACCGAAACGCTTTCGAAACTTACCTGCGGAGGATCGGAACATGACGATTCCGTTGTCGAGGCGTTGGCTCTACGCGATCGCTGCCCTCAGTTTCGCCTTGATCGGAGCGCATCCCGTGTTGGCGGTTCGACCTGTGGGAAACTTGATCCCGTTTCCCGAAAACTGCGGCGATTTCGTCTGCTCGTTTGACGAGGACTGCTCCAACTGTCCGGATGATTGCGGGCCTTGCTTCCCAACCGAGTGCGGCGATTTCTTCTGCAATCCCTCGGTGGGCGAGAGCTGCTCGACCTGTCCTACCGATTGCAGTTGCGACGCGGATGGAGATGGTGTCGGAGACTCCGGGGACAATTGCCCGGGGACTTACAACCCCGATCAGGCGGATTGCGACCATGACGGGGTCGGAGATGCATGCGACGGCTACAACGGAACGACCACGTTCCTTGGCTATGACCTTTACCTGCTTTACGCGTACCCGGTCTTCGATTTCTGCTCTGGTTCCTGGCTCTACGAGGAATGGCTTGGCCTTTTCTTCGAACGGGACTACTACCAGTTCACCCCTTGTTCCGGGTCGCCGACCACCTCCTCGAACGACTACTACTTCTACGGCTACTTCTTGACGGTCACATACGATCCTTACACCTGCGGATGGTTCGCGACGGAGCCTGGTAGCGGCTCTTCGAAGCAGGACCAACCCGCCTCGGGCTCCGGCCGCCACGTCGTGTCCTCGAAGGACTTCCAACTCAAGGTTGAGAACGGGAAGCTCTTCCTCGTGACACCGCAAGGTGAGCGAGAGATGCCGACGAAGGCCTCGTGGAAGGGCCTGCGTCAGCAGGGGGACAAGGTTCTCCTCGACGGACCGCAAGGCGAGCACGAGCTACGACTCCAGCTCGTCGTGCCGAGTGACAAGGATCTGATGAAGCTTCCGCCGACGAAGCACTGAGATCGACGGCTCGCGGCCTCCGGCTTGTCCAGCATCGCCCGCCCCTCGAAGAGCGCAGTACACGGGGGGCGGGCACACTTCCTGGCCGGATCAGCTCTGGGGCGACAAAGTTCGGTGACTTTTGCCGGGCCTCGACGGTTCCACTCGGACGGCGTAAGCATCCCGTAGCCCACTTCGAAGTCCCGATCCCCTCTCCGCCAAGCCGGTCGTCACCCGGCCCTCCGGCCCGAGGCGTTGCCTATGGCTTCGACCTGCCATGGCGGGGAGGGAGATGTTGTGGGAGAAGGGGTGGGGTAGCGGTTCGTGGCGCGCCGCGATGGCGAGTTACGAGCGCGAATGTCACGCTATAGTTCTCGCGCGCACCTACAATTTAGGAGATCTAGCGCATTTGGCATCCAGGTGGGCCACACGAGGAGATTGAGTCATGCGCAGAACGTTCTGGGTAGTGGTCCTCTCGCTTCTCTTCGTCGTCTGCGGCGCGACTTCGCTTTCGGCGATCTGCAACTCGAACCAAACCTGCCAGGCGCCGCCGTTCGGCATTTACTGTTCGGGTTCCGCCAGTTGCAACGTAGGTCCCGACTGGGTTGAATGCGACGGCAACAAGACCTACTGCCCGCCGGTCGCCCCTTGCACCGGCACCTGTTTTTCATCCCTCCAGTGCTATGCCATCTGCGGCGAGGGCGGGGTAGAGCCGTCCATTTTCCGGTGCGACGTCTCGACGCACTGCTGCCGGTGCTACTACTGACCGTCGAGCGACTACGCGGGTTCCTGCGCCATCCCGTAAGATGCGTCCGAACGTCGATTTCGTCCGCGGGGCCCGGAGGATTGGTCGTCGAATCTCGACCACTATCTTTATGGTCACCGGATTTCCGAACCGTCCGCCGGCTAGCCGACCCCGTCCTGAAATCAAACCCACCGCCGCCTTGGCCCGCGCGGGCCGAAGACTCCTTGGTACACTCATCCGGTGTTTCGCCCTCTACCTATTTCCAAAGGTCCTTTCCGCGCCGACCAGGTTCGCTCAGGCGATCCTACGAGCTTTCTAACGGCCACCCCGTCCAATGCCTGACCCTGGGCTCGCGCGGCGCGCGTACCTCACGCGCCAAACTTCTGGGGGGCTCGGTGCTCGACAGCGATCCGGCGGTGGAGGAGGCGGGAATCGATACCGGATAC
>DATMZU010000403.1:0-12827 GCA_035607435.1 Thermoanaerobaculia bacterium | reverse complement strand
CGGATCCCACTGGATCGGCGACAGGTAGAGCCGGACCTCCGGATCGAGCGAGACCAGCCGGAACTTGCCGATGCCGTGCAGCTTGATCAGCGGATTGAACGGGAAGACGAAACGCGCCCAATCGCTCCATTCGCCGGGCTTCAAGGAGAGCTTCTGCCCCGAGACTTCGATGTCGAGCTTCGAGCGGTCCTCGGCGACGGTGAGCTTCATCGGGATCTTGATGTAATCGCGCCCGTCGCCCGGGAACAGCTCGTTCGGCGGCCCTTGGATCTCGGTTTCGATCGTCCCCTTGTTGTCCACCAGCTCGACCACGTCGATCGAGAAGTCACCGCCCCCCTTGGGCGTGAAGAACAGCTCGGAGGTGAAGAAGAACGGCTTGCCGATCCGGCCCGACAGGTCGGGCGTGCCGAGGCCGGTCAACAGTTCGCCGTGCTCGTACGGCTTCGGCGGGAAGGTCACCGGCATGCGCATCACCCGCACCCTCTTCCCCGCCTTCCCGAGGGTGGTCCAGAAGGTCTCGCCCTGCTGGCGGTTGATCGCGATCGGCCGATCGACGGGCAAGTATTTCTTCGCCGCCCAGGCGCCACCGCCGCCCGCGGCCGCCGCGAGGACCACCGCGACGGTGGCCGCCACGGGGGTGCGCAGGCGGAACAGCTTGAGCAGCAGGAAGGTGATCAGGAACAGCGCCAGCGCCGCGATCGAGCCGACGCCGAGGGGATTCTTGGAGCCCCACAGGAAGGGAACGCGCTTCTGGTCGTACATCGCGAAGCTCGGCCGGTAGGTCGCCACGTCGCGCTTCAGGAAGTCGAAGATCGTGTGCCGCCCGGGGTTCAGACCGGTCGCGAAGGTGGACCACGAAACAGGGGTCTGCGACGGAATGGTCGAGCGAAGGGGGGCGAACGTCCCCTCCTGCGCGAGCTTCGCCAGATTGGGCAGCTTCCCCTCGGCGATCCACTGCTTCGTCAGCTCGGCATCCGCGCCGTCGAAGCCCAGGATGACCAGTTTCGGGTCCTTGGCGTGGGCCGCCGAGGCGGTTAGCCCCAAGACGAGCGCCAGGATCGTGAGGGTGGAGCGGACCAACCGATTCGTATTTCGCATGTGGAGAGCCTCAGGAAGCGCGTTTTTCGGAGGGCGGAGTATACCCGACCGCTTTTTCCCGCCGAATTCTGTTCCGTTCGCCCTCGGTCGCTGTCTTAACCCCATGAACGGCAACCGGCACCGGCGAGATCGCCCCCGAACTGCCAAACGACCTAACCCTCAAAACCAGGAGATACCACCATGAACGCCAAGACCCTCACCCTCGCTCCCGCCCTCCTGCTCTCGCTGGTCACGCTCTCCGCCGTCGGTTGCTCCAAGTCCGGAGCCAGCCCAACCGAACCGGCCTTCGTCGCCGACAACGCCACGGTCAGTTCGTCGAGCCTGGTGACGGGAGAATCCCGCGCCCAGGAGACCGCCGCCCCGCAGCAGGTGGCCGGCAGCGCCCTGACCGGCAACCGCGAAGCGGAGCCCGGCGACGATCACGGCGGTGGGAACGGCGGCGGGCGAAACGGTGGCGGCCGGAACGGCGGCGGACGCGACGACGGCAATCGCACCGGTTCAGAGTTCGAAGGCTCCGTCGCCTCGATCAACGGCTCCGTCATCACCCTGGTGGGCGGCGCCAAAGTCACGGTGAACGCCGCGACCGCCTGGAGCGCCCGGGGCGACCTGCTCAACCTCGCCGCCCTCCGCACCTCCTTGAACCGCAACCAGCACCCGCGGGTCGAAGGGCGCGGCACCCGCCAAGCCGGCTCGATCCTCGCCAAAACCCTCAAGGCCGAGTTCTAAGCCCAGACTCAATCTGCAACGGTACGGCCCCCACGCCCTCGAAGGGCTCGCCCAAATGGAAAGGCGAGCCCTTTTGACCTGCGGTCGCCTACTTTGACCAATCGGACCGCCTGAGCCTTGGACTCCGGAGAGAACTGCCGCCGCCTTCTACGGACCATCGGACACCTCCCAGCGGATCATCGCGCCTTTTGGATGTCCACAAAACCGAGCGAACTCCACCCTTCTCTGCTATCAAAGTTTCAATCGCCACTTCGACCTCGGCAGGAGACTTGCCCGCTTCCTCTAGCAGCACGGCGTAGTTGTCGCGAGCCAACTGCAGACTCGGGTGGTCGTACTCCGTTCGGCACCTAAACTCCAGAAAGATCCAGAGTGCCCGGCGCATCAAAGGCTCCGCTTCGGCAAAACGGTTCGTCGCCTGGAGAAGCGTAGCCAAATTATTGAGACGAATGCCTACATCTGGATGGTTCGGACCGTAACTCTTCTCAGTGATCATTAGCGCCCGACGCATCAGCGGTTCGGCCGCCTCAAGGCGGTTCGTATTCTGAAGCAAAGAAGCCAAGTTACCGAGGCGAATAGCCACGTCTGGATGGTCTGGACCATAGCTTTGCTCGTCAATCGCGAGTGCCCGGCGTATTAGAGGCTCCGCCTCGGCAAAGTGTTTTGCCTCCTGGAGTAGCGAAGCCAGGTTGTTGAGACTAGTAGCCACCTTCGGATGGTCCGGCCCAAATTCCCTTTCATAGATCGCGAGCGCCCGGTGCATCAGCGGCTCTGCCTCGTCAAGACGGTTCGAATCCAGCAGTAAGTGCGCCAGATTATTGAGGTCCGTAGCCACTTCGGGGTGTTCCGGCCCGTGGCTCGCCTCGTCGATTGCGAGCGCACGCCGCATCAGCAGCTCTGCCTCAGTAACCCGGTTCGTCGCCTGGGCCAGTAACGCCAGGTTGGTGAGGCCAAGGGCCACTTTCGGATGGTCTGGACCGTAGCTCTGCTCGTCGATCGCGAGCGCGCGACGCATCAGCGGTTCTGCTTCGGAGATGCGGTCTACCTGAAGAAGGCGCGCCAGAATCCCCAGGCGAATGGCCACGTTCGGATGGTCTGGACCGTAGCACTCCTCGTCGATTGCGAGCGAGCGGCGTATCAGTGGCTCCGCTTCACCAAGGCGGTTCGTCGCCATCAGAAGGGAGCTCAGATTGCTGAGGTCCCTGGCAACATTCGGATGATTGCCATAAGTTCTTTCGTCAATAGCCAGCGCCCGGCGCATTAGCGGTTCCGCCTCACCAAGGCGATTCGTCGCCTTGAGCAGCAAAGCCAAGTTGTTGAGGTTCGTGGCAACTACGGGATGGTCCGAGCCGTAGAAATGCTCGTCGATCACCAGCGCCCGACGCAGCTGTGGCTCCGCCTCAGCAAAACGGTTCGTTTCCTTGAGTAGCAAAGCCAGATTGTTGAGAAAGACAGCCACCATCGGATGGTTCGGTTCGTGATTCTTTTCGACAATCGCAAGCGCCTGGCGCAGTAGCGGCTCTGCTTCGAAGAGGCGTCCCATCGACTGGAGAAGGGGTGCCAAAACGTTGAGGCGAATGGCCACATTGGGATGATCCGAACCGTAGTGTTTCTCATCAATCGAAAGTGCCCGACGAATCAGCGGCTCCGCCTCGCCAAGACGGTTCTTCGCTCGGAGCAGCGAAGCGAGGTTGTGAAGACGAGTTGCCACATTGGGATGTTCCTGCCCGTGGCTCTGCTCGCCGATCGCGAGCGCGCGGCGTAGCAGCGGCTCGGCCTCCGTGTGCAGTGCTTTCGACAGGAAGAGAACACTCAGTTGGTTCATCAATGCGCCCGCAGGACCAGAAAGCCCAAACCTGTCTGCGAATGTCGTAACCGCGGCCGCATGAGGGGCCAGTGGCTCAAGCGTCGGCCACGACCGGACATCCTGAGGTTCACCCACGAATGCGGCGTTCACCCACTCCAGAGCCTCGGATAGTGCACTCATCTCGGCTCTCTGGCTGCGTCGGGTCACATCCTGCACGAGGCGATGTACCGTGAAGTTTGGGGCTTCTAGCGCCCGGCTCACGAGCGAGTAGGTTTCGAGCTCCACGAGGGCGTCACGGAAATCCGGAACCGGCTCCTCCAGCCAAGGACGGGCACGTCTAAGAGCGTTTCGGGGACTGGCTCTGGCCCTAGCCACGCGAGCCGTTCGAGGAACCGACGGGCCGATGGGGTCAGTCGCTCGAAGGAGGTCTGCCAAGTGACGGCAAAGCTCGCGGGGTAGTGGCTCACCCGAGGGTCGAACCAGTCGCGCACTGCGTCGCGTCGGGACTGCCACTCTTCGAGATAGGCGGCGAAGGTTAAACGGCGCTCAGCGATGTAGGCGCCTGCTTGCTCCAGGGCGAGGGGGAGAAATCCGAGCTGAAGGGCGAGATCCATTGCGCGAGCCTCGTCCTCTTTCACCTTCCTGCGCCTCTTTGTCCTCTCGAGGAGGAAGGCGGCAGCGGCGGCCTCGGCCAGCACGTCCAGCTCCATCGGCTCGACCTCCGCGCTCCAGCGCGCGAGCCGGCCGGTCAGAAGAACCTGACCGCCGTGAAGCCGGGCGATAAGAGCGTCCACCGCAATGGCGGCATCTTCCGAATCGACGTTGTCAAGGATCAGCAGCCAGCCCGAGTGGTCCCCCAGCCAACCCAGTGCCGCCCCCTCGCGGACCTCCTCTTCCGGCGTGTCCTTCTCAGGCAGATTCAGGATATTCCGCCCACAGAGCGCCGCAAGGTTGCGCCGCAGATCGGCTGGCGACTGTGCCCCCACGAAAAACAGGGCCGAATGTTCCACGGCGTATCGCCAAGCGTACTCAACGGCGAGCCGGGTCTTGCCCACTCCACCCAGGCCATGAACCGCCTTACCCGCGATCGCCATCGCCCGAGTGTGAAATACCGAGGCGAGCCGTTCATGGAGATGAACAAGCATCTCCTCGCGGCCATGGAAGAGAGAGCCGAGGCTGGCGTACGGAAGATTTTGGACGAGGCCAACCCTCTCCCAGTTCAAAAGCACCTGAAAAAACTCCCGCAGAATCTCCGGATGCCGCTTCACCCGCTCATCGAGTTCGTTTCCCACCCAGAACTCGCACGTCCCCACCTCGCCCCAAGCGGCGCGAATGGCGGCGCGCGCATCGGCGGAGACCGTCCGCGACACCACGAACACCAAATCGTCAGGCTGGTCCTCGACCGGTAGAGCGCGGAGCTTCTCGATCTCTTTCTTGGCGATCACCGCGGTGAACGCCTGCACCCGCTTGCACTGGAACACGACGCGGCGGCCGTCTTTCCAGGCGAGGACGTCCCGCCCTTGCTCGCTCCCTGCTTCTCCGAGATGCTCGGCCCGCTCGTAGCCTTCTCGGGTCACGAGCCAGAGGCACAAGCGCTCGAATTCGAGCGGCGCGAGTTTCTCGAATGGGAGCGGGTGGAAACCACCCGTCATGCGGGGTTTGTCGCGAGTCTCCATGACATTCCTGCGAGATCTGAAGGATACTCCGGATAGCCGTAGAGCCGATCCGATTCGTCACGCACCCAGCGTCTGCGCTGCGCTTGCTCCAGCACGCCACTTCTTGAGCCGGGAATCGGTCAGTGCTCCTGGGAAGCGACTTCCTGGCCCGGCAAGCGACTTCCTGGCCCGGCAAGCGACTTCCTGGCGTAGGAAGCGACTTGCTGGCCTGGGAAGCGGCTTGCTGGCCTGGGAAGTGACTTCCGGACGCAGGAAACGGCTTCCTGATCTGTGAAGCGGCTTCCTACTCCAGGAAGCGGCTTGTTGCTCCAGGAAGTCACTTGCTGCTCCAGGAAGTCGCTTGCCGGGCCAGGAAGTCGCTTGCAGGCGCAAGAAGTCCGTCCTGGCGGGCGTGAACCTCGCTTCAGCCGCCGATATGGGTTTGCCGAACGGGGAAGCGGCTATCCGCTGTGGATAGCGGCTATCGGCCGTGGATAGCGGCTATCGGCTGTGGATAGCGGCTATCGCTCACGCGATTTCCTTTTTCGGCGGCGGCGAGCGTCGTGCCGAGGCTCCCTCTCTAGTTCGCCGAGCCCGGCAATCCTGGCGCGGCGATCCGCGCGGGTCCGATGAAGACTCCGGCCGTCTGCGGCCGACCGGGGACTAGGATCTTCGCGAGGACCTTGCCGGTCGCGGTGTCGTAGACGGCCACGCGGTCTCGGCCGGGCAGGAGGAACGTAGAGCATCGAGGCGTCGGGGGTGAGGCTGAGACCCCGGGTCGGCGCCGTTGTGCGAAACGACTTGAGCCGGCGGCGCGCCACCAGATCGACCACCGCCACCAGCTTCGCTTCCTCGTCTCCGACGTAGAGACGGCGGCCATCCGGGCTCAAGGCGACGCTTCCCACGTGGAAGAGCGACCGCGGCATTCCGTCTCATCCGCCGGATGGCGAGATTCTGCGGGCGAACTCGGATTGGTTCCAGCGTTCTCCGCTATCGCCTATCGATTCCGGCTCTCGGCCGGTAGGGACGGCGAGCCGCCGATCTGCGCGGGTCCGATGAAGGTTCCGACGGCTCGCGGATAGTTCGCGACTGGGATCTTCGCCAACACCTTGCCGGTCGCGGTGTCGAAGACGGTCACGCGGTCCCGGACGGGAAGGAGTACGTAGAGCGCCGAACCGTCGGGGGTGAGGCTGAGCCCCCTGATCTGCGCCGTCGTGCGGAGCGGCTTGAGCAGGCGGCGCGCGACCAGATCGACGACTACCACCTGCCCCTTCTCCCCGTCTCCGATGTAAAGGCGGCGGCCGTCAGGGCTCAAGGCGACGCTTTCCGCATGGAGGCCCGGGATCTGGATGGCCCATCTGAACCGGTAGTCGAGCAGTCGGATCGCTCTCAAGTAACCATCGGCCGCGGCGTAGAGCGTTCCGTTCGCCGGATCGAGGACGGCGACGCTCCGGTTGAAGATCGACTGAAGGCGACCACCGAGCTCGAGCGTCCGGAGCAGGATCACCGAGAGGCCCTCGCCCATGGTCACGAAGAGGACCGATCCTTCCGTGCTCATCACCATCCGGGTGACATTCTGCCCGGTCGCCACCGAACGAAGCACGCTCAGGGTCTGGGCGTTGACTTCGTGGATGGCAGGACCGTCGGCCACATAGAGCCGCGTGCCGTCCCGGCTCACCACCATCGCTGAGGGGACGTATCCGACGAGACCGGTTTGGACGACCCGGTTCGTCCGCGCGTCGATCGCGCTCACGCCGCTCCCAGCGGCGCTGACGCTCCCCACGTAGACCCGCCGGCCGTCGGGGCTGATCGCCACCGACCAAGGAGAGGGGCCCACTGGAATCGTCGCGACGACCGTGTGGGTCCGGGTGTCGATCACCGACACCTCGCCGGGCTCGTAGTTGGCACCGGACAGAGACGGAATGTAGGCGTAGGGTTGAGCCCCGGCGCGCACCGCGGCGAGGACAAGACCGAGGCAGAGCGCGAGACCGACGAGGCGAGGATCGCGAAGAATGCGCCTCGCGCCGGCCCCAGGGCTTGCAACCGTTTGATGCGAGATGTCCGGACCTGCCAGGGGCTGCGCGTCGAGCGGCATCGGATCGCCCTCCGGGCAAACGTCGAAAGCGCCTCCCCGCCGCCACAGCCCCCAACGCTTCTCGACCTCGCCCTTGATTGAGGATTTGAGGATACCATGCCCGGGCAGCAGGCGACTCGGCATCGAGAGCCGCTTCTTTTTCTCTCGATGCCGAGGAGGGGGCAGCTGCGGATCTTCCTACTTCGCCGCCCCCGGCAATCCCAACGCCTGAATCGTGAACGCCAGCTCGTCGGTCGCTTCTTCGATCTGCTTGGCGGTTGGTTTGCCGCCGCCGTGTCCGGCTTTGGTTTCGATCCGGATCAGGATCGGCGCCGGGCCGCCTTGGGCGTGTTGGAGCGCCGCGGCGAACTTGAAGCTGTGCGCCGGGACCACGCGGTCGTCGTGGTCGGCGGTGGTGATCAGGGTCGGCGGATAGGCCGTTCCGGGTTTCGTGTTGTGGTACGGCGAATAGGCGTAAAGCGCTTTGAACTCCGCCGGATCATCCGGCGAGCCGTAGTCGGAGGTCCAGCCCCAGCCGATCGTGAATTTGTGGAAGCGGAGCATGTCCATCACGCCGACGCCGGGCAGCGCCGCGCCGAATAGGTCGGGGCGTTGGGTGAGGACGGCGCCGATCAGCAGGCCACCGTTGCTGCGGCCGTTGATCACGAGCTGGGACGAAGTCGTGATGCCTTCTTTGACCAGATACTCGGCGGCGCCGATGAAATCGTCGAACCCGTTCTGCTTTTTGAGCTTCGAGCCGGCGAGATGCCACGCCTCGCCGTATTCTCCGCCGCCGCGCAGGGTGGCGACCGCGAGCAGGCCGCCGCGCTCCATCCAGACCAGGTTGCGGACGTTGAATCCGGGGGTGATCGAGACGTTGAACCCGCCGTAGGCGTAGAGCAGGACCGGCAGCTTGCCCCGCTCGCTCCACCCCTTCTTGCCCGAGAGGAACATCGGCACCCGGGTACCGTCCTTGCTGGTGTAGAACACCTGCCGCGTTTCGTAGGCCTCCGGATCGAATCCGAGCTTCGGCTCGCGGAAGACGGTGCTCGCGCCCGTCTCCAGGTCGTAGCGGAAGACCGTGGAAGGACGGTTGTAGCTGACCATCGAGTAAAACGTCTCGGGATCGCCGACCATGCCTCTGAATCCGTCGACCGTCGCGAGACCGGGCAGCGCCACGGTGCGCACCGATTTGCCTTCGCGGTCGAACACCTCGATGCGCGAGGCGGCATCGTGCAGGTAGGTGCCGACGAAACCGTTGCCGAGCGCGTGCGCGGTCTGCAAGGTGTCGGCCCGTTCGGGGATCACCTCTTTCCAACTCGCCCGCTCCGGATGGCGGACGTCGATCGCGATCACCCGCGCCCGCGGCGCGTCGAGGGTGGTCGCGAACCAGAAGACCGGCCCGTCGTTGCCCAGGAAGCCGTATTCCGCATCGAAGGTGTCGAGCAGCCGGACGACCGGCGAGGCGGGATCCGAGAGATCCTGGTAATAGAAACCGTTCTTGACCTCCGTGCCGCGCGAAATCGAGAGGACGAGATAGCGCCCGTCGTCGGTCACCAGAGGGTAGAAGCCGAGGTCCTTCTGATCCGGGCGATCGAACGCCAGCCGATCCGCGGACTGCGGCGTGCCGACTCGATGGTAATAAACCTTTTGGAAGTAGTTCGCGTCCTCGAGCTCTCCGCCGGCTTTCGGCTCGTCGTAGCGGCAGTAGTAGAAACCCGCGCTGTCGGCGGTCCACGCCGCGCCGGAGAACTTCACCCAGCGCAGCTCGTCCGAAAGATCCTTGCCGGTATCGACGTCGCGGACCTTCCAGATCTCCCAATCCGAACCGGCCGCCGAGAGGCCGTAGGCCATCCGCTTGCCGTCGCGGCTATAGGACGCATCGGCCAACGCCACCGTGCCGTCGGCCGACAGCGTGTTCGGATCGAGCAGCAGCCGGGGCTCGCCGTCGAGCGAATCGAGCACGTAGACGGGAGCCTGGTTCCGCAGCCCGTCGTTCGCGGTGAAGAAGTAGCGTCCGCCCTGCTTTTCCGGGATGCCGAACTTGGCGTAGTCCCACAGCTCGGTGAGGCGCTTCTTGATCTCGGCCCGCGCCGGAATTTTCTCCAAATAGGAGTAGGTGACCTGGTTCTCGGCCGCGACCCAGGCGGTCGTTTCGGCCGAGTCGGGATCTTCGAGCCAGCGGTACGGGTCGGCCACCGGCACGCCATGCTGCACCTCCACTCGATCTTCGCGCCGGGTTTCGGGGCCGACGAAGCGGGCGACCGCGGCGGCCGGAGCGGCCGCGGGAGAGTGGCTGATCGTCGGCCGGGTCGCCGGAACGGTCACCGCATGCGGGTCGCACGTGCAGCCGGAGCCCAGCAGGGCGAGGGCGAGACAACAACTCGCGAGGACTTTGGACGGGTTCATCTCTGCATCTCCTGTAGACGTCATAGGTAACCCAACGATCGAAGGTTTTCGAGGTATTCGACGCTCTCGCGCGCCGCGGCGGCGGACGAGGAGGGCACGCCGTAGGTGGCGACCCGACCGGGCGGCGCGGGCCAGGTGCAGACCGCGGGGGGTGCGGGCAGCTCGGCGCTCTGCGGCAGGCCGAGCGCGCGCATCAGGCCGGAGGCGAGGGCTTCCGGCGCGAGCGGTTCGAGATCGCGCCGTCCGCCGCTCCCAGGGCAGCCGGCCGCGCGCCAGAGCACGATCCGCCCTTCGCTGCCGCCGCGGCGGCCGGGATCGACGACGATCGCGACGGTGTCGAACCCGGGCCGCGCGCTGTCGATCAGGCGATCCGCCGCGAGCAGCTCCGCGCGCACCCGATCGCCGAACGCGAGCGAGCCGGCCGGCCAGCCGTCGGCCGCGATGTCGAGCGCGGCGAGATAGAGCACCGCCGCTTTCGGCCGGAGCGCGAGCCCGGCGGAGAAGGCCGCGCGATAGAACCGATCCGGCGCGAGCGCGCGGGAATCCAAACGGGCGAGCGCCGGGCGCGCGAGGATCTTCGCCAGCTCGGGGGGAGGACCCTCGGCGGCCGCGGCCCGGGCGAGGTCGGCGAGCGCAGGAGCGTCGGCGGCGGGGGCCACGGCGCCTTTCGCCCGTTCGGCGAGCAGTTGGTAGCCGCCATGGGCGAGGATTCGGCCGGGGACCGTCGCCGCCGGAAACGTCGCCCACCAATCGACCGCCAAGGCCGGCTCTCCGCCGCGCGCCGCCAGCTCCCAGAACGCGAACGCGGAGCGCCGCCCGGCGAGCAAGGGACGGTGCTCGGACAGTCCGAGCGGCACTTCGATCGACTTCCAGTACGGCCGCAGCGGCCCGCTGCGCATGAGGGTGGTCTTGCACCCGAGCGGCCGGAACCCGTCGAGCGCGGTGACGCCGTGCTCGGGAGCCGGCCGGCCGGTCGCGATCCGGCTCCAGAACGAAGCGGGCGGCTCGGTCCCCCGCGGGTACGAGAACACCGCGCCGGTCCGCGCGAGCGCGCCGAGCGCGGGCAGCTCGCCGCGGGCGAGCAGGTAGTCGAGCTCGGGAGCCAGGACGCCGTCGATGCCGATTGCGAGCACCCGGCCGCCCGGCGCCATCGGGAGCGACCCGGGAGCCTCCGCCGCCGGTTGCCGTGCGGCGAGCAAGGCGGGCAGGAGGACCACGAAGGCCGCCGCCGCGAGAGAGAACACCAGCCAGCCGCGCGACAGCGACCAGGCCTCCGAAGGCTCGTCGGCCAGCCGGATCGCGAGCGTAAGCAGGCCGTGGTGGACGGTTTTCACCAAGGCATAGAGAACGAACGGCGCCGCGACCGCCAGCACCCCGATCTGCCAAACGCCGCTCGCGGCGACCAATTCCTCGGCGCGCCAGAGCGCGAGCGCGAGGGTCGCCACCCCCACCGCCGCCGCCGCGCCGAACGTGAACGCCTCGATCCGCCGCACGTGGGAAACCCGGACCAGCCAGGCCGTCGCCGCCCCGACGAGCAGAAACGCAAGCGTCGCGGCGAGCGCGATCGGCGCGAACAGATGAAGGAAGAGCACCGCGGCATCGAAAGGATGAGTGGTCAGAGCGCCGTTCGCCGCAGCGAGCCAGAACGCCAAAGGGGGAGCGAGCACCAACCCGGTGCGCAAGCCGACCTTTCCGGCCAGGATCGCCAACGCCCTCACCGGCCGGCGGGGACGCAGGGCATCCTGAAGCAGGAACCGCTCGAACCCATGGGAGAGATAGCCGCGCTGCCGCAGCTCCTCACGGACCCGTTCCAGATCGTCCGTCTCGCCCGGGGGGTTTTCTGGCATCGGGCGGAGTTTAACCGCTGGGGGCGAGATCGCACCGCAAACGCCCAGCGGAGGGATCCCTCCCCCCGGGGAGGGGGGCGGTTGGGTCCGGGGGGAGGCCAGGAGGGGGGCGGCTGTGCGTGCGAGCCTTCGCGATCGCGCGACGTTCACCAGGATCGCGGCGACCCCCATCCTGTCCTTCCCCCGATTCCAACCCTCCCCCTCCCCGGGGGAAGGGACCCTTCGCCGGAAGATCGGCCGCCCTGGATGCGCGCCTACCGCCGCCGGTGCTGCACGAACCGCGCAATCTCCCGCAGCGGTTCCGCCTTCTTCCCCAAGGGTTCGAGCGACGCCACCGCAAACCCCAGCAGCTCGGCTTCGAGGGTCTGTGCGCCGGCCACCCCTAGCCTTTTGACGAACGTCACCTTCAAGGTGTCTTGGCCGACGTCCTTTCCCGCTTCTTCCGGGGTGGACAGCACGTCCAGCAGGTCGTCCGAGATCTGGAACGCGAGCCCCAGGTTTTTAGCGTAGCGGGCGATCAGCTCCAGCTCGTTGCGCTTGGCGTCGGCGGCCATCGCGCCCAGCTCGCCCGCCGCCATGAACAGGGCTCCGGTCTTATGGCTGTGGATGAATTCCAGCCGTTCGAGATCCAGCTCCTCGGGCGAGCTCGACAGGTCAAGCGCCTGGCCGCCGATCAGGCCGTGGCTGCCGATTGCCGCCGCCAAGTGATGGATCATGTCCTCGGCCGTGTAGCGCTTGGCCGGCAGGTGGTGCGCGGCCTCCGCCACCAGGGCGTATGCCCGATTGAGCAGGGCCAGCGCCGCGAGCAGGGCCACCGCCTCGCCGAACGCCCGGTGGACCGTCGGCCGCCCTCTTCGCAGCGCCGCGTCGTCCATCGCCGGCAGGTCGTCCAAAATCAGCGAGCAGGCGTGGACCATCTCAATGCCGCAGGCGATGTCGAGCACCCGCGTCGAGCGGTCGGAGCGCGATCCCACCCCGAACAGGTCGGCGACCACCAGGGTGAGGATCGGCCGCAGCCGTTTTCCCGGGCTGGTGAGCGCGTAGCGCATCGCCTGATGCACCGCCTCCGGGCGCTGGTCGGCGGGGGGCAGCAGCTCCGGCAGGCGCAGCTCGACGCGCCGGCCGAGGTCGAGCAGGCCGGGCGAAAGCGACGCGGGAGGATGCACCGGTCCGCGATCGGGAACGGGCGTCATGTTCGGCGACTCAAAGGTAGA
>DATMZU010000375.1:0-3892 GCA_035607435.1 Thermoanaerobaculia bacterium | reverse complement strand
TGTCGATCGTTTCCAGAAGGTCGTCGGTACCTTCGAGCGCGAAGTAGCTCGCCTGGATCGGAACCAGCACGTGCGTCGCGGCCACGAGGGCGTTCACCGTGATGATCCCGAGGGTCGGCGGCGTGTCGATGATCATGAATTCGTAGCTTTCCCGGACCTTCTGCAGCTTGTCCTTCAGCCGGTAGTGGCCGTCGATTTCGCCGATCAGTTTGGCTTCGATTTTCGCCAAGGAAATCGCCGAAGGGGCGATCATCAGGTTCGGAATCCGGTCCGCCGGACGGAGGATGCTCTCGATCTCCCGGTGGTCTTCCGTGAGGACGTCGTAGATGGTGCCCTCCAAGCCGTGGACGTCCAGGAAGGACATGGAGCTGTTCGCTTGAGGGTCGAGATCGACGAGCAGGGTGCGCAAACCTTTGGAGGCCAAGGCCGCGGCGAGATTGATGGCGGTGGTCGTCTTTCCGACGCCACCCTTCTGGTTGGTAATCGCGAGGATCATCGCGGCGCAGTGTATGGGAGGGCCTGGGGAGGGTCAAGCTCCACTCCCCCGCTCTCTTGCCGATGTCGGCGCGCCGACAATCCCTCTAAACGATTGAAAATCAGGGGTTTGGGAGACAAGTCACATCGTGTAGCGGCCGGGATCGTTCGGATTCAGCTCTTCGAGAACGCGTCGGATTCTCTCGGCATCATCGACGGGATCCAGAGCCGTCGCGACGACTTGCGCCTGGTCCAAAACCGCGCGGCGCACGTAGATTGGCGCCTCCGCCCGTAAGGCCAAAGCGATCGCATCGCTCGGCCGGGCGTCGAGAATTCTCTTCGTTTCTTCCGGTGCGAGATGAATCTCCGCGAAGAACGTTCCCTCGCGCAAATCGCTGATCACGATCTTCTCGATCGAGCCGCCCAGGCGTTGGCACATCTGCAGGAGCAGGTCGTGGGTCAACGGACGAGGCGTCGCGACGCCTTCCATCCGTAGTGCGATCGCCTGCGCCTCGGCGATGCCGATCCAGATCGGCAGGAAGAGGGTGCGATCGAGATCGCGGAGAATTACGATCGGCACGTTCGAGGAAGGATCGAGCATGAGACCCGTAACGGCCATGGGAACGAGATCAAGCCCCGAGGATTCTTCCTGGCTCATGAGCTCATTGTGGGCGCCCACAGGGAGCAGGTCAAGACGCAGGCCCGCCCGCGGCCAGGCCCTGGCCGCGAGCGAGCAACTATGGATTTGCAGGAGAGGTGATTACGCCGCCGCGTCGGTGATGCGGCGCGCGGTGAGACTGTGGGGATGCGCGGTCTCGATCTCGACCCATGTCGTCTGGCCGAGGGAGACCGGCAGATTCGCGGTCGGAAAATGCACGATCCGATGGCAGGAGGTGCGCCCGCTCTGGGTGCCGGGCGTCTTGCCCCAGCCGGTCACCAGGATCTCGAAGCGGCGGCCGATGAGCTGCTGGTTCAGCTCGCGCTGGATGCGATCCTGCACCGCGAACAGCCGCTGCAGGCGTTCGCTCGCGAGAGCGGGTTCGACCTTACCGTCGAGGCGCGGCGCCGCGGTGCCCGGGCGCTCCGAATAACAGAACGCAAACACCACCGCGAAGCGGACCTGCTCCAGAAGCTCCAGTGTCTCCGTGAAGTCCTCCTCCGTCTCGCCGGGGAAGCCGACGATGATGTCGGTCGAAAGCGCGAGATCGGCGCGCGCGTCGCGCAACTGGCGGACCAGATCCAGATAGTCCGCCCGGCTGTAGCCACGCCCCATGCGCCGCAGCAGGCGGTCGCTCCCCGACTGGACCGGCAGGTGGAGGTAGGGGCAGATGTTCGCGTGGCGGCCGATCTGCGCCACCATCGCCGGGGTGAAGTCGCGCGGGTACGAGGTGACGAAGCGCAGCCGCTCGACGCCGGCTTCCTGAGCCACGGCATCCAACAGGTCGGCGAAGTCCTGATCGGTCTCGGGATCGCGCCAGTGGTTCACGGTCTGGCCGAGCAGCTCGATCTCGCGGAAGCCGTAATCGACCAGGTGGCGCACTTCGGCGAGGATTTCGGTCATCGTCCGACTGCGCTCCGGCCCGCGGGTCTTCGGCACGATGCAGAACGTGCAGCTCTTGTTGCACCCTTCGATGATCGTCACCATTCCCTTGTATTCACCCTGGCGGGAGATGGCGTCGAACTCGTACGGCCGGTCGGCGGGAAAACCGGTGGCGACCGTGCGCTGGCCGGCGCGGGAGGCGGCGACCAGCGCGCCCAGCTCGGCCACCCGCGCCGGACCCATGACGAAATCGAGGTCCGAGACCCGCTTGAGCGCCTTCTCTCCCTCCTGCTGGGCGACGCAGCCACACAACCCGATCACCAGCCCCGGCCGCTCCTTCTTGAGCAGCCGATACTCGCCGAGCCGCGAATAGACTTTCTGCTCGGCCTTCTCGCGGACGCTGCACGAGTTCAGCAGGATAACGTCCGCCTCCTCCGGCCGGAGCGTCGGCAGGACCCCCTGCTGCATCATCTGGCCGACCATGCGCTGGCTGTCGAGCTCGTTCATCTGGCAGCCCCAGGTTTCGACGAACACCCGGCGTGGAGCGGTGACGCCATTGGCAGCCGGTCGTTGCGGATCGATCGGAGCCACGGCCCGGCGGGACAATCCTTCACTCATTACTTTTCATCCTTTGGTTGATAGATTGGCGGCTCGATCGCCTCGACCGTCGTCTTCGGTGGAGCCGGTGGCTCGGGTTCGAGCTCGGCGCCTTCGCGCAGCCAACCGGGCAACGCGCCCGCCCGCCGCCCCTCTTCGAGCAAATCCCCCACTTCCTTCTTCGCCGCGTCCGCCCGTTCCTTCGCCAGCCGGAGCCGGTCGAGGGTGCGGTCCCAATTCGGCTTGATCTCGCCGTCGCGGCGGAACGGGTCGGCCTCGGCGTAGAACTTGCGCCTCAAGTCCGCCGCCTGCCGTTCGAGGTCGGTACCCTCATCGACGGCGTCGCGCCATCGTTGACGGATCGCGCGAGCGCGCCCGCGCCAATATTGCTCCTGTTCGATCGAGGCGCCGTCTCCCGCGGAAGGCTTTTCTCCGGCCTTCGTCTTCGACAGGTCGGCAAAGGTGAGCTGGCCCTTCTTCGCCAGTTTCGGCAGCGTTTCGTCGTTGATCACGACGACCGACTTGCCTCCTTGAGCCTTCCGCTCTTTTTCCCGCTTTGAGGCTTCGACCAGGGACGGACGGGCCCCGGCGTCCGGATCTCCGGGATCGATCACGATCAGCGTCGCATCGTGAGGCGGCGGCGAGGAGGCCGGGTCCGCGGCGGATTTCGTTGCGGAGTCGGGAGCAGGCGCCGCGGCGGGAACGGCATCCGCTTTCTTCGGCGGGGTTTGCGGCGGCGGCAGCGCCGGGGTGCAGGCGGTTCCGCCGAACAGGGCGGCGGCTACCGCCAGGGTTCCTACGCGGCGGATGGACGATTGCATGAAGGATGTCTCCGCCTTGAGGGCATCAGGCATGCCGCGCGACAGCGGCGGCGATGTCGGCGAGCGAACGATCGATCACCTCATCGACTTCGCGGGCGGTGCGCAAATCGAGGCACCGCGAGGTCACTTCGGCGAGGTGGCGAGAATCCAGCTCGCGAATCCAGGTTTTGATTTTTGGCACCAGGCGCGGGCTCACCGACAGCCGACGCAACCCCAAGCCGACGAGGACCGAAGCGAAACGGGCATCGGCGGCCATCTCGCCGCACAGACTCACTTCGATTCCGGCTTTCTCGGCGCTCGCCACCACGAAGCGTAGCATGCGCAAGATCGCCGGATGAAGCGGCTGATACAGGTGCGCCACGTGCTCGTTGTTGCGATCGACAGCGAGCGAATACTGGATCAGGTCGTTGGTGCCGATCGAGAAGAAATCCACCTCGGTGGCCAGAGCATCGGCGATCAG
>DATMZU010000349.1:0-4177 GCA_035607435.1 Thermoanaerobaculia bacterium | reverse complement strand
GCTGCCGATCAACGAGCCGGCCGTCGCCAAGAAGAAATCGCAGATCGACGAGTACCTCGAGTTCTACGGCGGCCCCGGCGTGCAGCATCTGGCGATCGCGACCGACGACATCGTCTCGACCGTGACCGCGCTGCGTGATCGCGGGGTCGAGTTCCTGAGCGTGCCGGGCAGTTATTACGACGAGCTGCTCGATCGCGTCGGTTCGATCGACGAAGACATCGCACCGCTGCGGGAGCTGGGCATTCTGGTCGATCGCGACGACGAGGGGTATCTGCTCCAGATCTTCACGAAGCCGGTCGAAGATCGCCCCACGATGTTCTATGAAATCATCCAGCGGAAGGGCGCCCGCTCGTTCGGAAAAGGCAACTTCAAGGCGCTGTTCGAGTCGATCGAGCGCGAGCAGGCTTTGCGCGGCAATCTCTGATACCGACGGTACTTGCAGGATGAAATGAGGACGGGCGTAGGGGCGGAGCTTGCCTCCGCCCTAGAGCATCGACAACCGCGGGCGGAGGCAAGCTCCGCCCCTACGAGCCTGACCTTTCGGAGAAGCCGCCCGATGCCGATCTACCACTCGCTCGGTGAAATCCCCAAGAAACGCCACACGGCGTTCCGACGCCCCGACGGCGGCCTCTATGCCGAAGAGCTGATGGGGCACGAAGGGTTCGTCGGCACCTCGTCTCTGCTCTACCACGTCCACCCGCCGACGGCGGTGCTGTCGGCCCGTAAGATCGCGCCGGTCGTTTGGGAGGCGGACGAGGAGACTTCGCTCCGCCATCGCCATTTCCGCACGGCGGCGGCGAAGAAAGGCGGCAGCCCGACGCTCGACCGGACGCCGATCGTCTTCAACGCCGAAGTCGCGATGCTGGTGGCCGAACCCGACCGGAATGACGAGACGTTCTATCGCAACTCGCAGGGCGACGAATGCGTCTACGTCGTGGAAGGAACCGGCGTGCTCGAATCGGCGTTCGGTTCGCTTCCCGTCGGGCCGGGCGATTACGTGGTGCTCCACCGAAACATCCTGCACCGCTGGCGCTTCGATTTCGCGGCCGGGCCGGTCAAGCTGCTGGTGATCGAAAGCCGCGGCCACATCCGCTTTCCGAAACGGTATCGCAACAAAGTCGGCCAACTGCTCGAAGGCGCCCCCTATTGCGAGCGCGACATCCGCCGGCCGAAGGAGTTGATCACTCAGGACGAGCGTGGAGAGTTTCCGATCCTGGTCAAGCAGCATCAGGCGCTCCATGAGCTGGTGCTCGATCACCATCCGTTCGACGTGGTCGGCTGGGACGGTTATTTCTATCCGTGGGCGTTCAACATCCACGATTTCGAGCCGATCGTCGGCCGCATCCATCAGCCGCCACCCGTCCATCAGACGTTCGAAGGGGACGGCTTCGTCATCTGCTCGTTCTGCCCGCGCCCGTACGATTTCGATCCTCAGGCGGTGCCCGCGCCGTACAACCATAGCAACGTCGATTCGGATGAGGTGCTGTTCTACGCGTCGAGCGAATTCATGAGCCGCAAGGGAATCGAATACGGCTCGATCACCCACCATCCGGACGGCCTGCCGCACGGTCCGCACCCCGGCCGCGCCGAGGCGTCGATCGGCGCCAAGTGGACGAACGAGCTGGCGGTGATGATGGATTCGTTCCGGCCGCTGCACGTCGCGAAAGCCGCGATGGCGTTTGAAGATCCGGGCTATTTCCGCAGCTGGATCGAATGATCGAAGGACCGATCTGGACCCCCAGCCCCGAACGGGCGGCCGCGGCGAATTTGTCGCGATTCTCGTTCCACCATCTGCCCGGAGCAGGAATGGCCGAGCTTTGGCGCTGGTCGGTCGAGCACCCGGAGAAGTTCTGGCCGGCGGTCTGGGATTTCGGCGGCGTGATCGCGGAACCATGGGACGCGGTTCTCGAAGGGGGCGAGCGTATGGTGCCACCGGGAGAGACCGGCCCGCGCTGGTTCCGCGGCGCGAAGCTCAATTACGCCGAGAACCTTCTCCGTTTTCGCGACGACCACCCCGCCCTGATCGCCTGGAACGAGCAAGGCCGCCAAAGCGAGCTGAGCTTCGCCGATCTCGCCACGCAGGTCGCCCGCTATCAGGCCGCGCTTTCCGCCTCGGGAGTCATCCCCGGCGATCGGGTCGCGGGATATCTGCCGAACGTGCCGGAAACTGTGATCGCCGCCCTCGCCGCCGCTTCGCTCGGGGCGATCTGGACCTCGGTGAGCCCCGATTTCGGCGAGCGCGCCGTCCTCGACCGCTTCGGCCAGACGCGGCCGAAAGTGCTGTTCGCCGCGACCTCCACCCGCTATGCCGGCAAGAAAATCGATCTCACCGAGCGACTCTCCTCGATCGCCGCCGCGCTCCCCGACACCGAACGAATCGTGCTGGTGGGTGAAGCCTCGCCCGAAGCCCGGCAGATTCCCCGCGCGATTTCGCTCGACGCCTGGCTCGCCTCAATCGACGCTCCCGCGGAGCCCACGTTTCTGCGCCTGCCGTTCGACCACCCGCTCTACGTCGTCTATTCGAGCGGTACCACGGGACTGCCGAAAGGAATCGTCCACGGCGCGGGGGGCACCCTCCTCCAGCATCTCAAAGAGCTGATCCTCCACACCGATCTACGCCGCGACGATCGGATCTTCTACTTCACCACCTGCGGCTGGATGATGTGGAACTGGCTGATTTCGAGCCTCGCGGTGGGCGCCACGGTCGTTCTCTACGACGGCGCACCTCTCTCTCCGCGGAGCGACATCCTCTGGGAGATGGCCGAGGCCGAGCGGATCACGATCTTCGGCACCAGCGCCAAGTACCTGGCGCTCTGCGAGAAGGAAAACCTCGCGCCGGGGACCACCCGCGATCTCTCCGCCCTGCGCACCCTCCTCTCGACCGGCAGCCCGCTCGCACCCGAGAGCTATGACTACGTCTACACCCGCATCAAATCGGACGTTCACCTGGCGAGCATCAGTGGCGGCACCGATCTCCTCTCCTGTTTCGCGCTCGGCGATCCGACCGGCCCGGTCTGGCGCGGTGAGCTGCAATGCCGCGGCCTGGGGATGGCGGTAGAGGTCTGGAGCCCCGAGGGCGAGAGCCTGGAAGGCGAACCGGGAGAGCTGGTCTGTACTCTGCCCTTCCCGAGCATGCCGGTCGGATTCTGGAACGACCCCGACGGAGCCAAATACCGCGCGGCCTATTTTGAGCATTTCCCCGGCCGCGACGTCTGGCGCCACGGCGACTGGGCGCGCTTGACGGAACACGGCGGCCTGACGATCGCCGGCCGGAGCGACGCGACTCTCAATCCGGGGGGAGTGCGCATCGGAACCGCCGAGATCTACCGTCAGGTCGAGCGACTGCCCGAGATCCTCGAAAGCCTCGCGGTCGGCCAGGAATGGCAGGGCGACGTACGCATCGTCCTGTTCGTCCGCCTGCGACCCGGGGTAGAGCTTGACGACGCCCTAAGGGATCGAATCCGCCGCGAGATCCGCCAACACGCGAGCCCGCACCACGTGCCGAAAAAGATTCTCGCCGTCGCCGATCTCCCCCGAACGATCAACGGCAAGCTCTCCGAGCTGGCGGTCCACGCCGCGATCCACGGCAGAGCCCTGGGCAATGCCGAGGCGCTTGCGAACCCCGCCGTGCTCGATCATTTCCGCAACCTGATGGAGCTGGCTTCATGAACGCCGCGATCCAAGCGCTGATGACCGGACTAATCGACTACGCGGGGCTTTTTCCGCCCGCCGGGCTGTCGATGTGGAAGGCGGTCGGGAACTACGCCGAATATTGGCAGATTCCCCCGTCGCAGCCATGGCTCGGCCGCTTCGTCGTCCCCGCCCGGCGCCTCGCGGAATTCGGCGCGACCTTGGAGGAGCCGGAGGAAGAAACTTTCGAAGGGAGATGGGACCTCTCCGTGCTCCTGACCCAAGAGACACCGGAAAAGGATCTCGCGCTCGCCCAAGCCTTCGCGGCTCAAAATCCTGGGGTCGAAATCGGTGCTTTCGAAACGCCGGCCGATTCGATTGAAACGATCGAGCGCCTCCGCGCCCTCGTGCCGGCCACCCAAGAGATCTACTTCGAGCTGCCGATCCAAGCGCCGAATCTGGATCAACTCCTAGAGGCCATCGCTCGAAACGGCGCCTGCGCGAAAGTCCGTACCGGAGGCCTCGAAAAGAAAGCCTTTCCCTCGCC
>DATMZU010000339.1:0-10895 GCA_035607435.1 Thermoanaerobaculia bacterium | reverse complement strand
ACGCCTGGGCCGACAACACGACGTTGCCCGGCTGGTATTCGCAATTCTCGGCGACGCCCGCGAACCCCACGACCTATCGGGCGGATGCCGGCGCCTCGAACACGGGGGCCATCTACAGCTGGGGCACCGGCACGGCCACGGAGCGGGCTTTCGGTTCGGTGTCCTCGGGGACCCCGGTCAACATCTTCAACGCGGCGCGGTTGGTGAACAACACCGGCTCGACGATCAGTTCCTTCCTCATCGCCTTCAACGGCGAGGAGTGGCGGGATGGCGGTGCCGCCACGCCGGTCGCGCAAACCCTGTCCTTCGAATACCAGGTCGCCGCGGCCGGCGTGATTACGGACTCCAACACGCCGACGACCGGCTGGACGGCGTTCACCGCCCTCGATTTCGTCAGCCCGACCTTTACCAACACGGGAGCCGGCGTCGCCCTGGATGGCAACGCGGCCGCCAACCGGACCGCCAAGTCCGCCACCCTTACGGTGTCGGTCAGCCCCGGGCAGGAAATCTGGCTGCGCTGGAAAGACATCAATGACGCGGGCAACGATCATGGCTTGGGCATCGACGACCTCTCGGTCACTCCGAACCCCGCCGCGGCCCTCCCGAACCTGACGATCAACGACGTTTCGCTGAACGAAGGAAACGCAGGCACCACGAGCTTCACCTTCACGGTCAGCCTCTCCGCCCCGGCCGGTCCCGGCGGCGTGACGTTCGACATCGCGACGGCGGACAACACCGCTACCCAGCCGAGCGACTACACCCAGAAGACGCTCGCCGCTCAGACGATTCCCGCGGGAAGCAGCACCTACTCTTTCACCGTACTGGTGAACGGCGACCTTACGCCCGAAACCAATGAGACCTTCTTCGTCAACGTCACGAACGTCACCGGCGCCACCATCACGGACGGCCAGGGCCAGGGGACGATCGTCAACGACGATGCGGCGCCGAACCTGACGATCAACGACGTTTCGTTGAACGAAGGCAACGCCGGCACCACGACCTTCACCTTCACGGTCAGCCTTTCCGCCCCGGCCGGCGCGGGCGGCGTGACGTTCGACATCGCGACCGCCAACAACACGGCGACCCAGCCGAGCGACTACACCCAGAAGTCGCTCACCGGCCAGACGATTCCGGCCGGAAGCAGCACCTATACGTTCGACGTGCTGGTCAACGGCGACACCACTCCGGAGGTCAACGAGACCTTCTTCGTCAACGTCACGAACGCGACGAACGCGATCGTGACCGACGGCCAAGGCCAGGGCACGATCGTCAACGACGACCTGAATCTGATTCACGACCTCCAGGGAAACGGCGCCGCGACGCCGATTCCGGGCGCCACGGTCACCGTCCAGGCGATCGTCACCGCGAGCTTCCAGCCGAGCACCCAGAAGCAGGGCTTCTTCCTTCAGGAGGAGGACGTCGACGCCGACGCGGACCCGGCGACCTCGGAAGGCATCTTCGTCTTCTGCGGCGGTTGCCCGACGGCGGTCGTCGAAGGGCAGCGGGTGCGGGTCACCGGCACGGTTTCCGAATTCTTCGGCAACACGGAGCTCACGGCGACCACGGCGGGCTCGGTCGTGGTCATCAACAGCGGCAACCCGTTGCCCACCCCCTCGTCGATCGACCTTCCGGTGGTCGGCGTGGTCAACGACTTCTACGAGGCGCGCGAGGACATGCGCGTCACGTTCGTCGATACCCTCGCCGTCTCGGAATACTTCGAGTTGGCCCGCTTCGGCCAGATCGAGCTGTTCGAGGGCGGGCGTCCTGTCCAGTACACCGAGACGAATCCGCCGAGCGTCGCGGGCTACACCGCCCACCTTGCCGCCCTCGATCGGCGGCGCGTGATCCTCGACGACGACGACGACACGCAGAACGTGTCGCTGCTCGACCCGAACGGCTTCCAGTTCATCTACCCGCCGCGGGCCAACGGCGGCTTCTCGGTCGGCACGCAAGGCATCGACTTCTTCCGCGGCGGCGATCAGGTGAACGGCCTTACCGGCGTTTTGGACTGGTCGTTCGGGGGTGTCAGCGGCACCGACGCCTGGCGCGTCCGCCCGACGCTCGCCACCCCGGCGACGTTTACGGTCGCCAACCCGCGGCCGGTCGCGGCTCCGGTGGTCGGCGGCGCGATCAAAGCGGCGGGGATGAACCTGCTCAACTATTTCACCACCATCGACACCACCTCCAGCGACACCACCGGGCCCTGCGGCCCGGGCGGCACCCTCGACTGCCGCGGCGCCGACAGCAACGCCGAGCTGATCCGCCAGCGCGAGCGCGCCTCGATCGTGGTCTGCACCCTGAACGCCGACGTCTACGGCTTCATGGAGCTGGAAAACACCACCCCGAACGCCTCGATCAACGATCTGCTCAGCGCAATCAACGCGCGCTGCGGCGGCACCCATCCGTACGCCTTCGCCAACACCGGTGGAACGCTCGGCACCGACGCGATTCGGGTCCAGCTCATCTACCGGACGGGCGTCCTGTCGCCGGTCGGCTCGCCGATCTCCGATCTCGACCCGATCCACAGCCGGCCGCCGACCGCACAGACGTTTGACGTCGTCGATGCCACCAACCCGGCGTTCGGCAAGCGGTTCACGGTGATCGCCAACCACTTCAAGTCGAAGGGTTCGAGCGCCGGCCTGCCCGGCGACGCCGACGCGGGAGACGGCGCGGGGGCCTCCAACGCCACGCGCACCGCGCAGGCCAGCCGGCTGTTGACCTGGATCACGAGCACCGTGGTGCCGGCGGCCGGCGATCCGGACGTGCTGCTGCTCGGGGACTTCAACTCCTACGCCGCGGAGTCGCCGGTCACCACGATCACCGGCGGCGGCTACACCGACCTGGAGACCGCGCTGCTCGGTCCGACGGCCTACTCCTACCTGTTCGACGGCCAGCTCGGCCACCTCGACTACGCGTTCTCGAGCGCCAGCCTGACCCCGCAGATCACCGGCGTCGCCCCGTGGCACATCAACGCCGACGAGTCCGATCTGCTCGACTACAACGACGAGATCAAGGACACCGGCGAAGCGGCCTTCGAAGAGAAGCCGGACGGCTCCGCCCTCGTGCCGCCGCGCGTGCTGTTTCAGCCGGCGTCACCGTACCGGGCTTCGGACCACGATCCGGTCCTGGTGGGTATCTTCCAGATCGCCGATCTCGCGATCACCAAGACCGATTCTCCCGATCCGGTGATCGCCGGCAACAACCTGACCTACATGATTACCGTGACCAACAACGGGCCGGACCCCGCGACCAGTGCTTCGTGGAGCGACACGCTGCCGGCCGGAACGACGTTCGTTTCTCTGCCCGCCGTCGCGGGCTGGTCCTGCACCACGGGCGCCACGGTCTCGTGCTCGAACCCGTCCTTCGCGGTCGGCAGCGCGGTCTTTACGCTCACCGTGGCGGTCGCGCCGTCGGTCACGGCCGGGACCAACATCTCGAACACGGCGACCGTGACTTCGGCGACGGGAGACGGCACTCCCGCCAACAACAGCGCCACGGCGACGACCGCGGTCGCGGGATCGGCGGACCTCTCGATCACCAAGACCGACGGTGTCGCCACCGTGACCCCCGGCGGCAGCACCACCTACACGATCACGGTGTCGAACGCCGGACCGTCGAACACCCTGGCCGCGGTGTTCGACAACTTCCCCGCCGCTCTCACCTGCAATTGGACCTGCGTCGGCGCGGGTGGCGGTTCCTGCACCGCCGCCGGCTCCGGCAACATCAACGAACCGGTAACGCTGCCGGTCGGCGGGTCCGTCACCTTTACGGCCCCCTGCTCGATCTCGGCTTCAGCCGCCGGGTCGCTCACGAACACCGCGTCGGTCGCCGGAGTGGCCACCGATCCGAGCTCGGGCAACAACAGCGCGACGGATACCGACACCCTGGTGGGGCAAGCCGACATCGCCCTCGCCAAGAGCGTCGATAACGCCTCGCCGGGCATGGGATCGAACGTCGTCTTCACGGTCACCGCGACCAACAACGGTCCGTCCGACGCCACCGGCGTGGCGGTGAACGACCTCCTGCCGGTGGGCCTAGCGTTCGTCTCGGCGACGCCTTCGACCGGCAGCTACAGCAACACCACGGGCGTCTGGACTATCGGCTCGCTCGCCAACGGCGCCTCCGCGACCTTGACGATCACCGCCACGGTCAACCGGCTCCAGGCGATGGTCAACCAGGCGAGCAAGAGCGCCGCGGGAGAGGTCGATTCCCGAGGCAGCAACAACACCGCGACCGTAAGGCTCAACGGCGCGCCCTTGATCGACATCCAGGTCTCCGAGGCGGTCGACAACAGCACCCCGGGCGTCAGCCAGAACGTCGTCTTCCTGGTCACCGCGAAGAACGCCGGGCCGGCGACCGCCACCGGGATCATTCTGAACAGCAACCTGCCGGCGGGAGTCACCTTCGTCTCCTCCGCTCCGTCCCAGGGGACCTACACCCCGGGCACCGGAACCTGGAGCGTCGGAACGCTCGCCGCGGGCGCCTCCGCGACGCTCTCGCTCACGATGACCAATACGGTGGCGACGCCGGTCATCCAGACGTTCACCAAGACCGCCTCGACCGAGCAGGATCTGGTCACCGGCAACAATGCGGCGAGCGTGGTGCTGAACCCCGCGACCCCGCAGATCGATCTGGGTCTCACCAAGATCACCATGCAGGAGCCGGCTGCCGCCGGATTGAACTTCAGCTACGTGATCGAGGTGACGAACCTGAGCGTGGGCACCGCCACCGGAGTTTCGGTGAGCGACACCCTGCCGGCCGGCGTCACCCTGATCTCCGCCACGTCGAGCCAGGGGAGCTGCACCGGAACGACGACCGTCACCTGCACCGTGGGTACGCTTCTTGGCGGCGGCAGCGCCACGATCAACCTGGTGGTGATGAAGACGGTCGGCGGAACGGTGGTGAACACGGCCATGGTCACGGGCGCTCAGAGCGATCCGAACTCGGCCAACAACACCAATGGCGTAACGACCACGCCGGTCACGCTGTTGGGCTTCGAGGTGGAGTGATCGGGTAGCGGCAGTACGAGGGGCCTTTTTCCTAGAAGGCGAAAGGACCTGAAGGACTCCAAGGACTCCAAGGACATCCCGCTCCGGGCAGTTGTCCTTGTGGTCCTTGCCGTCCTTTAGGTCCTTTTCATCCTTTAGGGCATCAGCCCACGACCAGCTCGGCGGCCTGCTCGTCCTTCGCCATCTGGGCGGCGACCAGGCCGGCGTAGACGCCCCCTTGGGCCACCAGCTCGTCGTGGCCGCCGCGCTCGACCAGCAGGCCGTCGTCCATCACCAGGATCAGGTCGGCCGCCCGGATCGTGGACAGTCGGTGGGCGACCACGATGCGGGTGCAATGGAGGGCTTCCAGCTCTTTTTGAATCCGCCGCTCGGTGACCGAATCGAGCGCGCTGGTCGCTTCGTCGAGCAGCAGGATCGCCGGCTTGCGGACGAGCGCCCGGGCGAGCGCCAGGCGCTGTCGCTGGCCGCCAGAAAGCGAGGCGCCGCCGTCGGCCACGAGCGTTTCGTACCCCATCGCCATCGCCTGGACGTCGGCGTGGATGTGCGCCTTCTCCGCCGCGCGGGCGACGTCGGCGAGCGACAGGTCGGGATCGGCGAGCGCGATGTTGCCGCGGATCGAGCTGCCGAACAGATAAGGATGCTGGGGGACCACGCCGATCTGGTTCCGGAGCGAGCGGAACTCCAGCTCGGCGAGATCGAGCCCGTCGTAGAGAATGCGCCCGGAGGTCGGCACATAGAGTCCGACGAGCAATCCGGCGAGCGTCGATTTGCCCGCGCCCGAACGGCCGACCAGGGCGACGAACGTGCCCGGGGGGATTTCGACCGAGACATCCTTGACCACGAACGGCAGCGACGGCCCGTAGCGGAACGCGACCTGCTCCAGTCGGATCGACCCCGACAGGCGGGGCGTGCGCCGGACCTTCTGCAGATCCTGCTCGGGGGGAGTCTCCATCACGTCATTGATCCGCTCCAGGTAGCCGCCGAGCAATTGGAGCTGGAACGCGGTCGAAACCAACGTCGAAAGCGGGGTGAGGAAGCCGTTTGCGAGCGCGTTGAGCGCCAGCATGGTGCCGAGGGTCAGCTCGCCGTTCAGCACCTGGTGCGCGCCGAACATCATGATCACCAGGGGGGAACCGCTCTGGAGCGCGGCGAGCATGGCATCGACCAGCGCCTGCAACCGGCCGCGGGCGAGCGAGACGTTCAAAGTATCGACGAACAGGTGGGACCAATGCTCGACCGCCCGCTGCTCGGTGCCGCTCGCTTTCAGCGTCTCGATGCCGGAAAGCATTTGCACCTGGTAGGTCTGCGACGCCGCCTGCGCCTGGAGCGATTCGGACATCAGGTCGCCGGTCTTCCGGCGGGCGGCGAGGAACAGGAGCAGCCGCAAGACGCCGAGCCCCAGGACCAGCAGTCCCATCGAGGGCGAAGCGGCGAAGACGAACACGAGATAAAGGACGACCAAGGTGCCGTCGAGCACGCCGGAGAGAGCGCCCGAGGTGAGGATCTCGCGCACCGTGGCGTTCGAGTTGAGCCGCATCATCAGGTCGCCCGCCGAACGCTGTTGGAAGAACAGGTAAGGCAGGTTCACCAGATGGTCGAGAAAATCGAGCGTCATCTGCGCGTCGAGCCGGGTGCGCAACGCGAGAAGCAGGTAGGAGCGCACGAGCGAGGCGAAATACTGGAACAGGACGATCGCGCCGAGCCCGATCGCCAGCAGCTGGAGGAGCGACAGGTCCCCCTGCGGCAGGACACGATCGACGATCATCCCGGTGAGCACCGGGAGGGCCAGCGCGAGCAGCTGGACCAGCACCGAGATCGCGACCACCCGGCCGAGCCAGCCGGACTGGCTGAACAGTTGTTTCAGATAGCGGCGCACGCCCGAGGGGCGCTTGTCCGCCGGCTCGAACGTTTCGCCCGGCTCGAACATCAAAGCGACGCCGGTAAAAGCGGTGCGCGCCTCTTCGAACGGCACCACGCGCCGGCCGCCGCCGGGATCGACGATCGCGAGGCGGTTGCCGGAGAGCAGGCGCTCGAACACGACGAAATGGTTGAACCGCCAATGCAGAATGCTGCCCGGATCGACGAAGCGGAGATCCTCGATCCGCTCGACCTTCACTCCGCGCCCGCGCAGGCCGAACCACTCGCCGCCGCGCAGAATCGCCGGGGCCGAGGCCCCCTCGCGGCCAAAGCCGACGATCTCGCGCACCTCGTCGAGCCGCAGGTTTTTGCCGTGGTAGCCGAGCACCATGGCCAGGCAGGCGGAGCCGCAATCGGACGCCGCGGTCTGTTGAAGGTAGGGGACGCGCTTTTTGCCGCCGGCCCAGTCGGTGAGCCGGGAGAGAGCGGGGAAGCGGCCGACCAGCCCGCCCTTGGGGCGCAGCGGCGGCGTCGATCCGAGGTCCGGCGTGGAATCCCTCGGGTCCACCGGCGCCGGCATCAGCGCCGCCCTCCGCCGGTCAAGACGCGCAGACCGGGGATCAGCGCCGTCGCGAGCGGCTCGGAGCGCAGGCTCACCTCGGCGGTGCCCCACATGCCGTCATAGAAAGCGTACTTGTGGCCATCGACCGTGAACCCCGAATCGGGCAGCCGCGCCCAGGCGAAGACCACCGGCCCGGTGATCTGCGCGCCTTCGCCGACCCCCGAGCCCAGCAGGCGCCGCGCCTCTTCGGGGCCGAGCACCTCGTCGCTCACCGATTCGATCTGTAACCGCTGGTAGGCGTAGCGGAAGCCGTCCAGCTCCAGGCGGATCGGCAGCCCCGCTTCGAGCTGCGGCCGGACCTTGCCGGGCAGCAGCACGGCGACCCGCGGCGCGCCGCCGGCCTCGGTTCCGGTCGAGAGCGAGGCGATCACCTGTCCGGGGACGACCTGCTGCCCCGCGCGAACCCGGATGTCCGCGACCACCCCGGCGCGCGGTGCCCGTACGTCGCGCTCGGCCAGCCGCGACTTGGCAAGCTCGATCTGGCCGGCGAGACCGATCAACGCCGCCTCGGCGGTCCGGTCGCCCGGATCGCGCAGGCGGGAGGCGAGTTGCAGTTCGAACTCCCCTTCGAGCCGCGACAGCTCGGCCGCCTCCGGACCGCCATAGAGATGGACCAGCGAAGCGCCCTCCGCCACCCGCGTTCCCGGCGGCGCTTCGATCGAGGCAACCGTCCCGGCGGCGGTGGCGGTGATCTCGCTCCGCCCGCCGAGCCGAACGACCGCGACACCGGTCGAGCGCTCGTGAATCCGGCCGAAGATCAGGAACAAGAGCCCGCATCCCGCCAGGCCGAGCAGCAGCCACGACGCCCAATCGATCCAGACCGGCGAGATGCGCAGGAGGTCGCCCTCCTTCCGCGCCGAGGTCATGTGATGGTCGAGCGCCTCCTCGCGGAAGACGTCGAGCGCCCCTTCCCGCAGTTGGCGCTCCTCGCGCTTGCCCTGCTCGGCGAGGCGGGTTTCGAGGGCCAGCTGGGCGAGCGCGGGGGCCGTCCGCTCGGCATAGAGAGCCAAAGCCGCGCGATCGGCGGCGGAGAACGGCTCGGAGCCGGGATCGCGCAAGGCGGCGAGGACCGCGATGACGGGGCCGTCGGTGGTCGATCCACCGACCGTGGGATCGCGCACCGCGATCGCCGTGAACGGTCCCTGGCCGGAGCCCTCCGGATCGTCGGCCTCGCGCTCGAAGCGGGGGTCGTCCGCCAACCGAGCCGCCGCGACCGCCCGGCCGGTTCGCGCGACGAAGCTGACCACGCCGACCGCGGCGCTCTCGCGCCGCTCCTCGGCGGACATGCCGCCCCGCCGCTCCCACAGCACCTCGGTCTCGGCGTCGTACAGCAAGACATGGGCGCGGGAGGCGCCGATCAACTCGCCGAGATCTTCGCGCACCAGATAGGCCACGGCGGCCGGATCGCGTTCGCCCGCCAAGCGCCCGGCGGCCGTGAGCACCCGCCGCGAAAGCTCCGCCCGCTCGTCGCGCTTCGGCACCGGCAGAGGAACGGTCCCGGCGAGCGCAAGCCCCTCGGAATGGGGACCGGCGGGCATAGGAATCGTGCGCTCGGCCGTGGCCTCCGCGAGCCGCAGTGCCCGGAACCGGGAAATCGCGCTCTCGAGCAGAGCCGACAGATCCTCGCCGCCGATCGACTGGAGGCTCAAGAAAAAGATTCGATCCTCGTCGATCAGCTCTTGGAAGACCGCGGGATCGGGGCCGCCGGAGGCGAGCAGGTGAAGCGTCCGCGACTCCGGAAAGCGCCCGCGAAGCGATTCGAGCAGATGTCGCGCGGAGTGCCCCGAGAAACTGGGACCCAAGGCAAGCACCGCCACTTCGCCGCGTTCGAAGCGCTCAATCACCTCGCCCTCGCTGCGCGCGGCCTCGACCCGCACCTCCGCGCCGAATCGCCGCCGCTGCGCCTCGGTCTCCGCCTCGGAGAATCCGGCAAGCAGCAACGACGCCTCCGGCTCCGGGGCGCGGACCAACCTCATCGTGTCGCGGTTCGTAGCCACAAATCCTTGTCCTGATGCGAGATAAGCATCCTCTCCAGAATTGACCGAGCATAAGTTCGCCCTGCCCCAGGGTCAAGGCGAACGGGCCGCTCTGTAGGTCTACGGTGCCACGGGTGGAGTGTTGTGCGCCGCGCTCGGGCCGGATCGACGCCGCGAAGAGTTCGACGGCGGAGAGGGGCGGGGGTATTAGAGGCGCCAAAGCCCTCCGCCCCAGCGATCGGTGGAAATGTTCGACCGCCGGTTCCCCTCGGCCCTTCCCGGCTCTGCCGATCTAGCTCCCGAATTCGAATTCGACACTCCCGAAATGGAATTCGCGAGTCAGAAAATGGAATTCGGCAGTCCCGAAATCCAATTCGCGGCTCCCGAAATCGAATTCGCCGTTCCCGAAATGGAATTCGGGGCTCAGAAAATCCAATTCGGCAGTCCCGAAATCGAATTCGCCGTTCCCGAAATGGAATTCGGGGCCTGGAAAATGGAATTCGCGAGTCCCGAATTCGAATTCGGGAGCTAGAAAATGGAATTCGGGACTCCCGAAATGGAATTCGGGAGCCAAGACGCACGGCGGGGCTCGGTGTTCCCGGGAGCGCCATCCGCTCCACCCGATGTGCGAAGCTCACCCTCCAATGAACCTCTTCGGCGGGCAATCCCTGATCGGTTGGCAGGACTTCGGCGTCCTCGTCGTGCTGTTGGTGACGATGGTCGCGGTCGGTGCCTTCTTCGAGCGGCGGCAGACTTCGACGTCCGAATTTTTCCTGGGCAAACGGAGCATCCCGGCCTGGGCGGCGTGCCTGGCGTTCGTGGCGACCGAGGTGAGCGCGGTCACGATCATTGCGGTTCCGGCGACGGCGTTCCGGGAGAACTGGCAATATCTCCAGATCTTCATTGGCTCGATCGCGGCGCGGCTGGCGATCGCTTTCCTGTTCATCCCGGCGTTCTACAAGTTCGATTGCACCTCGATCTACCAGTTCCTCGGGCGCCGGTTCGGCCGTCTGACCCAGAGCACCGCGGCGATCTTCTTCTTCGTCACCCGGCTGCTGGGATCCGGGGTGCGCCTGATGGCGGCCTGCCTCGCGGTCTCCGTGCTGCTCGGTTGGCCGATCGCTCCGGTGATCGTCGTGTTCATCGTGGTCAGCATCCTCTACATGGGGCTCGGCGGCATGCGGGCGGTCATTTGGACCAACGTGATCCAGGCCCTGGTGATCGTGGTGGGGGGCCTCGCGACGCTCGTCTTTCTGCTCTCCCGGATCGACGACGGATTCTCCGGCATCGTGGCGCTCGCCGGGCCGGCCGGCAAACTGAGCCTGTTCAATTGGGGACCCGCGTTCTCCGATCCAGGCTTCGCGCGGAAGTTCTTCTCCGATCCGAACATCGTCTGGATCGCACTTTTAAACGGCCTGTTCGGCTCGATGG
>DATMZU010000333.1:0-23347 GCA_035607435.1 Thermoanaerobaculia bacterium | reverse complement strand
AAGGAAGCTCGGGCTCAGGCTGGGGAGCTTCGACCTCGATGTCGAACAGGCCGATGGTCAGCCGGTCCCCCGGCTGGAGCCGCGCTTCGAGCACCGGAGTGCGATTGAGCTGGATGCCGTTCGTGCTTTTGAGATCGCGGGCGATCCACGCCCCCGCCTGGTGGACCAGCTCGGCATGCTGGCGCGAAACGGAAGGATCGGGCAGCACGATGTCGTTGTCCACCTCGCGCCCGATGCGCAAACGGGTGCCGGACAACGGCAACGTCCGTTCCTGATCTTCGATCGAATAGCGCAGTCGCAGCATCGCCCGGCTCCCGGAGCATGATACCCCGGGGAGTTGGAAGCCCGGGAACGCCTACTCGGCGTGGTCGGGAAACTTCGACGCGACCAGGGCGAGCGCCCGGTCGAGGTGAAATTCGCCCCTGCCATACAGCGCGAGGAACGCCGCGACGACGTGCGGGCAGAACTGGGTTCCGACGCCCGCTTTGAGCTCGGCCGCGGCGCGCGCGGCATCGTGGGCTTCGCGGTACGGGCGCGAGGTGGTGATGGCGTCGAACGTGTCGGCGACCGAGATGATTTTCGCCACCCGCGCGATCTCGTCGCCCGCGAGGCCGTCCGGGTAGCCCAGCCCGTCGAGCCGCTCGTGATGATGGCGGACCCCCGGCAGCACCGGCCGCAGCTCGCGAATCCGGCCGACGATGTCCGCTCCGTCCGCGGCGTGGCGACGCATCACCGCCGCCTCGTGCTCGTCGAGCGGCGCGGGCTTGCGCAGCACCGCGTCGGGGGTCGCGATCTTGCCGACGTCGTGGAGGGTGGCGGCCAGGTAGATCTCTTCGAGCTCCGCGGGATCGAGCCCCATCTCGGTGCCGAGCAGAACCGAGTAGGCCACCACCCGCCGGACGTGGCCGCCGGTGTAGGGGTCGCGCTTTTCGATCGCCTCGGCGATCGCGGTCACGGTATCGAGGAACTGGCGCCGCTGGAGCGCGTAGAGGCGCGCGTTTTCGACCGCCGGGGCGAGCACCCCGGCGAACTGCTCCATGCGGCGCAGATCTTCCTCCGAGAAGCGCGGACCGCCGAGCGGATTGAGCAGCTGGAGGACCCCCACCACACGGCCGTGCGCCAGGAGCGGCACGGCGAGGATCGCCCGGGTGTGGAACGAGTCGTTCGGGTCCCCTTTCCACCGCGGATCGGCGTAGACGTCGTTGACCACCTCCGCGCGCCCCGAAGCGGCGACGCTGCCCACGATCCCCTCCCCCACCGGCACGCGCAGATCGCGGATCTTCCGCGCCGCCGTGCCGCGGACGACGCGGAAGAACAGCTCGTTTCTCACCTCGTCCAGCTCCCAGATCGAGCTGGTCTCGGCGCTGCAGATCGCTTCGGCCTGGAACAGCGCCAGATCGAGCACCCGGGTGAGGTCGAGCGTGCTCGACAGCGCGTGCGAAATGCCGAGCAGAGTCTCGTATTCCCCGAGCTTGCGCAGGAGATCGGTCGCCGGGTCGGAGTCCGGCTCGGCACCCGATCCGACTCCGGCGACCGCTGGATCTTCCGAGAGATCCTCGGCCACCGCGCCGACGGCGTTTCGCGGATTCATGCGGTCAGCCCTTCCAGCACCCGCGCCAGGCCGTCAACGTTCGGGAAGCGTTCCGCCGGATCTTTTTTAAGGCAGCGCAGGATCGCCGCCGCAAGAGCCGGGTCGAGATCGCCGTTCGGTCCGCGCGGCGGCAGGGGCTCGTCCTTGATCTGCTTGAGCATGATCTCGATCGGCGTCGCTCCCGAAAACGGCGGCTTGCCGGTGAAAATTTCGTACAGCAGGATGCCCACGGCATAGATGTCGCCCCGCACGTCGGCGTCGCGCCCTTGCAGCACTTCCGGCGCCATGTAGAGGGGAGTGCCGACCACCCAGCCGGCCTGGGTCTCCCCCGGCGCCATCCGCTCGATCGGCCGGGCGATGCCGAAATCCATCAGCTTCGCGTTGCCCACCGCCTCGATGATCAGGTTCTCCGGCTTGATGTCGCGATGCAGCACCCCTTGGGCGTGCGCCGCGCCCAAGCCAGCGCACAATTGACGGGCCAGGCGCAGGCCGGCCGAATAGGGCAAAGTTTGCGTCTGATCGAGCAGGTAACGCAAGGTGACGCCGCGCACGAACTCCATCGAAATGTACGGCACCCCGTCGATCTCGCCGAAATCGTGGGTGCGCAGGACGTTCGGGTGGGTGATCTTGCGCGCCAGCTTGATCTCGCTCTTCAAGCGCTCGAGCTGGGTCCGGTCGCCCCACAGCTCCCGCTTGAGCATCTTGAGCGCCACCAGGTCGTCCAGCTCGCGGTCGCGCGCCTTGTAGACGACGCCCATGCCGCCCGCGCCGAGCACCGCGAGGATCTCGAACCGCGCCCCCAGCAGGCTTCCCGGCGAGATCCCCGAAAGGGTCGGCGCGCCGCCCACGTACGCTCCCGCCGCCTCGGTCAGCTCGACCAGAGCCACCCCGCGCGCGCCGGTCACCCGGGCCGCGACGTTGGCGTTGAGCGCATAGAACGGCTGGGTCGAGAGCAGCCCCTTCCTCGGCGCCAGCCGGTAGCCGGCCGCTTCCAAGGTCGCGGCCAGCTCGTCGTGAACCTCGCGGGTCAACAACAGATCGCCCGGCGCGGCCTCACGCAACAGCCCTTCCAGGCGCTGCACCGGCAGGCCGATCAGGGCGTTGTCGGCCCCCTCGCGCCAGCTGATCGGACCGATCACCGCCGGGCCGGAGGCGAGCGCGAGCGACGGGGCGTCCGAGCTGCCGTCCGGCTCGATGCCCAGAACGTCGGCCGCCGCGGCGAGCGCCCGCGGGCCGCGCCCCTCGCCGTCGAACCGCGCAAGCAGCCGGTGGCCCGAGACCGATTCGACCGCCCCGCGGCGGGAGGAGATCGCCCCGGCGATCCGCTTCCAATCCGAGCCCAGGCGCTCCAGCACCTGCTCCGGATCGCCGTCCGACCGCGCGTAGCGTTTGAGCTCGATGCCCAAAACGATCAGGTCGCGCGCCTTCGCCGTGCCGATCATCGGCCGCGCCGACGCCGGTTCCGGCAGGCTGCGCGACAGGTCGGCGACGTAGACTTCCATGTCGCGCTTTTCGCGCAGGTCGGTGAGCAGCTGATCGAACGAACGCGCAAGCTCCCCCACCTCGTCGCGTCGGCCGGTGTCGATCTTCTGATCGTAGTTGCCCTGGCGCGCCGCGCCGGCCGCAACGGCCAGCTGGCGCACCGGCGCGAGCATCCGCCGCGCGAGGGCGAACGACAGGAACAGGGCGAGCACCGCGGCGGCCAAACCTGAGGCGATCAGCGCGTTTTGGATCTCCCGGTAGCTGGTCAGCTCGCGCGCGAGCGAGGCGAACCCTACGGTCGCGCCGACCGCCTTGCCCCCGGCGTCCTTGAGCGGCACCACCGAAGCGATCCACGGCTCGCCGCGCAGGGAAAGCCGGACGCGGTTGACTTCGCGCCCTTCCTCCATCACCTCGCCCATCGTGTGCTGCGAGGCGGCGAGCGCCTGGGCGAGGAGCGGCGAAAGAGTCGGAACCGTCGAGGCGGCCACCACCGGACCGCTCGGTCCGGCCGTGACGTAAGCCACTTCGCTGCCGCTCACCTTCTGCACTTCGAGCGCCGAAGCGTCGGTGATCGCGAATCCGGCGACGAAGAACCCGAGCAGGTTGAACTCGCGCTGCAACGGGACCGCGACCGCGTCGTAGAGGCGTCCGTCCTCGATCCACACGCCGGCCGCCTCGAAGTCGGTGAGCGACTTGGCGATCAGCGGCCGGTTCGCCAAGTCCTCGCCCGCCCCGTTCGGCCGATCGGTGCGCGCGAGGACCTTGCCGGTCGAGTCGAGCACGATCGCGAAATCGAAGCCGACGTCGCGCTGCCGCTCGTTGAGCAGATCGAGAATCGACGAGCTGTCGCGCGACGCCGCCGCCTCGGCGACATAGGCGTTGAGCGACGGATCGCTCGCGAACAGGCGGGCGGTGGCGAGCAATCGCTTGCCGCGCTCGTCTTGAAACGCGGTCTGCGCCGCCGAAGTCTGGGCGAGCGTCTCGTCGATCGCCTGGAGGGCGATCCGGCGCACCAGGATCGTGGTCACGGCGACCGCCGCACCGACCGCCAGAGCGATCAGCAGCGAGGTCGCGAGGAAGATCTTGACCCCGAGCGGCAGGCCCTTGAGCCTATCCCCCGTATTTTTCACGGCTGTTGCGGAAGTAGGAACGCCCGGTCTTATCGACGTGGGGCGGGATGCGCGGCCGGGTGACTTCCAGGCGCGCGGCGACCGTGCCGGGAATGGGAACCGCAAGGTCGATCGTCCAGGGTTCCGCCTGCTCGTGCCAGACGGTCAGCTTGCCCGGCCCTTTGGGCAACCCCGAGAGAGCGAACATTCCGTCGGCATCCGGAGAGGCGAAATAGGGGGTGCCGAGCACCCAGATGTAGGCCACCATCGAGTGGTGGACGTTACAGAACACCCGCACCAGGCCCGGCGCGTCGAACCGGCGCGTCTGGCCCGGACCTTTGCGGTAGAGCCCGAAGTCGAAGCTGTTGGCGCCCGAGACCGAAAAGACGTTGTGCAGGATCGGGTCGGAGTTGGGAAACCGGACCTTGCTGCCGCGCGGGATCGCGAGCACCCGCGGAAGGAATTCCTTGTCCTCGGTGACGATCTGGAAAGGCGCCTCCGGCGCCCGGGTCGGCCGCGGCTCCTTCGGCTCGAAAAAGACCACCGCCTGGCGCACGTCGCTCCCTTTGGCCAATCCCTTGCCGCCCCGGGCGAGCAGCTCGATCCTGCCGCGCAGGTCTTCCGCTCGGGCCGCCGCGGCAACGGCCGCGGAAATCAGCAGCACGGCGAGCAGCGGCGCGGCTTTGCCCTTTCCGGTCAAATGCGCCACCGAACGGTCACCAGCGTCTCGTTGTTGTCACGCTTGGCGCCGGACAGGAGGATGAAGTCGTTCTTCGCGTACTCGGCGGTCACGTCGAGGCCGGAGATCACCGTCAGGCGAAACCCGAGATCAAGCTTTTCCCACTGCCAGGCAAAGCTCGGGGTCGGCGAGCGGGGCGCCGGGCGAAAGTCGGGGTCGAGCTTCGAATAGCGCACCACCGGCTGGATCGACGGGAACAGTTGGCGGCCGTCGAGCGATGCCACGAGCGGCAGATCGAAACGCCAGGCCAGCTCCCCTTCGTAGCCGATCCGCCCGAGGCCGCCGAGGTCCTGATCGACGTACTGGCCGAAGAACGAGCCGCCGCCGAAGTAGATCCAGACGTTGCCGCCCACCTCCTGCTTGCGGTCGGAGGTGAGCGGGAACGTGACGTCCGCCGGGGTAAGGAAAGGAACCTCCGGCCCGTTCAGCAGGTCGATGTCGGCGCCGTAGAAGCTCCCTTTGAAATCGACGTGATCCGCCAGAGTGCGCCGCCGGCCGAAAACCAGCACGTCGAGGCCGTTCGCCCCGTCTTCGCTCGCGAAGCGGATTCCGAGCCCCAGGCCCTTCTGCAGATTGCCATCCACGTCGACGTCCTGGGTCGCCGCGTCGTACGGAATGACGATGCCGTGTTGCAGATCCGGATTCGGATTGGCCTCGCGGAACTCCGGGGTGCCGCTGTCGCCCGCCAGAGCGTTCGGGTCGCGCAGGAACACCGGGTTGCCCTGGGTGAGCGAACCCTTCAAGTAGACGTGCCGGCCCAGGTCGAGCCCCAGCTCCAAGCCGACGTCCTCGATCCGGTTGAAAGAGGTCGAGACGAGGCCGTAGCTCTCCAGATGGCGGTCGTTCTGGCGCTCGAACTTCGCGAACTTGCCGACCTTGAAATAGGCGCCGGTGCCCGCGGGGAGAGCGGCCGGCTGCGAATCGTGGCCCAGCCGCAGCCAGAGCTCGTCCACGTCCACCTTGTCGGCCGTGGAGGTCGGATTGCGCTCGTAGAGATCGATGAAATCGATCTTCGCGTGGGCGACCAGATGCTCGCTCCAGGTGGCGTCGGCATAAAGCGTGAAATCGGACAGCTCGAAGTGGCTGCCGGAGTCGACGGTCTCTAGAAACGCCTGCCTCATCGGCGGCAGGAAGGTCCGGACCGGGAACCGGTTCTCGTCGCTCTGCCGGAAGTTGGCTTTGGCCTCCAGTCCGAATTCAAGTTTGGGACGTAAGGACGAAGCCTCCTCGGCCGGCTCCGGTTCGGTTCCCGGGTTCTTGTCCGGCTCTCCCGCCTGCGCCAGGAGCGGCAGGGTAGAGAAGGCGACGGCGAGCAGGGTCCCGGCCCACGCACGACCTCGACTGGTCATCGTTTCGAAATCCCTCCCGCAGAAGCTACGTCGGCAGGGGAAGAGTAGATGAGAATGCGGGCTCGTGTAAACGGCGACCCGGACACGCTTTTTCGACTCCGGGCGGCCGCCTTGGTAGTATCCGCTCGAACCACGAAAGGCGCCCGGGAGATCTCATGCCAGTCAGCTCCGAACATTTCCGCCAGGCCCTCGCCCACTTCCCGGCCGGAGTCACGATCGTCACGGTCCGGTCGGGCGACCGCACTCACGGCCTGACCGTCTCGGCGTTCAACTCGGTCTCGACCGATCCGCCGCTGGTCGCCGTGATCATCGATCAGCGCCACCGCGCGGCGGAGATGTTCAACGCGCCGGACGCGAGCTTCGCGGTCAACATCCTGTCGGAAGATCAATCGGAGCTGTCCAACCGCTTCGCCTGGGTGAAAGACGAGGACCGCTTCGCCCAAGGCAACTGGGGCACCGCAACGACCGGCGCCCCGGTCCTCCTCGACGCCCTCTCCTGGCTCGACTGCTCGATCGAAGCGCGCCACGAAGCGGGAACCCACCGCATCTACCTCGGCCTGGTCCAGGCGAGCGACGTACCCAACGCGACCAAGCCCCCCCTCATCTACTGGCACCGCGGCTACCGCAAACTGCGCCTGCACGAGGGAGGCGAGGGGGAGGACGGAGATTAGCCGTCAGGCCCGCGCGATCCGCCGAGCGAGCGCCTCAAACCCGATCCACAGCACCAGCCCCGCGGCGCCGCAGGCGTACCAGAGGGCATCCGGGCCGAAGCGCTCGTAGACCCAGGCTCCTACCGGCGGACCGGCCATGTAGGCGATCGAGAAGGCGAAGCTGAGAAGGCCGAGATAGGTCCCCCGCCGCTTCGCGTCGGCGCGCTCGGCGACCACCCCTTGGAGGAAGGGCAGCGACAGCATCTCGCCGATCGTCCAGACGAAGATGGTCGCGCAGACGTAGAGGAAGCTCCGCCCGAACGGCAAGAGCGCCAAGCCCACGCCGAACAAGAGGGAGCCCCAGGCGACCAAACGCAGTTGGGGCGCGTCGCGCAACGCGTGGGCGAGCACCATCTCGAACAGCACGATGACCACCGTGTTGACCGCGAGCGCCAAACCGATCGCCGCCTCGGAAAAGCCGTAGACCCGGTTGAGCGCGAGCGGGTAGGTGCTCTGGATCTGAAAAAACACCATCGCGAGAAGCGTTGCCAGCGCGAGCAAGGCGACGAACGGCCCGTCGCGCCACGGTGAGCGGCCGGCGGCGGTCGCCGTGCTCGAAGCTTCCGCCTCTCCTCCGTGCGCCACCGGGTCGTGAAACCAGACCCCGAGCATCACCGCCGCCGCGAGGCAGGTTCCGCCATCGACCCGGAACAGCCACCGGTAGTCGTGCTCGGCGAGAAAGCCGCCGATCACCGGACCGATGCTCATGCCGAGGTTGATCGCCAGCCGGTAGAGGGTAAAGGCGCGCACCCGGTTCGACGGGCCGGCGATGGCGGACAGCGCGGTCGCGTTCGCCGGGCGGAACGCTTCGGAAAACATCCCCAGGGCGACCAGGAACCAGCAGATCGCTCCCCGGGACGAAAGGTGCTCCAGCGCGAAGAAGCCCAGACCGTTGAACGCCAGACTGGTCACCAGCACCCGCCGGACCGAGATCCGGTCGGCCAGCCAGCCTCCCGAGAACGAACCGATCATCGCCCCCGCGCCATAGAACGACAGGGCGAGCCCCGCCTCGGGCACCGTCCATCCCAGCTCCTTGGTGAGATAGAGCGTCGCGAACGGCAGCACCATCGTGCCGCTCCGGTTGATCAGCGCCGAAATCGCCAGCAGCCAGACCGGTTGCGGCAGGCCGACGAACGCGGCGCGGTAGGCGGAGAAGAGTCGGCGCATGGAGCGCGGATGGTATGCGATTCGAAGGGCCATCGGACTTCAGCCCTCATGGCATACTCCGCGCCTCGAAATCGACTTCAAGGAGACTCCCGCCGCCATGGCAACCCGTGGACCCCGAGAGAAGATCGCCGTTCTGGGCGGAGGCATCGCCTCTCTTGCCGCCGTCTATTCGCTGACCTCCGAGCCGGATTGGCAGGAACGCTACGAGATCACCCTCTACCAGATGGGCTTCCGCCTCGGCGGCAAGGGGGCGAGCGGACGCAATCGAAACCACGCCGACCGGATCGAAGAGCATGGAATTCACGTCTTCTTCGGTTTCTACGACAACGCCTTCCGGGTCATGAAAGAGGTGTACGAGGAGCTGGACCGGCCGCTCGCTGCGCCGCTCGCGCGCGTCACCGACGCCTGGAAGCCCTACCCCACGATCACCTTCACCGAGAAGCACGAGAGCGAGTGGTCGGTCTGGCCGTGGGAATTCGCGCCGAACGACGCGCGCCTGGGCGAGGGCGGTCCGATTCCCACGCCTTGGGGTTACGTCGAGGAGCTGCTCGCGAGCATGCTCACCTGGTTCGACCAGGTGGTCGCCGGCACTCCGGCCGACCTGTCCCGGCTGCTCACGATGCGGCTCGCCGGAGCCGATCTCGGGCTGATCCCGGCGTTGGTCAATCGCCTCTGGCGTTTCGGCCGCCCTTCCGCTCTCGCCGCGATCAAGGAAGTCATCCTGGCGCTCCAGCAGACCGCCCAGGAGATCGCGGACCAGCCCAACCGCGCCCGGCGGGAGGATCGCGCCACGCTCCTGCGGCTGATCCGGCGCACCCGGACCGTGCGCGACAGTGCCCGCTGGCTGGGGAGCTGCCTCGGTCACATCCCGTCGCTGCGCCGCGCGCTCGTGCTGCTCGATTTTGCCACCACCACGATTCTCGGCCTGGTCGAGGACGAGGTCGTCTACCCGCCCGAAGACTGGCGGAAGATCGACGACGTCGATCTGCGCAAATGGCTGGTTGGTCACGGCGCGGCGCCGGAGACCGCGCACTGCGCGCTGATCGACGGCATGTACGCCGGAATCTTCAGCACCGAGCACGAGGTGGGCGCCGGGACGATGCTCCAGTACACCCTGCGCATGCTATTCACCTACCGCGGCGCGGTGCTCTACAAAATGCAGGCGGGGATGGGCGACACGATCTTCGCGCCGCTTTACCAGGTGCTCGCGCGGCGGGGGGTGCGCTTCGAGTTCTTCCATCGCGTCGATCGGCTCGAGCTCGGTCCCACCCGCGGCAAGATCGCCCGCGTGGTCATCGGCCGCCAGATCGAGATCCGCGGCGGCGCCTACGAGCCGCTCTACGACGTCAAAGGCCTCCCCTGCTGGCCGAGCGAACCGCTCTACGAGCAGCTGGTCCAGGGCGAAGCGCTCCGCGCGAGCGGCGAGAGTCTGGAAGACGCCTGGACCCGCTGGCCGGACGCCCTGCCCCAGTTAGTGCTCGAAGCGGGGAAAGACTTCGACCGCGTGCTGCTCGGCATCTCGCTCGGCGCCCTCCCCGGCCTCTGCGCCGAGCTGGTCGCCGACCCGACGAACCCGCGCTTCCGCCGCATGCTCGATGCGCTCCGCACGGTAGGAACCCAGGCCATGCAGCTCTGGCAGATCCCCAATCGCGAGGGCCTCGGCTGGCCGCACGGCAACTCGATCTCGATTCCCTACGAGGAACCGTTCGACACCTGGACCGACATGGCGCACCTGATCCCGCGCGAGAGTTGGCGCCCGGGCGAGGTCGGCGCGATCGCCTATCTCTGCTCGCCGATGCCGGACGTCGAACCGGTTCCCGCGGCCGGAGATCCGTCCGGCGTCGGATTCGGCCGGCGCCAGCACGAGCGGGTAGTGGACAACGCGCGCGGCTGGATCGAACGCTACGCCGGCTGGCTCTGGCCGAACGCGGCGGACCGCCCGGGCGGCGACGGCCTCGACTGGAAAACCCTGGTCGATCGCGAGGGTCGAACGGGAGCCGCGCGCCTCCTGGGCCAGCATTTCGAAGCGCCCACGAACCTGTCCGACCGCTACAACCTCTCGCTGCCCGGCTCCGTGGCGGCGCGGATTTCCGCGAACGGCTCGGGCTACGCCAACCTGATCGTCGCGGGCGACTGGACGCTCAACCCGATCAACGCCGGTTGCGTCGAAGCCGCCACCATGTCCGGCCTGCTCGCCGCCCGCGCGATCTCTGGGATCAACGTGCCGATTCCCGGCGACTGGCTAAGCCCCCTGCTCGCTGCCGAATCCCCCTCGACCGGCGGCCAGGCCGCGCGCCCCCTCTACGTCGTGCGCGATCTCAACGAAACGCCGGCCCCGCCGTTCGTCGCCCGCGGCACGAAGATGACGATCTTCCCCGTCGCGGCAAAACGCGCGAGCCTCCAGGCGCTCTGCGACCGGCACCTCCAAATCGGCGGCCCCACCCTCTACCGGCCGCTCCTGCCGCTCGCGCTGTTCTACGCCCAGGACAACGCGGCGGTCGAAGCCTCCGAGCCAAGCGCCGCCGTCCGCGAGCTGGATTTCGGCTTCCTCGTCCCGCTGCTCGCCACCGAGCCCGACGGCAGCGCGCGGATCGTCGCCTTCACCCCCTACCTCTGGGTCGATACGGAGCTCGCCTGCCGCGCCGGCCGCGAGATCTACGGCTACCCGAAAGGAGAGGCGACGCTCGTCCTGCCGCCCGAGCGCGAAGGCGCCTATTCCGTGGACGGCTGGGTGGCGAACGCCGGCCGTTTCGAGAAACGGCGCTTGGTCGAAGCGCGTCCCACCGAGGGGAAATCGCACCTGTTCGACTTGAGCGCAGGCCTCGGCCCGGTCGGAGCCCTCGCCGAGCTGGTCGCGCTCTTCGCAGCGATCGGCCTCGGCGACGCGGTCTGGGCGCTCGCGAAAGGAGCACTCGACGACCTGGCCTCGGGACAGGTGCCGATGATCTTCCTCAAACAATTCCGCGACATCGCCGAACCGAACCGCGCCTGCTATCAAGCGATCGTCGAAGCCGAAGCCAAGAAGCTCGGAGACTTCCGAGCCGGCGGCCGCCTCCACGGCTCCTACAAGTTGGAAGTCGCCGACGCGCCGAGCTATCCGCTCGCAAGCCGCCTCGGCTTGGAGGGAGAACGGACGGCGGGCGGCTCGGTGGTGGTGCCGGTCCGCTGCCCGCTGTGGCTGGAGTTCGACTTCGTGCTGGGGGATGGGCGGGAGGTTTGGCGGAGCGGAACCTAAGGCGCCGCCGCCAGATCCTTGAGGTGCTCCTTCTTCCACTTCATCGCCATCAGAATGCGGCTCCGGCCGCTCGGGTGGTCGAAGAAGATCCACTCTTCGAGCGGGGTCGGTTCGAGCTTGCGGTACTCGCCGAGCAGGAGGGCGACCTCGGCGAAGCCGTCGGGCTGGCGGCTGGCGTTCAGGCCGAAGATGTCGGCTTCCGCTTCGTTCGTTCGGACCTCGGTGTTGATGATCGGCGTGAGGACAAAGAAGTAGACCGACAGGATGGCGGCAAGAAGCGGTAGGCCCGCCGGGTCGGAGATTCCGCGAATCCCCCAGCGGGTGCCGTAGCGGGAGAGGACGCGATCGAAGGCCCAGCGTAGGAAGCCGAAACCGATCAGGATGATTAGGGCGAAAATCGGGATGAACTCGTAGACGTGGTTGAGCACGTAGTGCCCCATCTCGTGCCCCATCACCGCTTGAATCCCATCGGGCTTGACCCGCGCGAGAAGGTTGTCGTTGAGCGTGATCCGGAGCGTCGAGCCGAGGCCGCTGACGTTTGCGCTCACCCGCTTCGACTGCTTGCTGGCATCGACCTCGTAAACGTTGTCGGCGGGAATGCCGTTCGCCCGCGCGAGCGACAGGATGCCCGCCTTGATCGGCCCCTCGCCGAGCGGCTTGTACTTGTTGAACAGGGGCGCGATGTAGACCGGACTGATCAGCGCAAGGAATAGCAAGCCCACCAGGGCGACCGCGGTTCCCCAGATCCACCAGGTGCGCGGCGCTTTGCGGAAAACCCAGTAGAGCAGGACGATGAACAAGCCGCCGAGGGCCACCGAGAGGCCGAGTCCCACCGCATAATCGCGCAGCCAGCCGCGAAACGTCATGTTCGAAAGGCCGTACGCGTGCTCACGCCAGTACCCTTCGTAGACTGTGAGCGGCAGGGTGAGCAGCGCAGTGGCGATGAAGTAGCCCGCGGCGTAGAGAAAGGTTTGAACCGGCCGTAATCCCGTGACCCGCTCCGCCGCGTTTCGTATCCGCACCGAAAGCCCGCGCGCGAGCAGGATCCAAGCGACGCCGAGACCGTAGAGGAAGCCCCAAAGCTGAAGCCAGTAGCCCCCTTCGAAATAAGAGTCGGAACGCTCCTTGTCGGCCGGAGAAACGCGTGACAGGTAGGCCCGGGTCGCCGCCTCCACGTCGAAATCCGCAGGGGTCGAAGCCGTCGCGGCAACTGCCGGAGCGGTGTCCGCAGGGGTCGCGGGAACCGCAGGCTCGTCCGCGCGAAGCGCGCTTGCGCAGAGGACCGGAAACGCCAAGACCAGCATCAACGAACGAAGCGCGCGCATCGGCCGAACCTCCTCAGTTGCCTCCGCGTGCCAAGTCGCGGCACTCGGCGGGATTGCCTTCTCTGAACGAATCGAGCGGGGAAAGGTTTCACCTTCGAGCGCCGCTGGCAAGAGCCGGGGCGGCGCGATGTCGAAACACCCCCCTGTTTCGCGTAAAACCGAGGTGAAACAGGGGGGTGTTTCACCAAGAATCAAGACGAAACCCGGGGGTGTTTTCCTCGCCGATGCGGTTGACCAGCTTTTGGAGATCGTCCGGAAGCGGGGCTTCGAGCGCCAGCGGAGATCTCGTGGCAGGGTGGACGAAGCGCAGTCGAAACGCGTGGAGCGCCTGGCGCGGCAGGTCGCGGCAGAGAGCCGACAGCTCCGGATCGCGCAATGCGCTCCAGCCGGGCTCACCGTAGAGAGGATCGCCGACGATGGGCACCCCGAGCGCCGCCAAGTGGACCCGGATCTGGTGTGTCCGCCCGGTCATTAAGATACAGCGAACGACGGAAAGCCCCCCTCCCAGGGCCACGGTTTCGAACAGCGTGAGGCTTTCCTGCCCGAGCACACCGTCGGCGGGATAGGCGACTCGCCGGCCGCGGACGGTCGGATGCCGATCGATCCGCAGGTTGATCTTGCCCGCCGATCGTGGCGGCCGGCCGTAGCAGATCGCGAGATACTCCTTCTCCGCCCGTTCCGCGCGCAGAGCCTTGGCGAGCGCCGCATGCATCGCCGGGCGCTTCGCGACCAGCAAGAGGCCGGAGGTGCCGCGATCGAGACGCTGCACCAGATGCGGGATTCCCGGCTCCCCCGCCGACCGGAAGCGCCAGAGTAGGGCGTTGAGCAGAGTGCCCTTCGCTTCGCTCCGATTGGGATGGACGACCAGCCCGGGCGGTTTGTTGAGCGCCAGGAAATGCTCGTCCTCATACAGGATCTCAAGCGCCCCCTCCTCCGCCTCGGGCGCGGGCCGCGGAGCAAGGATCGGAAGCAGCACCGAGACCTCCGCCCCGGCGGGCACGCGATCGGCCGCCTTTCCCGCGGCCTTGCCGTCGATCGTCACCCTCCCGGCATCGATCCAGTTCTGGATTTGGTTGCGCGAAATCTCGGGCCGGTCGGCCAGATGACGGACCAGGACGAGGTCGAGCCGCTGCCCGGCGTCGCCGCGGTCGGCGCGAAAGTTCCGCGCCTCCAGCGGTCGCGTTGCCGGAACACTTTCAGGTTCGCTCTTCTGCATTGAGTTGGGTACGAAGCCGAAAGCGGTCTACGAAGAAAGAAATACGATCGCGAGCGTGGATAGCCGCTATCCGTGGTGGATAGCCGCTATCGGAGCTGGATAGCCGCTATCCACGCTGGATAGCCGCTATCCACGCTGGATAGCCGCTATCGGTGGCGGATAGCCCCTATCTGCGGCGGATAGCCGCTATCCGCGCTGGATAGCCGCTATCTGAGTTGGATAGCCGCTATCTGAGTTGGATAGCCGCTATCCGAGCTGGATAGCCGCTATCTGGGCTGGATAGCCGCTATCGGCGCTCGAAGTACGCTCCCGACGGTCTAGATCGGTCTCCACTCAATATCCTTCGCCTTCCGCGGGCGCCCGGGCTTTTCCGCGGTGGATGAAGAGTAGCAGCGCCAGATAGCCGAGCGCGAGCGCGAAACCGAAGGGCCACCAGAGGAGGCCCGTGCGCAGGCTCTGCGCGCTCGATGCCGCGTTCAAAGCGGTAAGCGACAGGGCAGGATCGAGCGTTGAGCGGATCATCACCGGATAGGACGAGGCGACCGTGGCGACGAGGATTCCGAGCAGGAAGGCCGAGGAGCCGACGAACGCGAGCAGGGGGCGTTCGCGGCGTCTGCCCAGGAACGCTCCGACGAGCCCCGCGACACCGAGCAGCGCGGCGAGGATCGCGAGCGGCCGGCCCGCGAGGTTTTCGAACAGGTCGGGGCGGAGCGCGAAGGTGGCCCAAGTGGCGGCGAGCCAGAGGGCGATCAGCGGCACGAAGAGCCGGGCCGCCGCCTTTCGGGATCGCTCGTGAACTTCGCTCTCGGTCTTCCAGGCGAGGAACAGCGCCCCGTGGTGGGCGAGCGCCACGAGCGCCAAGACGCCCACGAGAACGGTGTAGCCGTCCAAGACCCCGAAGGGAACCGAGGCGCGGAAGTCGGTCCAGAGCGGCATCGTGAAATAGCCCGAGGCGTCGAGCGGCACGCCCCGCAGGAGGTTGCCGAGCGCGGCGCCCAGCAGAACCGGCGGCAGCGCGCTCGCGAAGGAAAAGACGACGTCCCAGAGGCCGCGCCACATGGCATCCTCCATGTGGGAGCGGAACTCGATCGCGATGCCGCGGAGGATCAGCGCCCAGAGCAGGAAGAAGACCGGCAGGTAGAGGCCGGAGAGCCCCGCGCCGAGAACCTTCGGGAAGGCGAGGAACAGGACTCCCCCCGCGGCGAGCAGCCAGACCTCGTTGCCGTCCCAGTACGGGCCGATCGCGGCCAGCACCTCGCGGCGCTCGCGATCGGATTTCGCCACGAACAAATGGAGCGCACCGGCGCCGAAATCGAAGCCGTCGAGAATCACGTAACCGGCCAACAGGACCGAAGCGAGGGCGAACCAGAGCGCGTTCATCGATGTCTCCGGATCGTCCCTAAAGAACGACCGGGGTGGCGGGCCGGTCGAGCGAACGCGGCCCGTGGCCGACTTCGCGCGCGATCAGGAAAAGAAACAGGAGCCCGAGGACGAAATAGAGGCCGGCAAAGCCGATCAGCGTGAACAGCGCGGAGCCGCCGTGGACGGTGGGCGACGAGCCGTCCGCCGTGCGCAGGAGGTTGTAGACCAGCCAGGGCTGGCGGCCCAGCTCCGCCGTCATCCACCCCGCCGTGGTCGCGATGTAGGGAAACGGAAACGCGAGCATCAGCAGCCAGAGCAGCGGCCGGCTCGCTTCGAGCTTGCCGCGCGCGAGCTGAAGCCCGGCGAGCGCCGCGAGCCCGATCAACAGCGTGCCCAAGCCCACCATGATGTGGAACGCGTAGTAGAGCAGCTCGATGTTCGTAGGCCAAAGGTCTTCGGGAAATTCGTTCAGCCCTTTGACGTTTTTCGAGAAATCGCCGTAGGCGATGTAGGAGAGCACGCCCGGGATCGCGATTGGATTGTCGAGCCGGCGCTCCGCCACGTTCGGCTGGCCGATCATCGCGATCGGCGCCATCGGGCCGCTTTCGAAGCGCCCTTCCATCGCCGCGAGCGCCACCTTCTGGTGGGTCGCCACCAGTTGCCCTTGCATGTGACCGGTGGGCATCGCGACCAGCAGCGAGGAGAGCAGGCCGGCGATCACCCCGGTCCGAAGCGACACGCGCGCGACCTCCAGGTGCTCTTTTCGAAGCAACCAGAACGCCCCCACCGCGGCCATCACGAACGACCCGGTTACCACCGCGGCCATCATGGTGTGGGCGTATTGCGCGAGCGCCCAGGGGTTGCCCAAGTAGGCCGCAAGGTTCGCGATCTGGAGCGTGCCGTCGGGTGCGGTCGAATGGCCGACCGGGTTCTGCATAAAGGCGTTGGTCGTGACGATGAAGTAGCCGGAGAGCCAGCTGCCGACGAATAGTGCCACCGCCGCCGCGAGGTGGCGCTTCGGCCCGAGCCGCCGCTCCCCGAACACCAGGAGGGCGAGGACGCTCGACTCCAGGAAGAACGCGAAGATCCCCTCCATCGCGAGCGTCTGGCCGATCACGCCGCCGGCATAGTGAGAAAACCGCGCCCAGTTGGTGCCGAATTGAAACTCCATCGGCACGCCGGTCACCACCCCCATCGCGAAGTTGAGGCCGAACACCCGCACCCAAAAACGCGCCGCGTCGGCATAGCGCGCCTCGTCCGTCCGCACCGCCTGGACCTTCAGCACGACGATCAGGAGAGCGAGCCCCATCGTGAGCTGCGGAAACAGATAGTGGTACGCGATCGTGAAGCCGAACTGCACGCGGTGCCAGAACAGCGGGTCGCTCATGAAGGGGTCTCCGACTGGGCATCATAGGCGAGGAGGGCGGGGGTAAGAACGCCGGGCGAAACTCACGGGGCCGCGCCAGCCTCCCCCGATCCCGGCGCGGATTCTTGTGCGCCCATCGAAGATTGTTGTCCGCCTGTCGGCGGTTCCAGCAACGACGCGCGCACCAGGGATTCTCCTGGGCTCGCCAGGCTCCAGCCTGGCAACGATCGCTTCGATCAGCCAGCCGGCTGGCCGAAGGCAAAAGCGGCCAGGCTGGAGCCTGGCGAGCCCAGGAAACTACCCCTCGGCGTCCTCCAGCTCCCCCAGCCGGCGCCAATAGCCGTGCTTCTCGATCAACTGTCTCGCCTCCGCGAGCGCCACGCGGTCGCCGAACAGCCGGCCGCGGTAGAGGGCGATGTCGGCGAGGTAGAGCGGCATCGGACCGCGTTCCGCGATCTCTTGCGCCTCGTCCAGGTCACCTTGGGCGGCTTCGGGGTTTCCTACTTCGGTATGCAGCCAGGCTCGGGTGAGGAGGGCTCTCGGAACGTGGTGCGTCGTCCCCGCGCGGCGAAGGCCGCCCAGGGCCATCTCGATCTCGGCTCTGGCGGCGACGGGGTCCGAGTGCTCCAGGATCGATCGATAGAGCGCGGCGCGGCCGAGGGTCAGATGGTTGAGCGCGAAGTCGAGGAGCGGAGCTCGGTTTTCTTCAGCCCACCCAAGCGTCTCTGTCGCCCGCTCCTTGATCTCGCGGATCGCCTCGAAGAGATCCGCCCCGGCCGCTTCCGCTCCCCTTTTCCGACCCGCCGCACGCTCGGCCTCGGCGAACAGCAGGTCGCAGTACTGGTAGCCTCGGAGCGAGTAGAGGCGCGGGTATCGAGGCTGCCGCTCGGCCTGCATCCGCTCCGCTTTGGCGAAGAGCGCCCGCGACTCAGGTCCCCGGCCCGCCTGGTGCAGCGCGTCGGCGTGCGTAGTGCGCCTTGCCAACTTCTGAAAGCCATCCCCGCTCCGGTCGGCGAAGCTCACGGAGCGCGCGGCGTCCTCCTCGGCCTGGGCGACCTCGCCCAGGGTCAGCTCCAGCTCGCTCAGGTTGGAGGCGCTGATCGCGGCCTCCTTCCAAGCTTCCTCTGCTTCGTCGCGGCCAAGCACCGCCCGCATCGGCTCCAGGGCCTCGATCAGCCGGCCCAGGGCACGCAGGCGGAAGCCGGCCTCGTTAAGCAGCCAGGCCTGGGCGGCTTCGGAGAGGGCGGACGAGACGCGGCTCCAGGGAGGATCGAAAAAGCAGGCCACGGCGCCCAGGTCGGCGCCGAAGGCTCCGAGCTTGTGTACGGCGAATGCTTCGCCTCCCCGCAGGATCCGATCCTGGTAGATCCCGGCACGCGCCTCCTCCTGCCGCCCCGCATGGCAGCCGTGGGCGACAGCCTGGTAGAGCGGCTGGAGACCTTCGAGCGTGTCAGGCTGGTGAGGGGTCGCATCCCGCAGGTGCTCGAACAACCGGCCGTGCGCGGCGCGCCAGGCTTCCGTCTTCTCTTTCTTGAGCTGCTCGGCGAAGTACTCGCGCAGGAGGGGGTGGGCGTCGAGAGTGCCTCCCTCGCTCGAAGCGAGGCCCCTCGCGGCGAGGCGCGAGACGACCAGACTCCATTGCCGATCGGACAGGCCGACGATCGGTTCGGTGAGGCCGGAGATGGCAGGCTCCTTCCGAAGAGCCGCGAGGCACCCCTTGTCCGCGGGACGGTCGAATAGGCCGAGCAGACGAAGCACGGCAAGCTCGCGGGAGGCTTCGTCTTTTCCCTCGCTGATCAACCACCGCTCGTAGGCCGCGATTACCCGGAACGCGTGACCGCCTAGCTCTTGGTCCGCATCGCTGAGGTCCACTAGATCGACCTTACGAATGTCTCCCTCAAATGCATCCCGGAGATAGGCGCCGAGAAGGCTCAACGTCAGAGCGTGGCCTTTGACTTTCTCGACCACCTCCGCCTTTTCCTTCTTCGTCCCCTTCACGAGAAACTTTTCGAGGAGATCCACCCCGGCGGGCGTGCTCAAACGCTCCAGCTTCCACTCCGGCGCCGATGTTTCTTTGAAGGCGCTGAGATCCGTCACGCTCTGGCGCGTCGTCACCACGCACAAGCCCGGATTGTTCGCGGCGAGGCCCCGAAGCAACGCTGCCAGGCCGGGGTCTTTCAACTGCCCGGCCGTCTCCTTCGGACCTGAGTGTGGAAATTGAAGCGGTTCCAACCCATCCAGCACCAACAAAGCCCTCCGCCGAGCCACGAACCCGGCGAGCCTTGCGCCCTTGTCCCACGCGGAGACCTTGCTCTCCGCGAGCTTCTCGCCCTCGTCGTCACCGAAGAAGCGGAGGGCCGCGTTGAGGAACGGTTCTCCGGAGGCCGAACCCTCCTCCCTCGTCCCCTGGCTGTAGAACGACCAGTCGAAATAGTCCGCCCCACCAAGATCCTTCTCCGCCGCCCATTTGCCGACCAATGAGGTCTTGCCGACGCCGCCCCAGGCGACGAGGGTGACGACGCGGATCGTCGGATCGGCCCAGGCGGCGTCGAGGGCGGCTCGCTCTTTGTCTCTTCCAATCAGCGCTTCGGCGACGTGGGTGAGGCGGGTGGGGGCGGTCTTCGGAGGAACGGCTACGGGCGAAGGAGCGATCGGCGGCGATGCGGCCGTATGGTAATTGTTGATCGTAACGCCACCCTGAACATACCCACCGAACGCAGCTCCGCCATCACCCGACGTGACCTGCCGCGCGGCAACGCTCTCCGCGGGTTTCTCGGGTTCCGCCTTCGGCGGCGATCCTTGGGTCTTGCCTTCGCTCATGGGGCGCTTTACCGAAACAGCGCAGAGCGTAACACTGTGCCGCCCCCCTCCTGTCCTCTCCCCGTTCCGGCCGTCCCCCTCCCCGGGGGGAGGGACACCTGCGAGCGAAGATCCCTTCGGCTGGTCTTAGGGGCATCCTCCATGGGCCCGAACCGGCTTCCGTCTCGCCCGGCTCACCGCATAATCTTCCCCCCATGTCCTCCTCTCGCCTTTCCGTCCTTGCCGTCCTCGCAGTCCTTTTCATCCTTTCGGCCCCGCTGTCCGCCGCCCCGCCGATCACCCAGATCCCCAGCGGCGAGTTGGTCGATCGCGTGACCGCCAAGGCGTTCCCTGGCCAGTCGTACGCGCTCTACCTGCCCGCGAGCTATACGCCCGACCGGGCCTACCCGGCGTTGTTCCTGTTCGACGCGCGCGAACACGGGGCGGGGGCGGCGAAGCGCTACGTCGCGGCGGCCGAGACCTACGGCTGGATTCTCGTCAGCTCGAACAACTCGAAGAGCGACGAGGCGATGGATCCGAATCTCGCGGCGATGAAGGCGATGCACGACGACGCGCTCGGCCGTTTTTCGATCGATCGGAAGCGGATCTACGCCGGAGGTTACTCGGGCGGCGCGCGGGCGGCCTGCCTGATGGCGATCGTCTACCCCGAGGAGGTCGCGGGCGTACTCGGCGCGAGCGGCGGCTTTCCGTTCGACCGGCCGCCTTCCAAAGCCACGACGTTCGCGTTTTTCGGCTCCGTGGGCGAAAAGGACTTCAACTGGTACGAGCTGCACGACCTCGACCGCACGCTCGCGGAGTTGAACCTCCCCCACCGGCTCGCGACGTTCGACGACGGCCACCAATGGCCGCCCGAGGCCGTGGCGACCCGGTCGATCGAGTGGCTGGAGCTGCGGGCCATGAAGACCGGTCTACGGGAGAAAGATCCCGCCCTGATCAAGAAATGGCTCGACCGGCGCACCGCCGAAGCGCAGGCCCTCGAAGCCGGTCCGCCGCCCGCGGGCAAGGCGGACGGCTACCTCGCCTGGCGCGCTCTCGCGGAGGATTTCACCGGCCTGGCGGATGCCGCCGACTTGGGCGACACCGCGGCGCGCGTGAAGCTGCTCGGGGCCGACAAGGCGGTTCAGGCGGAGCTGGCCGCGCGGGTCAAGCGCGACAAGCGCGACCTCGAAACGATCGAGCGCGCGCACCAGGCGCTCGCTTCGGTGGCGCCCGAGGACGCTTCAGGGAGCCTCGGCCTTCTGCTCGCGAAGCTGCGCGTCAAGGATCTGCAGAAGAAAGCCGCCGGCACGGACCGGGCGGAAAGCCTCTCGGCCGAGCGGTTGCTCGCCCAGGTGGGGGTCCAGACCGGGTTCTACCTGCCGCGCGCCTTGATCGAGAAGAAAGATTGGGCTCGCGCGGCCCTGTTTCTCGACGTTGCGACGACGATCGAGCCGAAAGACGCCGAGGCCTGGTACATGCTGGCCCAGGCGCGCGCCCAAGGGGGAAACCACAAACGGGCGATCGAAGCGCTCGCCCAGGTGGTATCCCTTGGCTTCGCCGACCGCGCGGCGATCGAGGGCGATCCGCTGCTCGCGCCGCTCCGAAATGACCCCGGGTACCGAGCCGCGATCGAGGCGATTGACGGCGGTTCGATGCATCCGAGCGGGAGTTCCGGATAAAATACCCGAATGTCGCCATCCCCTCAGGTTCTGCATCCTCACTCTCGCACCCCGCCGCACTCGGCCGGAGCCTGAGACCTCGCGTGCGTGATACGACGTTCCGCCTCGACCACTACCTGGATATCGAACCCGGCTATTACGACAAGGTGTATCGGCGCGGTCGGGGAATCCAGTGGTTCTGGCACCACCACCGGCTGCGCCTCGTCGAGTCGAAGCTGCCCGCGGATTGTAAAAGCCTGCTCGATCTCGGCTGCGGCCCGGGGACGTTTCTCGGCAACCTGAAGCGGCCGGTCGAAAGCGCCCTTGGGATCGACCTCGCCGAACCGCAGATCGCTTACGCGCGGGAGAATTACCCTCGTCCCGGCCTGGAGTTCCGCGTGGCCGACGTGCGCGACGCCGCGCTCGAACAGCGGTTCGACACCGTGGTGAGCGTCGAGGTGATCGAGCATCTGCCGCCCGATGAGGTCGGCGGTTTCCTGCGCGACGCCTACGCCGTGCTCCGCCCCGGCGGCTATTTGATCCTCTCCACCCCGAACGCCAAGAGCTTCTGGCCGCTGCTCGAATGGCTGGTGAGCCTCGTCGGTCCGGTCGATTATCGGCAACAGCACCTCGGCCTGTTCAATCGGAAGAGCCTGACGCGCGCGGTCACGGAGGCGGGATTCGAACCGGTAAGCGCCGAGACCTTCTTCGTCGCCGCGCCGTTCGTCGCCCCGATCTCGCGGAGATTTGCGGCCGGGCTGCTGGAGCTGGAGCGCCGCGTTCTGCCGGCGCTCGGCTCCGAGATCCTGCTCGTCGCGAGGCGTCCGCGTTGAATTGGAGATGAAGAGATCGAACCCGGCATGACTCGGCCGTCTCTCTCCAAGGCCGGCCTCGCAACCGCGGCGCTGTTTGCGGCAGGCGTCGCTCTGCGGTACGTGATCATCTTTCCGGTCACCAAGTTCCAGGCCGATGCCGATTGCATTCAGACCGGCTTGTGCGCGATGCGTATCCTGGCCGGCGATCTCCGGGTCTTTTACAACGGCGTCCGGATCGGCGCGATCGAGTCGTACCTCCACGCGCTCGCGTTCCTCGCCTTCGGCCCCACACGCCAGGCGATGGGCTATGCGCCCTGGCTCGCGAGCTCCCTCGGAATGCTGTTTTCGTGGCTCTTCGTGCGCCGGCTCGCCGGCCCGTTGGCCGCCCGCTGGGGGCTGATCGCGGCCGCGCTGCCCGCTCCGGCGTTCCTCTACTGGACGGCGCAGCCGAACGGCTATTCGATCACCCTCGCGCTCGCCGCCGCGACGCTCTGGCTCGCCGCCTGGATCGCCGACGAGCCGGAACGACGCGGCCTCTGGCTCGCCTTCGGTCTGGTCGTGGGCCTCTCGTGGTGGGCGTCGCTCCAAACCCTGTGCGTTACGCTTCCCGTGTTCGCCTGGCTCGTTCTGCGGCGCGCGCCGTTCGGCTCCGGCGAGGCACCGCGAGCCCGGCTTCTCCATTTCGCCCGGGTCGCGGCTCTCATCCTCGCGGGATTCCTGGTCGGCGCCTCTCCCTGGATCGGCTACAACGTCCGCTACCCCTTCGCCTCGTTCAGAGGCGCCAACTCGGTCGCCCAGCCGACGCTCGACCGCGCGAGCGTGGCCGACAACCTGCGGTTCGTGAGCACCGACAGCTTGCCCGAGCTGTTCGTCTCGACCGATCCGGAAGGGGGACCGAACCCTCCCGACCCGCTCGACCGCGCGCTCCGCTTCCCCGCCGCGGCGGTCTACTGCCTCGCCTTCGGTTGGTTCTTCGCCCGCGGGGATCGCGACTCCCACGCCGCCGAGCCCAAGAAGCGGCGTGCGCTCGTCGTGCTCCTGATCGGCGCCACGGTGGCGATCAACATCTTCTCCGCGGCCGGCAGCACCCGAGGCCTCAACGTTCGCTACGTCCTGCCGATCTATCTCGCGGCGCCGCTCGCGCTGGGGCTTTTCCTCGCCACCCTGAGCGGGTGGAACCGCGTCCGGGGACCTCTCCTCGCCGGAGCGCTCGCGGCGCTCCTGGTCGCGTTTTCGGCCGGCGTCTACTTCTGGCCGAACAGCGTCATGCGCCAACGCCTGCACGTCGCGGCCTCCGGCGAGTGGCAGATGCTGGCCTTTCTGCGCCGGGAGGGGGTTCAACTCGCGGTCGGCGACTACTGGATGGTCTATCCGCTCAATTTCTCCTCGCGCGAATGGATTCGCGGCGTGCCCTGCGACACCCG
>DATMZU010000570.1:0-2457 GCA_035607435.1 Thermoanaerobaculia bacterium | reverse complement strand
TACGACCTGTCGATCGCCGACACCAGCATCATCTACAACGACACGGTCGGCGGCGTGCCGGGCGTCTCGTATTTCTTGAACGGCGCGCCGGTCACCAACACCCGAACGCCGATCGTCGTCCGGGTCAACAAGGGGCAATGCCTCAAGATCAACCTGACCAACCTGCGCGTCACCAAGCGCTCAGGATTCAGCGTCGGCGAGCTGTTGTTCGATCCGCAGCGCTCCTACGGCTCCGCCATCGGGCTCAATTACGACTCGACGGTGGCTCCGGGGGCGACGCGGACCTATGAGTACTACGCCGACAAGGATCTCGGGCTCACCCTCGCGCTCAACCTCGCCGACAGCGACTCGCTCGCGCTCGGCGCCTGGGGCGGCGTGGTGGTCGAAAAGGAGGGCTCGACCTACCGCAGTCCGGGAACGCTCTCGCCGCTCCCCGGCGACGGCACCGGCGTCCAGGCGGACATCGTCAAGGGCGGCCTTGCCACGCGCGAGTTCGTCGCTCTGTTCATGGACGCCGAGGACGAGCTCGCGCAGGATCGCATGCCTTACCCCGACGCCACCGAGTTTGCCACCGACTCGATCAGCTACAGCAACGAACCGCTCAACCTGCGCAATTTCCTGGCCGCGCCGGCCGACGTGTTCCGGAGCCCGCTGTTCGGCGACCCGCGCCACGTCGTCACCCTTCCCAAGGGAGCTTCTCTCATCTACCGCGCCGGCGAACCGTGGGGAGAGATGCCTCACATTCCGGCACTCGAAGGTCATCGCTATCGCCAGGAGCCGGGCATGGTCGGTTCGGAAGTCATGTACGGCGACGTCCTGGCGCCGGGCATGACGCTCAACATGGAGTTCCTGGCGGGAGCGGGCGGCGACCTGCAAGCGCAGGGGGACTACCTCTACATGGATCGAGCTCAACCGTTCGTCCAGGCCGGTCTCTGGCACATCGTGCGAGTGACCGACAGCGCGGGCGGAGCGCTCCATGCTTCGGATACGGTCACCGTCACCCGGGTGGATCAGAAGCCCGGCAAGACGACCGTCCGCGGCGTCGTCGGCATCAAACCGGCCGGCGACACGGTCAACCGGCTCCAGGTGTTCGCCGGGGGCGAGGTCGGCGGCCGGTGCACCGGCGCCAAGCTCGGCTCGATCCCGGTCGATACCGGCAGCGGCCGATTCCGTCTCGACCTCGCGCAACCGCCGAGCGTGCTCTGTCTGCAATCGCCGGGCGGCGGCATCGCGAGCGGTCCGACCGCTCAACTGGTGACGGAGCAGACTCTCAACCGGCAGGCGCAGCTCGCCGAGCGCCTACGGACGGATCGGCTCAAGATCCAGTTCGCGAAGGAGTTTGCGGAGTTGGAGGAGATGGAGGACGACGCGCCGTAGTAGGCGTCGGCTCTCTCTCGCCTTAGGATTCCAGCCCTCGCCGGGTACCTTCCGGCGAGGGTTTTTCCCTTGTTCGAACCCTCCCTGCGAAACGTAGGAGCGCGCATCGATGAATCAGCTTGCGGGCCTCTCTTGGGTTTTCCTCACCTTCCTCTTCGCGGCCGGCCCGGCTCCGAAAGCCCCGAGCCCGCCGACTCCTCCGAGCGATCCGTCTCGGGGCTGGCACGGAGAGACGATGCCGAACGGGCTCTCGCGCGGGAAAAAGGAGGGCGAGTACGTCTGGAAGAAAGACGGCACGGTGATGGTCTACGTTCCGGCGGGAGCGTTCACCATGGGCAGCGACCAGGGCGAGCCGAGCGCCAAGCCGGTACACACGGTCGAGCTCGACGCCTTCTACATCGACAAGTACGAGGTCTCCTGGCGGCGCTGGAAGGAATCGGGTCTCCCCTATCTGAAGGAACCCGACGAGCGCGTCCAGAAAGTTCAGCCACCCGATTGGGGCATCCACGACGCGCAACCGGTCATCCATGTCACCTGGCACGACGCCAAGGACTACGCCGCCTGGGCAGGAAAGCGGCTGCCGACTGAGGCCGAATGGGAAAAAGCGGCGCGCGGCACCGACGGCCGCACCTACCCCTGGGGCAACGAGGCGCCGACCTACGAGCGGGCGATGTGGGTCGATCACCCGCTGTCGCGCACCTCGACCGCGCCGGTCAACTGCTGCGAGGTCGGCGCCTCCCCCTACGGCGCCGTCAACATGGCCGGCAACGTCTGGGAATGGTGCGAGGACACCTACCAGCCCGACTTCTACGCCCGCTCGCCGAAGAAGAACCCGGTCAACCTGGCGAAAGGCAACCTCAAAATCCTGCGCGGCGGCGCGCTCCAGCTCGGCCCGACGTTTCTGCGCACCTACAACCGCTACTGGCTGACCGACGTCGATCGCATCTCCGACATCGGTTTCCGCACCGCGCTCAGCGCGTCGCCTTGAAGAGGTAAAACCTCACGTAGGGGCGGCCCCCCGTGGCCGCCCTGGATTTACCACGATCGACGGAATTCGCGCCGCCCCCCGTGGCCGCCCTT
>DATMZU010000569.1:0-14579 GCA_035607435.1 Thermoanaerobaculia bacterium | reverse complement strand
ACCCGCGTGGCCGCCTTCGAGGTGGGTACGCTCGCCTTTTTCGCCGACCGCCCCGTGGACGATCTCCTCGGCTTGGTCTCGCCGCAATACGTTGGCGCCGTTGCCAAAGGGGACTGGGCCGGTGCACTGCGAGGAAGCCGCGCCGACCTCGTCGTCCTCACCGGCGGGAGCAGAATCAACTCCCGCGCCCCCTGGTTTACCCGCCGATACCGCTTGGCCACAGAGATCGCCGTCGGCGACGAACGCGCTGCGGTGTATGCCCGCAAGCGCCGCTAGATGCCTCCGGCGCGACTTAGGCGCGGCGGGCGAGCCGAGGACGGCGCGGCAAGCCCGTTCCCGTGTCCGCAGCGTGTTTTCAGCCTCCGCCGCTCCGGTCCTGGGACGTATATTCCGATTCCGGGACGGATATTCCTGTTCTGGGACCGCAGATCCGATCCTGGGACCGTTATTCCGATTCTGGGACCGTAGATCCGATTCTGGGACGGATATTCCGGTTCTGGGACCGTAGGTCCTGTTCCGGGACCGTTATTCCGATTCTGGGACGGATAGCCGCTATCCGGCGTGGATAGCCGCTATCCGAGGTAGATGGCTACCTGCCAAACCGTAGAGCCGCGTTCCGGACGCGTAGACCTGCTTCGGCGCCGGATAGCGGCTTGGCGATCGGTCAAACCGCCAGATCTCGTGGGAAGTAGCCCGTCGCTTCACCGAGCGGGTCGGTGTGCCACACGGCGGTTTATCGGCGCCAGCGGCGCCAGACGACGGAAGCGACGACGGGGATGCGTGGCGAGAAGCATAGATCCTCCTAGGCCAGCTTCGCCAGGTAATCCTCCAGCCGATCGAAATTCTCCTCGTTCGCCGCGTGGAGGAATCCCTCGATGCAAGCCGCCTCTTCCGCGTCCTCGAACAGCATCCGCCAGATAAGGCCGGTCCGGCCGGCGAGATCCGCAAACGTCATGGTCATCCGAAAGCGGTGCATCGGCCCCAGATGATCCAGAACGACCCGCTCAGGGCTCACCACCTCGACGAATTCCTTCTCCATCGGGTACTCCGCGCCGTCAGGACCGTGCATGACGAAGCGCCACCTTCCCCCCGGCCGCAGGTCGAACTCGCTGAATGCATTGGTGAAACCGTTCGGTCCCCACCAATGCATCAGATGATCCGGGTTGCTGAACAGCTCGAAGACGCGCTCGCGCGGCGCACTAAATTCCCGGGCACTCACGATCTCGAATTTGGAGGAGTCTTCGCCTGGATTCATGGTCGACCTCCCGTCTCTTCGCGGTCCGTTGCCTTGAAAGCGTACCTGACGGCACCTTGCGGTGGCGAGCGAAGTCTTTCAGACTCGGAGGAAATCCCGTTTCGAATCCTGAGGCCGCGATGAACCGAGAATCCAGCTCCGACGATCGGTCCGGCGAAAATCTACTGACAGCGCTGATCGGCGACGGCCGGTCGCTGCTTTCGTTGACCGGTCTCGCGTTGATCCTCTCCGGCGGGTTCATGCTCTTCCTCTCCGCCACCGGGACGTTCCTGCCGCACGACATCGACTATCTCAAGATGAACGCCGCAGACCTTTGCGGCCTCGCGCAGTGCCGCATCGTTCACTTCATGTTCCACGATCGGGTGTCGTTCGGCGGCGTGTTGATCGCGATCGGCACGCTCTATCTTTGGCTGGTCGAGTTTCCGCTCCGACGCGGCGAGGAATGGGCCTGGTGGGTTTTCGCGGCGAGCGGCGCCACGGGATTCGCCAGCTTCCTGAGCTATCTCGGCTACGGCTACCTCGATACATGGCACGGCACCGCGACGCTCGCGCTCTTCCCCCTCTTTCTTCTGGGCATGTGGCGCACCCGCCGTCTCCTGATTGCGGAACCGCGGCTCGGCTGGCGCTCTCTCCGCTCCCCCTCACGCCCCTTCGAGCTGCGCACCCGGGCGGGCATCGGCCGCGCCCTCCTGCTGTTCTCGGGCCTGGGCATGACCCTCGCCGGCTCGGTCATCACGGCGGTCGGCATGACCACCGTCTTCGTGCCGGAAGACCTGGTCTACATGGGACTCACCGCCGCCCAGATCGGAGAAATCTCCTCGCGGCTGCTCCCTCTCATCGCCCACGACCGAGCCGGCTTCGGCGGCGGATTGCTCTCCTGCGGCGTCACCGTCTTCCTCATCGTCTGGAAAGCACCCCTCACCCGCGCCCTTTGGCAGGCGCTTCTCTTGTCAGGCATCGCGGGATTCGCCTGCGCGATTGGGATTCACTACCGGATCGGCTATCTGATCTTCACCCACCTGGCCCCCGCGTGGGCGGGGGTGGTGCTTTATACCGCGGGGATGGTGTTTCTGTGGCGGCGGTGGCCGCGGGGGTGAGCCTCACTGAGGCGATCGATTCAACCCGGCAGCATCGCCTCCGCGTCCTCCAGCTCCCCCACCCGCCGCCCGTAGCCGTGCTTCTCGATCAACCGCCGCGCCTCCGCGAGCGCCGCGCAGTCCTTAAACATGCGCCCGCGGTAGAGGTTCACGTCGGCCAGGTACAGCGGCATCGGCCCCCGCGCGGCGATCTCTTCCGCTTCGGCCAGATCCGCGCGGGCACCGGCTTCGTCGTCTTCCCGAAAACGAAGCCAGGCTCGGGTGAGGAGGCCCCAGGGAAGCCACGGAAGATCTCCCGCACGGCGGAGGCCGTCCACGGCCTGCTCGATCTCCGATCTCGCCGGGGCGAGATCGGTACCTTCCAGGATCGATCGATACAGCGCGACCCGGCCGAGGGTCAGGTGGTCGAGAGCGATGTCGAGGAGCCAGTTCTGCGTCGTGACCCATTTGAGCGTCTGCGCCGCCCGCTCCTTGATCTCCCCGAGCCTGAAGCTCGCCACCACGCCGGTGCCCGACCGCTCTCCCCGCCCCGCCGCCCGCTCGGCCTCTCCGAGAAGCAGGTCGCAGTACCGAAAACCTTGGAGTGAGTAGAGCCGCGGATACTGAGCCTGCCTCTCGGCTTGCATCCGCTCCGCCTCGCGGAACCGCGACAGCGCCTCCTCCCAACGGCCTGCCTGGTGCAGAGTGTCGGCGTGCTTCGCGCACCGCCTCATACTCTGCGTCCAATCCCCGCTCCGATCGGCGAAGGCCACGGACCGGTCGGCGTCTCGCACCGCTCCAGACACGTCGCCCAGCGTCAGCTCCAGCTCACTGAGGTTGCTGGCGCTAGTTGCGGCCCCCCCCCATTCCTCACGCTTAGCGTCCATATCCATCGAAACCCGCATCGGCTCCAAAGCCTCGATCAGCCGGCCCAGGGCGCGCAGGCGGACAGCGGCCTCGTTAAGCAGCCAGGCCTGGTCGGATTCGGATAGCGCGGGCGCGACGCGGCCCCACGGTGGATCGAAGAAGCTGGCCACCGCGCCCAGATCGGCGCCAATCGCTCCGAGTTTGTTGGTGCTGAACGCTTCACGGCCTCGTTGGATGCGGCCCCAATAGATCTCGTCACACGTCTCTTGCTGGCGTCCCGCCAGACACCCATGCGCTACGGCCTGGTAGAGCGGCTGGAGACCTTCGAGCGTGTCGGGTTGGTGTGGCGTCGAGTCCCGCAAGTGCTCGAACAACCGCCCGTGCGCGGCGCGCCAGGCTTCCGGGTGCTTATCGCGAAGCTGCTTCGCGAAGTACTCGCGGACGAGCGGGTGGGCATCAAGGTCACCGTCGTCGCGGGGCGATGCGAGGCGGCATTCGGCGAGGGCGGAGAGGGCGAGATTCCAATCGTCTTCGTCGATCCCGACCAGCGAATCCGTCAGGCCCGGGATCGCTGGCTCCCCGCGCAACGCGGCGATGCAGCCTGGTTCGGCTGGGCGGTCGAACAGGCCGAGCAGACGGAGGATCGCGAGCTGGCGGGCGCCCTCGTTGTCCTTCCCGGCCAACCACCGCTCGTACGCTTCGATCGTCTGGAACGCGTGGCCGCCCTGGACCGCAAGGTTCGCCTTCGCCAGATCCACCCGGTCGCGCCGCCTCACGTCCCCCTTGTGCGCCTTGGCGAGGTAGGTACCGAGGAGGCTCAGGGTGAGCGCGTGGCCCTCGACCTCCTCGACCAGATCTCCGAGGTCCTTCTTCGAGCCCTGGACATGGAGGCTCTCGAGCAGCTCGACGCCAGCCCCCTTGTCGAGACGTTCGAGCGACTGCTCGGGTGCCGTCGTCTCGCGGAAGCTCGCGAGGTCTGTCAAGCTCTCGCGCGTGGTGACGAGGCACAGGCCGAGATTCTGCTGCGCGAGCCGCTTGAGCAGCGTCCGGACCCCGGGGTCCTTGATCTCCCCGGCGAGCTGTTTCATCCCCGGCGGATATTGGAGCGGCTCCAGACCGTCGAGGACGAGGAGAGTGCGCCGTCTCGCGACGATCTCCGCGAGCTTCGCCCCCTTGTCCTCGGCCGAGCGGGCGCTGTCGGCGAATCGCTCTCCCTCCTCGCCGCCTAGAAAGCGCAGCGCAGCGGCGAGGAAGGTCTCGCCGGTCGCCGCTCCCGCGTCTTTCGTCCCCTGGCTGTAGAACGACCAGTCGAAATAGCTCGCGCCGTCGTAGTCTCGCGCCGCGAGCCGCGCCGCCCACTCTCCGATCAGGGACGTCTTCCCCACCCCGCCCCAGGCCACGAGCGTTACGACATGGACCTTCGGATCCGCCCAGGCAGCTTCGAGGTTCGCAAGCTCGGTCTCGCGGCCGAAGAGCCTCGGGGCACTATGAGGGAGGCGGGTGGGGGCGATTCGGGGAGCGTTTCCGGGCCTCCCGTGATCGGCAACTCCGTCGAAGCTGAGCGGGGTGCCCTTCCGGCGTTCCCCTTCCCGGATCGAACCCACCGGCCGCGGCTCGACGCCGGCCCTTCCCAGCAGCACCTCATAGAGCGCTTCGTAGGCCGCTTTTGAGGTCACCGTGTAGTGCGTGCGCCCCCGGAGCGGTTCGGGAATGAAACTCTCGTCCGCAGCGGCGCGAAGGACCGGAATGAACTTCTTCGTCCGGCTCCTGGCGTCGTAGATCTCCTGGGTGATGAGAGTGCCTTCCCAATCGGCGCCCTTGCCCTTCCCCGGCTCCTCGTGGCCCCGGAACCTCCGGTAGTAGGTCTCGGTGCAGATCACCAGGACGTGGCTCGCTTCGTCGAGCCGATCGAGCATCCAGTGCGGCCAGGCGCCCTCGGGGGTGCCGTTCACATACTGATCGAGGCGGGTCTCGATCCCGTCGTCGCGTAGGCGCTCCGACAGGCTCAGTACCCATTCGCGGTGCTCTTCGGAATCATGGCTGTAACTCAGGAAAACGATCGCGCTCATCGCTTGGCCTCAAAGGTTCGAGGAAACGCTCCAAGGATAACGCGAAGAATGAAGCTATGAGAGGAGCGGACGGGAGGATGGACCGCACGTCGGCGAGGACGCCGACGGTTCCAGGAGTCAGCCTTCCCCCGAGAGAGGGGCTCGAGGCCTGGGCCACCGCCTTCGCGACGGCGGCCCGGGGAGAGGGCTTACGGCACCGTCACCGTCACCGCCCGCGAGTTGTTAGTTTCGTTCGATTCGGCGACGTTGCTGTCTACGTCGAGGGTGAACGTCAGCGTGTGGGTGCCGGCGACCGCCGTCCAGGTCAAGGCGCTGTTGCCGTTCAGGACGGTGGTGTTGCCAGGTACTCCGGCGTGGCCGCCGTAGCCGACTTGGACGCCATCGACGAACCACTTGACGTTGAAGGCGCCGCTTCCCGTCGGCTTCAGGTTTTGCACTCCCGAGTCGAACAGCACCGCCCGGCCGCGCACCAGGTCGGCCGAGTTGAAGTTGATCGCGGTGGGCGTGAGGTCGGGCCGGGGGGCGACGACGGTGACGGTGCGCGCGATGGTGTTGTTGCCTTCGTTGGTCTCCACCACCTGGCTATCGACATCGACACTGAACTGCACCGTGTGGGCGCCCAGAGTCGCCGTCCAGTTGAGCGCGCTGTTGCCGTTCAATACCGTGGTGTTGGCGGGAACCGCGGTGTGGAAGCCGTAACCGACCTGGACGCCGTCGATGAACCACTTGACGTTGAAGCCTCCGGAAGCGACGCTCGTCAGGTTCGAAACGCCCGAGTCCAAAGCGATCACGTCGCCCGTCTCCGGAATCGCCGGGTTGGAGGTGATCGCGGTCGGCGTGAGGTCGGGCAGCGCCGTTGGCACGGTGATCGTGATCGACGTGTTGTTGTTCCCTTCGTTCGTCTCGACGATGCCGTTGTCCACGTCCACGCTGAACTGGATCGTGTGGGTGCCGGCGGTCGAAGTCCAGCTGAGCGAGCTGTTGCCGTTCAACATTGTGGTGTTGCCGGCGACTGCGACGTGGAGGCCGTAGCCCACCTGGACGCCGTCGATGAACCATTTGACGTTGAACGAGCCGCTGTCCACCAGGGTCTGGTTCTTCACCCCGGAATCGAAGGCGATCACGTTGCCGGCCACCGCGTTCGTCGGCGTGAAGGTAATCGCCGTCGGCGTCAGGTCGGGAAACGAGCGATACGGCTTGCAGGTCGAAGGAGCGCTGCTGCACGCCTCGTTGCCGGTCGGCTGGGCGGTCACCTGGTAGTAGTAGGTGGTGTTGTTGGCGGTCCCGGTGTCGGTAAACGAAAAGCCCGCGACGTCGTTGGCGATCCGGGTGAAGGCGCCGCTGCACCCCGTTTCGTTGCGGAAGACGTCGTAGACCACCCCCGCGCCGCTGTTCGACCAGCCGACGGTCGCCGAGTTGTTGCCTTGGGTGAGCGCCATTGCGGGCACCGTGGGCGCGGCGCAGCCGGCGAACGAAATGTCCCGGCCCGTATCGGTCAAACAGGCGATGCCGTGGCGATTGAGGGCGGCGTAGATCGCGGCGCTGTGGGGCGTTCCGTCGTTCAGGTTGCCGTTGTCGTCGTCCACCGCGCGGAAGACCTTCCAAAGCGAACCGACGTTGCAGCCGTTTGAAGTCCAGCCGCCGGAGAGGGTGTTGCAGGTGAAGGATTGGGTGGCGGTCGAGCGTGACAGGTACCAAAGCCGATCGACGACCGTCCAAGAGTTCGGCAGGTCGCGGGCGGCGATATCCCAAACGGATTCCGAAGCGATCAACGACTCGCAGTGGCCCTCGCGCTGGTTGGCCGGAACGCCGCGCGCCATCGCGTCCTTGCCGCACGGACCGATATAGCTCGGGTGAGTCGGGCACTTGGCCTGGGTGAAGTTGGAAACCGTCGAGGCGACGTTGGCGGCATGCTGCGCCCAATCGACCTCGCGGAGCCCTTTGCAGGTATTGCAGGCGTTGTTGTAGCCGCCGCAGAGGTTGGAGCTCCAACCCGGTCCGATGCACGACTGATGGAGCGCCAGCAAGGAGGTGATGTCGCCATACGCCTCGCTCGTGCCGTTGTCCGGCGAGCCGCCGTTGCCGTCGTTGCTGTCCAGGCCATGGCCCCACTCGTGGAGGGAGATACCCGGAAGTTGGCCGGTATTGCCGCACGGCGCGGAAGCCTTGAAGAAGCGCACGTTGGAGCCGTTCCAATACGCGTTGCACGTCGCCGGGTTCAGGTTGGTCTCGGCGGTCAGATTTCCCTGGAGCCAGGTGTTGGTCGGCAGCCAGCCGCGGCCGACCTCTTTGATCCGGTTGAGCCAGTAGTACTGGGTGCGCGAGGCGCGGGTGTCGCCCGCGCTGCTGGTGGCCGTCGGGGTTTTGCAGTCGACGTCGGGGGCCGACGAACCGAACGCGATGTCGCCCGAGCTGCTGGAAGTCTGGGAGACCGCGCCGCAGGTGTCGGCGATCGTCACGTACTTGCCCTTGAGCATCGAAGTGACGGGAGTGCCGGGGTAGGTGAACAAGCCCGCCGAAGTGGCGAAGACGCCCGCCGTCCCGAAATCCGCGTACGGCATCGCGCGCACCGTATCGCCGGAGGTGGAGGCGCCGAGGATCACGCCGCCGGAAGCCTGCGATTGGATGTAGTCATTGACGTCTAGAAACTCCAGCAGCTCCCCCGAGGTCGCATCGACGCGCGCCCGCCAGGTGCCCTGAACCCCATCGCGATGGAATTTGACCTCCCACACCGAGGCGAGGCCGTAGCCTTTGCCGAGAGCGTAACCCGCGGCGAAGCGGCTGTCGCGCTCGACCGTCGGCAGCAGGTGGAGCGACCCGGCGTCCAACACCTGATCGAGGCCGGGGACGATGCCGCCCACGTAGTCCGAGACCGTGGCGAAGGCCTGCTCGCGCGTGATCGTCAAGGGAGGCATCGCCACGTCCGCCGGGGGGACGTTTTCGAGCCCGAACTGGATCAGGTTGCCGTGATTGACCCGGAAGACCACACGCGCGCCTTCGATCGGCACGCCCGCCCGCGTGACATTGAAATCGACGAGCCAGAGGTAATCGGAGATCGCGCCGGAGCGGCCGAGGGAGAGAACCAGGTCCTTCCCGTCGAGCCCGAACAGCGCGGCATTGCCGGCCACGAACCGGCGGGCGATCCTCTCCAGGAGCTTCAAATCCGGCGCGCCTTGGACGGCCGCTTCGCCGAAAACGGCCAGGTCGGCGGCGGTCAACTTGTTGCCCCGGCCCGGAATCCACGGAATGCCCGGCCCTTCGGCCGATTCGATCCGGCCGCTCCGGCCGTCGATCTGGGCGCTCCACGCGCCATGGTCGAGCTGAAACGCGCTCCACGCTGCGTCTACCGGAGAGGCCAGGCTGCCGCGGACCCCTTCGATCGGTTCGAGCGAGGGGCTCACCTGGAGTTTTTCGCCGAGCCGCGCGAGGCCCGCGAGCCCATTTTCTTCATCCACCGGCATCCCTTGGGAGACCACAGGGTCGGGAGAGAGGGCCAAGAATCCGGCCGCCAGGCAGACTGCTGCCGCGAGAGGTACTTTGAAGCTCATAGGACTTCTCCTTCGGTCGAGTGCGACGTCTATACAATGGGGTGCGCCACCAGGGAATCGGCGTGCACTTTTGCCGCCCGAAACCATTGTCGGGGCGCACCGTCGCATGAAACAGCCGCATGGATCGGGGGTTTTCGCCCTGTGGGAACGCGCGAACCCGGCCGACCCGCACACCCGTGCGGGTCGGTCCGCTCCGATCGCCGAAGGAGAGCGTTGAGCCGCTACCCCTAGGGCAGCGGCACCTGCGGGTACTTCCGAACCACCAGGCCTCCCCACATCTCCAGGATGTTTCGCTTGCCGGCCGAGAGGTCGCGGGTGACCGGCATGTAGAGGGTGCTCGCGACTTCCATGTCGGTGGTGATCATCACCATCAGCTGATCGATCGCGCCTTCCACGCGCGGCAGGTCGCCGAGCGGCATGAAGAGGTCCATGACCGGGAAGATCATGTCGTAGACGTAGAGGATGTTGCCGTAGACGAAGCGCCAGGCTTCGAGCCGGTTGTATTTCGGCTTGCCGGCGTAGCCGCCGGTGCCGTTCCAACAGTCGATGAATTGGCCGACCAGCGCGTCGTCGAACGGCAACACGCGGGCCACCGAATAGAAGGAGGTGCCGATCGTCGCGATGCCGGGGCCGGCGAAGCTGAAGCCCACGCTGGCCGGCGGAACGATCCCCTGTCCGGACAGAGCCGGGTAATAGGCGAGGATCGGAAACCCGGGGGCCTGAGAATTGATCGTGACCGTGGCGTTGCCTTGCGGATCCACGGGGACCGAACTGGTGTACACCAGGTAGGGCGAGGCGGGAAGGGCGTTGCAGACCGGCCCCGGGTCCTGCGAAGTGGGCGGCGGCGTGGCGCCGAAAAGCGACCAGCTTCCGGTACCCAAGTCGAGCAGCCAGGGGAAATACTGCTGCGCCAGGACTCCGGTGCCCGGCGGGGGGATGGCGTTCTTGTACCGGACTTGCAGTTGAACGTTCTGCGACTGCCCCTGATCGATATACACGCCGCGGTCGTCCGTCTCGACGGTCAACGGCGCCTCCAACGACAGGATCTGCCCCTGGGCGCGCAGCGCAAGCTGCCCATTTTGGCTCCCAAGCCAGGTCTCGATCTGCTCCGCCGTCACGCCGGCCTGGAACGGGACGTCCACCAACCCGCCCTTCGCGCTGTAGGCGCCCTTGTCGTATTGCTCGGCGCCGAACGTTCCGATGAGTTGGAAGGCGCCGCCCGGGATCTGCACGCCCACGTCGATCGGACCGTAGTTGTACCGCTCGGCCTGCAGGTCGGCGTCCAGGGTGTATTCCGGAATCGCGTTCTGAAGGTCGAGTGAGACGATCCCCGCCGCGGCGTCGATCTCGGCATGGACCACTCCCGGTGCGAGCGGCGGAAGCGCGCTCTTGGCGCCCGCCATGTCGGCTCCGGCGGCGAATTGCACGGCATGGCCGGACATTCCGCTCGGTTCCGTGGCGCGCACGCTCGCCGTCGCGGTTCTCGTCATCGGCGCCATCTTCATGTTCGGCACCAGCATGTGGCCGCCGGGCGCCGTCTTGAGCTCGCCCTGGTTCCAGACGCCGAGCACGCCGACGACCCTGCTGTAGGCGGGATTGATGAAGACCTTCCCCTGCTTGTAAAGCGCGGTGAGATCGGCGCAGGTGCGCGGCCGCTCTGCGATGTCGTTGAAGATCCCGTTCTGGTAGTAGACCGTGTTGTAGGTGGCGAACCGCAGCATCAGGCCCGCCGCGCCGGTCGCTCGCGCGGCATCGGCGAGGGCGGTCACCAGGGCCGAATTGCCGCCGTTCGCGACGTCCAACGATGCCGTGGGGATCGTGGTCTGGAAGATCGCGCCGATCGGCCCGGCGATGATCAGATCCGAGCTGATGTTGCGCGGCACGAAGAACGAGCGCGAGTACATCCGCTGCGACACGGCGCCGCCGATGCGGGTCTCAGGGTTGCCGACGCTGAACGACGACAGGTAGATCTGGCTGCAGAACGGCGACGCCGGATTGATGTCGATCAACCGCGCGGCTGAAATCCGGCCGCCGATCGAGTTGCCGACGATCGACACCGGCTGGTTGAGAATCGGATCGGTCGGTGCGGCGGGGCTGCCGTACGCGAGGTCGCCGCCGCTTGCAAGCGACAGGGCGCCGTTGCCGGCATGCTGGATGAACGAGCAGCCCTGGCTGCCGTAGAAATTCCAGCGGCTCGGCAGATGGGAGGCCGGGTTGCTGCCGCAGGCATCCGAAGGGCCTTCGGTGCTGATCGGGCAGGAGTCGTCATAGGGCTCGATCGCCCAGGGCCGGAACGTATCGCGAAAATTGTCCGGCGTGATCGGCGGATCGAGAAGGCCGAGAAACTGCCAATCGAGCGCGGCGTTGGCCGCATCGTAGACCGGCAGGTAGTCGTTGTTGTTCGAGGTGCAAACGTCCCACTCCATGTAGCCTTGGAAATAGAGGCGGGGAAACGACAGGACGCTCATCGCGAGCCCTCCTGGGTCGGGACGGCGTGACCCTTCTGGAGCCAGGATTCGGTGGTTTGGCGGTGGGCGCGCTTCATCGACCAGACGTAATCGAGGAAGGTGTAGTCCCCCAGCGGAGGCGGGGTGCCCACGTAGTAGTTGACGTTGCCGCCCTGCGTGTAAGTCAGGTTGAAATACTCGCCGTCCGGTTTGATCGACGCCAGGTGGTGGCAGGTGATGCAGGACGACTGGGGCTGAAACGCGGATTCGATGGTCGAGTTGGCGAGCAGCGTCGGTTGCGGAGGATTGCTGCCCGGCACGTTGAACTCGGTCTGCACGCCGTCGAGCTGGTAATTGGCGAACACCGAGCCCGCGAGCGCTCCCTGATAGAACTGGTTTGCGGCTTGGATCTCCGGGGCGATGGGAAGCTCCAAGCGCGCCGCGGTGAATTGGGGATCGTAAACGTTTTCAAACGTGATCCACACCCAATTGGGCTGGCTCTTGTTGATGATGTGCATTCCGGCGAGCGCGGCATACCCCACCTGCCAGCCTCGCGGCTGGCCGTCGCGATCGAAGAGCTGGTAGTAGGCGTTCACCACGTAAAACTTGTCTCTCACCTCGGCACATCTCGCGGCGTCGGTGCCCAGCCAAAGCCAGGAGGTCTTGAGCTCGTACGACGTGGGCGGAAAATCCGCCTTTTGCCCGTTGCTCGCCGCAAGCTCCTGGCCGTTCACGTTATAGAACCGCCGGGCCACGATGTAGTCGAACGTCGCCTGGTTCATCAGCAGCTGATAGCGGACCGACTGGCCCCATTTGTCGAGGAGGTCGCGCCCGTCCACCTGAATCGCGGTGTCGAGATTGTGGCGCACCCCCGGGGGGACGCAACCGTTCGCAGGGATCGGCGGCAGGTCCGGCGGATCGGTGGCCGTCCCCCAGGGAGGCGGCTCGGACCCGTCGGCCAGGTAGACGGTGCTGGTCTGCCGGAAGTCGGTCTCCCAAACTTTCGTCCCCGGCTGGTTCCAAGGATCGTTGAGCGCGAGGAAAAGCGTCCACGCGTACTCGGCGGGGTCTTCCTGCTCGGCGCTCCGGGCGACCGCCGGATCGGTCCGCACTCTGGCGGCGGCGGCATGGCTCGGCAGGGTGAACCGAACCGGCTCCCCCTTCGCCACGGGCCTGGAGCCTTGCGAGGAACAACCGACGGCGAGGACAACGAACGGCAGAAGCGAGAACGCTCGGCGCATGGGTTCGGCCTCCCTCTGGGGGCGCAGCGATCTGTTGAGTGAATCTGAGGAGTCTTCGCGGAAATTGTTGACCACTCGACGAGCCGAGTCAATCTTTTTCGCTAAGAAATAAAGAATCAGATCTCTGCCGCTCGCGTGAAGTCGGGCCGAAGGAATCTCGGCCCGACCCGTTTGCAGGTTTGCTACGCCCCTGGGCCGTTCACCGCGATCTGCGACAGCGTGATCGCGATGTCGAGCGTCTGGAGGTAATCGTTGTGCGCCGGAGCGATCAGCTCCGGATCGGCGCCTTGGATCGCTCCGAGCAACCGGTCGAGGTCGCCGTAGGGCGACGGCGCGCAGGGAGAAGTCGAACGCGGCACGAGGCCGGTCAGGCGGTTGAGGTAGGGCCTGACCTGCTGCATCAAGGCGACGTACTGGGAGAGCGTAAAGCCGGAGGCCAGCAGATTGCGAGTCTGGGCGGCCCAGAACTGCGCCGCCGGATCGCCGTAAAGCGCAGCCAGCCGGCCGAACACCGCCGCCTGGAACTTGAGGTTCGCCACCGCCGCGGCATCGACCGTGGTGCCCACCGGGGAGATGGCGAAACCATCTCGCGGCTTGCCCGCCGGTCCGGGCTGAGTGACCTCCGTGAAGGCGAGCGCCAGATCCGCCCCCTGGGCGCTCTGCGGCACGTCCACCGTGACTTTCAGCGCCCGCACCTCGCCGGCCGTCATTCCAGGAAGACAGACGGTCTGGCCCGGCCGGTACGACGTGGTCGCGATGCCGCAGGCGTCGATCCGGATCGAGGTGTATCGGCTCGTGAGGCTCAAGGGTGAATCGAGCCGCAGGCAGACGTTGCGCGTGACCGAGGCGGCGTTGCGTACCAGGGCGTAGTAGTGCGCCTTGGAGATGACCTTCATCTCCGGATAGATGATGTTCCGCTGCGCCTTGTTGTTGTCGTACAGGACGGCGGTGTCGAGCGTCGGCCAGCCGGGCACGCGGTTCTTCAAAGAGGGATTGGCGAACGGATCGCCCGCCGCTTCCAGCTCCACTCCCATGCAAACGTGGGTGGAATGCTCGTCGGGCAGGTTCCATTCGTATCCTTGACCGTTCTGCAGCGTCTGTTCCTGCTGGTTCGGGGCGAAGGTGATCGGCACCGGCGCCGCGATCCCCGCATCCTTGTACGGCAGGCCTGCGCCGAAATCGGCGTAGTAGAAGTGGGGTGTCACGTCCACGTCCGGCGCTCCGGCCACCGCCTGGGCTTTGCGGCCGACGCGCACGAACGCGAAGTTCTGGCCCGGCTGCGGATCGACGTGCGGCGGCGCGTCGGAGCCGGCAGGATTTCCCGAGGTATTGTCGGCGCGGTTCCAAACGTCGCTCGTCTTGTAGAAGACGGAGTGGCTCGAAGGCTCCAGGCCCGGATCGTGGCTGCCCGCATCGGTCCAGTCGCGGGCGAAGAAATCGTTGTCCGGCGTCACCATCTGGACGCGGAAGAAGAACGGATCGATCGAGAACGGAATCGAAAACGTTTTCGCGGCGTCTTTGTAGATCTTCACATTGTCGTGGAAGCGCTGGAAGACGAGGTCCTCGACGTCGGGAAACTTGCTCGGGGCGGGGTCGTTGAGGGCGGTGAACACACCGACGAAATCCTTGCCGTCCGCCATCAGGTGAACGTAGTCGCCCAGGTAGTTGTTGGCGCCGAAGGCGACCGAGGCGCTGTCCACGATCGAAAGGACCCGTGGAACGGGCGGCGAAGCGAAATCGTCGCCGGAAATCCCGATCTGCGTTTCCCAGAGCCCGAGCTGGTCGATCTGTTGATAGAGCAACGCGACCTGACCGACGCTGTTGACCGCCAAGGCCGGGTTGGTGGCAAACGGGAGCGTCCACAGGTCCTTGTCGCTCCATTTCAATCCACCGTCGATGGAGTGGCGCAGGTGCAACGTGATCGGCCCCTGACCGTTCGCATCGCCCCAGACGAGCCAAACGCTCTTGGCGTCGTTCGGATCGACCGCGATCGAGATCTGCGATCGTCCGACCCGCTGTTTGGCGAGCTTGGCGGTGGTGCTTCCTCCGGAGTACGCGGTTCCCGTGACGACGGAA
>DATMZU010000291.1:0-5999 GCA_035607435.1 Thermoanaerobaculia bacterium | reverse complement strand
CGACATCAGTGCCGAGGTTGCTCCCCAGCGGCTGGAAGGTCGTGCCGCCGTCGCGGCTCTCCCAGACTCCGGGGCGGATCGCGAAATAGAGATGCTGGGGATCGCCGGGATCGATAAGGATCGAATGGATGACGTGCCCCGCGCCCGGCAGGCCGCGGCCGATCTTGCGCCAATGGCGCCCGCCGTTCACGCTGGTGGCGAACACGCCTTTCGCGGCGGCGAAGAGCCGCTCCGGGTTGCGCGGATCGATCGCCAGCGCTTGGATCCCGCCGAAGGCGCTGACCTTCGCCCAGGTGGTGCCGCGGTTCCGGCTGCGCCACAGGGTATTCTCGAAACCGTTGGCCGCGGAAGTGGTCGCCCCTGCGACGTAGACCTGGTTCGGATCGCTCGGCGCGAAAGCCGCGGCAAAGGCGTTGAAGCCGAACTGGTCCGCCACGGCCGGCAGGCGGGTCGGCCAAGTCGCGCCGCCGTCGCGGCTTTGGACCAGGCGGCTGGCGAGATCCGCCAGCACGTTGTCGGGATCTTGCGGATCGACCGCGAGCAGGCGCAGGTAGTAGGCCGGGAAGTCGAGGAAGGGGAGCGGCAGCGTCGTTCCCGGTTGGGTTTTCACCCACGAACCCGCGCCGGGGAGCCTGCGATAGACGCCCGACCCATCCAGCACGGTGTAGATCGCGGCTCCCGCTGCGAGGCTGTTCACGATGTGGGCGCGTATCCCGCGGCTGGCTTCAACCCAAGTCTCGCCGCCGTCGTCCGTACGCCAAGAACCGCTCGATCCGAGCGCGAAGGCGCCGACGGTCGTGTCGTCCAGAGCGGCATCGACTAGAAAGACGTTCTGCGCCGGGCGGATCGCGGCGGGCTCGGGTCCCGTGAGCGACCATCCTGCGCCGCCGTCGGTGCTCCGATAGATGCCGGAAAAGCTGGACGCGAGCAGCGTTCCGTCGGAAAGGACCGTGATGTCCGTGATGTCGGTGCGGCCGGTCGGCACCTCCGTCCAGGAGGCGCTCAAATCGGTCGAGCGGAATAGGCGAGACCCCGCGACAAGATAGAGCGTGCCGACCTGCACCGGATCGAACACGGGGCGGAGGAACGGAAAGTCGGCGTCCGGGCGGCCGGTCACTTTCCAGGTGAGGCCGCCGTCGCGGCTCAGCCAGATCGACGGCGCGTGGGGTCGGACGTTGACAACCGCGATCAAGTTCCCCGGTCCGTTCGGGTCGAACGCCAGCTCTTGGACCTCCTGGCCGGGAAACGCGACCCGGTGCCAACGGTCGCCCTGGTCGTCGCTCAGGAAAACGCCGTCGGTTGTGCCGAGGACGAGGTGGCTCGCCAAAAAGGGCGCGATCGCCAGGGTCGCGAACCGCGTCGCCGCCGGAGTCAGTCCGTTTTGGAGCCGCTCGAAGTGAGCGCCACCGTCGCGGCTGCGAAGGAGCTGGGTGCCGGCGGTCGAGTGCGAGAAGAAAAAGACGGTATCGGCGTCGTCCGGAGCCACCGCGACCGCTGCGAGGATCGGCGGCGCGAGGCTCGAGAGGCCCGGCAGCGGGCGCCAGGTACGGCCGTTGTCGAGGCTGCCGAAGCCCCCGGCGCTCGGCGTTCCGGCATAGAGCCGTCCCGGCTCGCTCGGAGCCTGAAGGATGGGGATGAAACCGCCCGTCGGTCCGACCGACTTCCAATTTGCGGCGGCGACGGGAAGTGCGGCCAGAAGGGCCAACCCGCAGAGAACGGCGGCGATCCGCGCGCCCCGGTGGTTTCCAGATTCCAAAATGTTGCGACGCATCGCGACGAGCCCTTTCTGCGGGAAGTCCTCTCGGGGACACGAGGTATACGGCTACTGCGGAGGAATTGTTGACTTGAGCCGCCCGGGGCGCTCTTTGCCTTCGCCGCATAGAGATGTGAGGGAATCCCCCGGCCAGCTTCGTTCAGGTGTGTGAAGGCCGGAAATCCCCAGCCTTCCTTTCCGTCGCACCGGAGAAGCTGCCATGTTCTCGCTCCCCATCCCCACCGTCCGCCGGATCGCCTTCTTCGCCTTTCTGGTTGTATTCGCCCCGCCGACCGCCCCGGCCGGCGCCGTGGTCGTCGCCTGTTTGTCCCAGTGCTCGGATTCGGTCCAGATCATCGGTTGCGATCAACGGACCCAAGGCCCGACCACGGTGGATGCCGCGCTCTCGGCGAGCGGTCCTTGGCGCCATGTCGGCCGGCTGGACCTGTCCGGCGCTCCTGGCTGCTCGGGGACGCTGATCGGGCCGAAGCACGTCTTGACCGCTGCGCACTGCGTGCTCGACAAGTTCAACAACTTCCGCGTCGGCCCCATCCGCTTCCGGCTTGCGCAGTTTTCCTCCGGTCCGTGCAGCCGGCCGTTCGGCGACCACTACGCGGTGCGGACCTTCGTGCCCGCGGACTACGACAACGGCAGCATTTCGACCGCGAACAAGGCGCTCGACTACGCGGTCGTCGAGCTGGCGAACCCGATCGCGGGCGCGGTGCCGATGAGCTTTTCGTACCAGTCGTGGGCTACGGTCGATGGCCTGACCCCGTATTCGATCGGCTATCCGGGCGACAAGTCGCTCGGCACGCTCTGGCAGACCGGTCCCGCCGACAGCAACAGCTTTCTCGATACCCCGGCGGTTTGGCAGGACGGCGGAGAAAAAGGTTTGTTCCATCTGACCAACGACGGCGTCGGCGGCCAGAGCGGCTCACCGGTCTACGTCTTCGTCGGGGGGCAGCGCGAACTGGTGGGCGTGTTGATTGGCAGCCCCGAATCGGAATGCTGGGCGGGCCGGATCTGGGCCTCGCGTCTGACCCCGGGAGCGGTCGATCGCATTCAGAACGCGAAACTCTTCCCGCCCAACGGCAACGTGATCGATTTCTCGCTGCGCTGGAACACCCTGCCGAACGTCGATGTCCTGGCCGACGTGCCGCCTGCGAACGGCTGCGGTTTCTGATTCGAAAGATTCTTTGACCGAGTTCGGCGGGCGGAGGATTCGATCCTCCGCCCGCCGTGGTTTCTCAGTCGTTCTCCAGCCGATGCACGCTCGAACCGATCGAGCCGGCGTAGAGGAGGCCGGGAAACTCCGGATTGGCGACCAGCATGCGGACGAAGGTTTCGAGCGGCAGGCCGGTGTTGACCGCCGTCCATCCCTCCCCGGGCTTCAATCGGAAGACGCCGTTGTAGGGGAGTGCCGCGTAGACGTCGCCCGCCGCGTCCTCGATCAGCCCGGCGATGGCAGGTTGGTGCCCGCCGGAGAGGCGGGGCAGGCCTGCGTTGATCCGGCGGAACGTCCGGGCCGAATCGGTGCTGCGAAAGACGCCCCGGTCTTCCGTGCCGACGTAGAGCGCATGGGACCGGGAATCGATCAGGATCGAATCGGCGCCGGAGCCCAGCAGTTGCTCGGGGAGGTTCGTCAGCCGTCGCCAGCGGTTGCCGCCGTCGGTCGTCTTGTCGATGCCGGAGAAAGTCAGCCGGTAGCCGACGTTCGGCCGGGCCGGATCGAAAATCACGTCGAACAGCACGTCGTAGAGGATCTCTGTCCAATGCGCCCCGCCATCGACGCTGCGATAGCCGTAGTACTCCGAGGAGGAGCCGCCGCCGGTCATGATGCCGGCGTAGAGGATGTCCGGATGAACCGGATCGACCTTCAACAGAATGACCCCGCTGTTCGGCAGCCGGCTCAGCTGTCGCCAACTGTTGCCCCGGTCTTCGCTCACTCCGAACGCGCCGAACGCTCCGAGGGCGTAGACCCGCCCGGGATGGTGCGGATCGGCGGCCAGCTCCGGAAACTCGAAACCGGAGGGGGTTTCCAGCCGCTGCCAGCTTTTGCCCGAGCGGTCGATCCGGTACACGCCGTCATCGAAAGAGCCGAGCACGGTCCCTTCGGGGTTCGGAATCACGATCAGGCTCTCGACGGAGTGGACCGCGATCCCGCGGCTCGCGGGCTTCCAGGTCGCGCCGCGGTCGGTCGAGCGCCAGACTCCCCGTCTTCCTCCGGCGATCACCGTCTCGCTGCCCGGAAGCGGACCGCCCGAGACGACCGCGAGGCGGAAAACCCCGTCCTTCGGCGAGGCTTGGTCGGGGAAGGTCGTTTCCGGCGGCGACCAATTCACGCCGTCGGTCGAGGAGTAGACCCCGGGCTCGGCCGCGGCGTAGATCGTTCCCGAAGGGGCGATCGCGAAATCGTAAGCGGCAAGCGTCGGCAGGCGGGCGGCCAAGCTCCAGGTCAGGGCGCCGTCGGTCGAGCGGTAGAGGGCACCGCTCCGCTGCGCGTAAAGTGTGCCCGCGCGGAAGAACAGCCGCTCCGGCGAGTCGGATGGGCTGATCGGAATCTCCGTCCAGGCGCTTCCTCCGTCGTCGCTGCGAAAGAGGGCGGTATGGAAATCGCGGCGGTCGGAACCCCACGCCAACCAGGTCGCGGGGGCCGCCGGATCACGCGCGATCACGGAGGTCTGCACGTCGGGCAACGCCCAGGAATCCCACGTAGAACCGCCGTCCAGGCTGCGGAAGATCCCCCGTTCGGTCGCGGCGTAAGCCGTCCGCGGATCGACGGGATCGATCAGCAGGTCTTGGGCCATGAGCGCCGTGCCGTCGCTTCCGGGCGGCCGGGCGGCGGGAGCCCAGGTGGCGCCGCCGTCTTCGGTATGCCAGACCTGGTAGAACGGAGAATCGCCGTAGGTCGCGGCGAGGACGACGTCGGGATCGCCCGGAGCGACCGCGAGATGCTGAAGTCCTCCGCCGTTGAACCCGCGCCGGATCGACTGCCAGGAGCGTCCGCCGTCGCGGCTGCCGAACAGACCGCTTGGTTCCGTGGCGAGGTACAGATGTGCCGGGTCCGAGGTTGCTTGGGCGAGCAGACGAACCTGGCCGCCGCTGGGTCCCAAGGGTACCCAGCGCTCTGCCGCGGCGACGGGGGAGGCAAGCCCCCCTCCGAGCGCGAGCGCCAGGAACGCGACGTTCAGAAACCGAAGTCCACGATGCGGCGACGCGTCGAACATGTGCAAACTCCTCACCGATCTTCCAGCCGCAGCACGCTGGCGCCGTAGGTCGGAGCGTAGAGCAGTCCGGGTTGTTCCGGATCTGCGATCAATGCGGCCGGGGAGGACGCCAGGGACAAGCCGTTGTTGACCCCCGTCCAGCCGAGGCCCGGTCGGAGCTGGTAGACCCCGGCGTACCAGAGGGCGGTGTAGAGGTCACCCCCGGCGTCCAAGACCAGGCTCGCAACCGGCGGGTTCAACCCGCCGGGCAGGCGCGGGAGGCCCGCGGCGACCCGGCGAAACGTCAGGCCGGAGTCGGTGCTGCGAAAGACGCCGCGCTGGTCGGTGCCCAGATAGAGCGCGCGGGAGCGAGGCTCGAAGAGGAGCGAGGTCGGATTCGCTCCCAAGAACTGACCGCCGAAGTCCGGAAGCGGCGTCCAGGTGGCGCCGCCGTCGTCGCTCCGGTCGAGGCTCCCGTACCTCAAACGGAAACTGACGTTGGGATGAGCCGGATCGAAAACCACGTCGATCAGGGTCTCGTCCGAGAGGATCTCGCGCCAATGGACTCCGCCGTCCACGCTTCGGAAAGTGAAACTGTAGTCCTGCGACACGATTTCGATCTGGACGCTCGCGTAGAGAACTCCGGGATGGACCGGATCGACTTTCAGCAAATCGACCCCACGGTTCGGGAGATGGCTCAACGTCGTCCAGGTCTTGCCCTGATCTTCGCTCACCCCGAAGTCATCGCCCAGGGCGTAGACCCGTCCGGGGTGGTGCGGATCGGCGGCCAGTACCGGGGCCTCGAAACCGGCTTGTCTCGGCAGCCGCCGCCAGGTGTCGCCCGCGCGGTCGATCCGCATCAGACCGTCGTCGAAGCTGGCGAGCACGGTCCCTTGGGGGTTTCCGATCACGACCAGGCTGCCGACGTTGCGTTCCGTGATGCCGCGGCTCGAAGGCGCCCAGTCCCCGCCGTCGGTCGAACGCCAGACCCCACGTTGGCCGGCGGCGATCACCGTCTCGGAAGGTCCGCCGGGGGAGCC
>DATMZU010000276.1:0-5004 GCA_035607435.1 Thermoanaerobaculia bacterium | reverse complement strand
GGTCGCGATTTCGACCGACGAGGTAAAAGCCCAGGCCCAGCGCGCGGGCGTCACCGGCGAGACCATCTTTTTCCTGCCGAGCTACGCGGTGCTGGTCGGGAACTCGCCCACCACCGATCCGACCCCTCGCGATTTCCTGGCCCGGCTCTGCCGCAAGCCGTGAATCGCGACGCCACCTGCTAGGATCTTCTCGTTCGTGAAATCTTCTCCCGGCCTGTGAAAGGAGTCCTCATGTTCTGCCCGAGCTGCCGCACCGAGTACCGCGAGGGATTCACCGTCTGCACCGATTGCGGCATTGGGCTGCTCGCCGAGCTGCCCCCGAGCGACGAGACCCCCGATTCCGACCTCGACGTAGCGTTCGAGACCACCGACCCCAACGCCGTCGCCGCCGCCGAGGAGATGCTCACCGAAGCGGGAATCCCGTTCGCGACCGACGGAGAGGACGGCAGCGATCTGTTCGCCTTCGCGCCCGGGTTCAACCCGATGACGCCGGTGCAGATCGAAGTTCCGTCCGAACGCCTCGAAGAGGCCCGCGAGCTGCTGGAAGAGGGGCTCACCTCCGCGACACCGCTTTCCGAAGACGCCGACGTCGGTCCGGCCCCGGCCGAGGGGGTTGAGAACGAACCGTAGTAGCTGCCAGTTTCGCCAAAGAGCTGGGGACGGAGGCGGCGGGCGCCTCCCTTCTTCGGCTTTCAGGTCATAGCAGACCCGCCTGCTCCCGCAGGTGGTTGAAGTTGACGGCCGGAAGACCGAGCTCCAACCGGCGATTGACCAATACGGCGTCGGTCGAGAGGAGGGTATCGCCCGCCCCGCTGCCTTCAAGAAGCGTACAGTCTGCAAGGTCGAGCCATGCGAACTCGTCTCGCGCCGCAGCCGTCCGCGACGGGATGCTCCGTTCTCGAATTCCGTGGAGCAGCTCCACAAATTTCGCCTTCACAAGCTTGCCGTCCGCTCCACTGATCTTCTTGATGAAATGTGAGGTCTCGGTCGCAACGTGGGGCGTGATCGTGATGGAACGGAATCGCAAGACGAAGGCCTCCAGGACGAGCAAGGACTCCGGTTCGAATTGCTTCAGGTGTGGCGTGGCACCGAGGAGATCGGGGGCGACGGAACCCACGACCAGCACCAAGAACGGTCCAGTATCCAGGAGGAGGTTGGGACTACTCACGATTCCTTACGCCCAGGGTTTCGCCGTTGGAATCGTTGATGGTGACGACTTTCATGTCGCGGACTCTTGCGCGAGACTCGAACAGGTGCGCGATCGAAGGAGAGAGGGGCTCATCCGTTCGATTCCAGGGCCGAACGAATCCGATCGTAACGCCCCAAGTCTTCGTATTGGGATCGAACTCGATCTCCTCGAGGCCGATGTTCTGAGCGCCCTCCTCGGCGAACAAGTCGGCGATGTGCTGCTTTGCCAGGTGGGCCGCCTCTTTGACTTTCATCGTGGCTCCATGAACCGGGATCCATACCGTGACGAAAGCATAATCTACTCCGCCCGCAACGCCACCGCCGGATCGACTTTCGACGCCCGTCGCGCCGGGCCGTCGGCGGCGAGCAGGGCGACCACGAACAGGACGAGCGCGGCGAGCGCGAACGCTCCCGCGTCGCCCGAACCGCTGCCGTAGAGGAGGCTCGCGATCGATTGTCGGAGCGCGAGCCCTCCGGCGAGGCCGAAAGCGATGCCGACGGCCGCGAGGAGCGCGCCGCGTAGGAGGGCGCGGTAGAGGATGGTCCGCGGGGCGGCGCCGAGCGCCATGCGCAAGCCGAATTCGCGGCGCCGCGCTTCGACGTCGGTCGCGAGCACGCCGTAGAGACCGATCGCCGCGAGCAGCAGCGCGGCGAGCGAGAATCCTCCCACCAGGGAGGCGGTGGTGCGCGGCGCGGCGTAGGCTTCGTGAACCTGAGTTTCCATCGTCTGCAAGCGGTCGATCACCTGGGTCGGATCGACCCGCAGGACGGCGGCGCGCACTTGCGCCGCGAGGTCTTCGGGCCGCCCTTCGGCGCGGAGGACAAAGTTGCCGATCGCCCAGAACGTATCGTCGTAGAGCGTGAAGACCTCGGGCGGAGCCGCCGCCTGCACCGTCGTCTGGCGCAGGTCGCCCACCACTCCCACGATCTCGTAGCGATGACCGTCGAGCTCCAGCTCCTGGCCGACCGCGCCCTCGGCGAGGAAGCGCCGGGCGAACGCCTGGTTCACCACCGCTTGCTTGCCCGCGCTCTGGCGCCCGAGACCCGAGCCCGCGATCAGAGGGGTGCCGACGGTTGAGAAATACTCCGCGGAGACCGCGCGCCGCGAAACCTTCGTGGACTTGGCACCTTGGGCGAACGTCCTTCCGGGAAGCGCCAGCTCTCCCCCCTGGCTCTCGCCATCGAACGGCAGACGGTCGGCGAACGCCGCGGTCCGAACGCCCGGAATCGCCGCGAGCTCGCCGAGCAGGTCGCGGTAGAACCCGTTCAGCTTCGCCTGCGGGGTATCCCAAGGGAGCGAGATCTGAAGCGCCAGCAACCGGTCGGGAGCAAAACCGAGCGGCCGTGACTGGAGGCGCAGCAGCGTCTGCCCGGTGAGCGTCGCGCCGATCAACAGGACCAAGGAAAGAGCCAATTCGACCACCACCAACCCCGAGCGTAGGACGCCCCCTTCCCGATCGCCGACCGAACGCGCGCGCAAGCCGGCGAACGACGATCGACGGGCCACCCGCCAGGCGGGAAGCACGCCGAAGAGGAGACCGCAGAAAACGGTCAGCCCGAGGGAAAAGGCGACCGCCGAACCGTCGAGGCCCATTTCGCCGAGCCGTTCGACGTGGGGCAGGTCGGCGGGAAGGCGGCTCGCCAGCAGGCGGACCGCCGCCGCGGCGAACAGAAGTCCGAGGCTCCCGCCGAGACCGGCGAGCGTCAGGCTCTCGGTGAGCGACGCCTGGAGGAGACTTCCCCTGCCGGCGCCGAGCGCCGCGCGGATCGATCCCTCGCGGATCGTCTGCGGCGCGCGGGCGAGCATCAGGCACGCGAGGTTGACGCAGACGATCAGCAGGACGAACCCGGCCGTCGCGAGCACTACCAGAAGCGGCCCGCGCAGCGGCGTCCCGGCGAGGTCTTCGACCGCCGGAACGAGCTGGAGGGCGAGACCTGCGTCGGTGTCGGCGTGCTCTTGCGCCATCCGGGCACCGAGCGCCGCAAACCTCGCGCGGGCGGCCGGCAGCGAGACGCCGTCCTTGAGGCGAGCGATCACGCCCAGGAAACCGGCCTTGCGGTTCTTCACCTCGGGGCCGGGCGACACCAGATCGGCGTGGAACGTATCGCCGACGCTCCGCGGCAGGACGCCGACGACGGTGTAGATCTCATCCCCCAGGCGGATCGGCCGGCCGACCTCCGCGGGATCGCCGTTCAGCCGGCTCCGCCAGAACCGCTCGCCGAGCATCAGAGCGCGGGATTCGGGTCGCAGCTCGTCCGCGGTGAACCCCCGCCCGGCAATCGGCGCCACGCTCAATGCGTCGAGGAAGTCGCCGTAGGTGCGCAGGGCGCGCAGCCGCTCCGGCTCGGCCCCCTCACCGGGCCGCAGCCAGACCGCACCTTCGGTGTAAAACCCGCCCACGATCGCGATGTTCCCGGCACCTCCCGAGAGATCCGCCAGGCGCAACGGGTTGCCCCCCATCTCCTCGCCGCCGATCGTCTGGTTGACGCTCACCAAACGTTCCGGCGCCTCGAACGGCAGCGGAGCGAGCAGCGTTGTCCGCACCACGCTCACCAGCGCGACCACCGTGCCGATCCCTACGCCCAAGGTAAGGATCGCGGTGGCGGCGAAACCGGGCCGGCGGCGCAGGTTGCGCAGCGAAGTCCGCAGATCTCGGGCAAGGGTATCGAGGTTCAAGCTCATCGCGGCAGCTCCCGGAAGCATCGGATCAGGTAAATGAGTCTACGCGCCGGGAGCCCGCGAGTTGCGCCGACGTTCCTTCCCCCCGGGATTCGCCCCTCTGGTCCGATCGCCCGCCGTGCGCTAGCCTTGGGCCTGGTATTTCGGAGGAACCCCTCACCCCATGTCCGACGTCGCGCGCAAGATCTTCGTTCTCGATACCTCCGTCGTCCTCTACGATTTCACCGCTCTCCAGAACTTCCAGGAGCACGACGTCGCGCTGCCGATCGCCGTGCTCGAAGAGCTGGACGGCTTCAAGAAGGGCAATTCGGTCCTGAACCTTCAGGCGCGCGAGTTCATCCGCGAGCTGGATCGGCTCTCCGAGCACAACCTGCTGCAATCCTGGATCCCGCTGGATGGTACCTCCCGCGGCCGCTTTCGGGTGATCACCGAGGAAGACGCCGACGTGGACGCGGGGGCCGTGTTCGGGTCGCGCAAGGCCGACCACCGGATCTTGAACACGGTGCTCGCGCTGTCCAAAAGCGAGCTGGGCCGGCGGGTGATCCTGGTCAGCAAGGACATCAACCTGCGGCTTAAAGCCCGGGCGCTGAACCTCGAAGCCGAGGATTACGAGACGGTCCGGATCAAGGACCTCGCTCACCTCTATACCGGCAAGCTCGAAGTCGAGGTCGGCGACTCCGGCTTGATCGACCGGCTGTATCAGACCGATTCGCTGCCCGCGCGCGAGGTGCTGTCCGAGGTACCGGTGGCCCACCAGTACTTCATCCTCCGCTCCACCTCGAATTCGGCGCTTGCGACCTACAATCCGAAGACCGACCGGCTGGAGCGGGTCCACAAGACCCAGGCCTACGGCGTCTCGCCGCGGAACGCCGAGCAGACCTTTGCGCTCCATGCGGTGCTCAATCCCGACGTGCCGCTGGTGACGATCAGCGGCCCGGCCGGCACGGGAAAGACCCTGATCGCTCTCGCGGACGCGCTCGAGCAGCGGCGCCAGTTCCGCCAGATCTACGTCGCGCGGCCGGTCGTGCCGCTCTCCAATCGCGATCTGAGGTTTCTACCAAGCGACATCAAGTCGAAGATCGACCCCTACATGCAGCCGCTGTGGAACAACCTAAGGATCATCAAGAACCAGTTAG
>DATMZU010000264.1:0-26126 GCA_035607435.1 Thermoanaerobaculia bacterium | reverse complement strand
AAGGAATGGATCATCGGCGAGACCAGCGCCGTGATCTCGATCGACGGCTTCAACGTGCTGAACCGCGATACCGCGCTGATCCGCGAGCGCTTCGTCAACTCCCCTCAAGGAGGCGCGTTGCGCGAGGCGCTTGGACCGCGGGTTTTTCGCTTGGGGGTTCGCCTGCGCTGGCGGTGAGCTTCAGGAGACATAGAACGACGTGAACGGATCGACCACCCTCTCCGCGCCGACTACGGCCACCGGGCTCCCGAGCTCTCTCGCTCCGGGACCGGCCGCGCCGCGTCCGGACGGCGGAGCGCGGGGACCGAGCGGCGGGGCTCTGATCGCCCTCGGCTTCGCCCTGTTGTTCGGGGTCTCGATCGTGCCGTCGTGGATCTACTACCACTCGATCGGGCAGGCCGTGCCCTGGAGCCGGCTGACCTCCGAGTCGCTTTCCTGGGTGCTCTGGGCATTCCTCCTTCCCGTGGTGGTTTGGGCCGCCCGCCGTTTCCCGATCGATCGCGAGACCTGGCGCTGGGCGCTGCCCGCGCACGTCGGACTCGGCACGCTCACCGTGGTGGCGAATACCTTGCTCACGCTGATCAAGAACCAGGCCGTGATCGCCGGCCAGACCGGCAGTTTCGCCCCCGGGTTCCTCTCGCGGCTACCCGAGTACCTGGTGACGAACTTCCAAGCCGCGCTGGTGGTCTACGGCGGCATCGTCACCGCGGTCCATGCCCACGACGGATACCGCCGCCTGAAAGAGCGCGAGCTGGCGGCGTCCCGCCTGGAAGCCGACCTGTCGCGCGCGCAGCTCACCGTGCTTAAAATGCAGCTGGAGCCGCACTTCCTGTTCAACACGCTGAACGCGATCTCCGCCCTGGTCCACGGCAACCCGGACGGCGCGGAGCGCATGGTGATCCGACTCTCCGAGCTGCTGCGGATGTCGCTCGCGAGCGCCGAACGCGACGAGGTGCCGCTCGAAGAGGAGCTGCGTTTCCTAGGCGTCTATCTGGACATCCAGCAGACCCGCTTCGGCGATCGCCTGCGGGTGAAGCAGGAGATCCCCGACGGCACCCGAACGGCTTCGGTGCCTACCCTGCTGCTCCAGCCGCTGGTCGAAAACGCCATCCGCCACGGCCTGGAGCGCCGCGCGGCACCGCTCTCGCTCACGATCCGCGCCGCCCGCGTTGGCAACCGGCTCCGCCTCGAAGTCGAAGACGACGGTCCGGGCCTGCCCGACGAAGCGGTGCGCCGCAACGGCGTAGGCCTCGCCAACACCCGCGCCCGACTGGAGCGGCTCTACGGCTCCGATCACCTGCTGGATCTGGCGAACCGGCCCGAAGGGGGAACGCGGGTGACGATGGAGCTGCCCCAGCGGTAACGGCAGCCCAAAGGTCGGCGGCCTACAGCGCGGCAAGTCACAAGGCAATCACTCTCAGCCCCCGCCGTGGCACAATCCGCTGTCCCCCATGCCGCCCCCGATCCCCATTTCCCGCGCCGAGGCGCGTGACTACCTGCTCGGCCATCTGGGGCTGCGGGCAATCGTCGATCCTCCCGGGGCGGAAGGCGCCCGCGCGCTGCTTCGCCGGCTGCGGGCGATCCAGCTCGACCCGCTGGATCCGATCGGCACCAACGCCGACCTGGTGGTGATGGCGCGGGTGGACGGCGTCCGCCGCGGCGAGCTGCCGGGACTGCTGATGCCCGGTCACGCCTTCGAGCACTTCGCCAAAGAGCGCTGCCTGCTGCCCGCCTCGGCGTTTCCCTACTACCGCGACCGGCTGGCGGAATCGTCCTGGTGGCACTTCGCCACGCGCATCGACCGGCTACCCGAAGGGGTGGTCGAAGCGGTCTTCGCCGAGATCGAAGCGCGCGGACCGCTCACCGCCGCCGACCTGGGCGATCACGGCACGGTCGATCCGATCGATTGGTCGGGCTGGAAAGGGACCCAGAAAGCCGCCTCGATGGCGATCGAGGTCCTCTGGTCGCGTTGCCGCGTGGTGGTCGCCGGCCGCACCTCGCGCGGCAAGCTCTGGGATCTGCCGGAGCGTTCGCTCGGGGCCGCCGCCACCGGGCCGAGCGGCGATTTCGCCCGCTGGGCGATCGGCGAGCGGGCCGAGGCCGCGGGCCTGCTGTCGCGCAACATGGGTCCCTGGTGGTCGATGCTCACGGAGGTCCGCACCTCCACCCTTCCCGACGAAATGATCGCCGACGGCTCGGTGGTCGAGGTGGCGGTCGAAGGCATCCCGCGCCGGTTTCTCGCGCCGACCGACTTTCTCGACCGGCGTTTCCCCGAAGATGACGGCCGCCTGCGCATCCTCGCGCCGCTCGATCCGGTGCTCTGGGATCGCAAACTGGTCCAACACCTATGGGGTTTCGAATACCTCTGGGAGGTCTACAAACCGGCCGACCAGCGCCGCTGGGGCTGGTACGTGCACCCCCTCCTCCATCGCGGCGAATTCGTCGGCCGCCTCGAAGGCCGGATCGAAGGAAAGACGCTCGCGATCCATAAAATCTGGGGCGAGCCCGACCACGAGCTCGATCGCGATGCGCTCAAAGCTGCCCTCGACCGTCATGCCGAGTTGTGCGGCGCCCATCGCGTCAAGCTACCCAGGCGGGTGCTCAAGGGCCGGCGCTAAGTCCAACGATTCATGGAACAGAAACGGCGCGACGGGTTCCGCGCCAGAGCGCTCGAGTCGAAGTGCAACGGGTCCGAGCAGGGCACCTGTGCAAAACGCCAGCGCACAAGTGCAATATCCAGAAACACCACTACAAAACGCCGGAGTCCCTCGGCAAAAACTGATTCCACCGGGACGAACCTTCGAGCAACACGTCAGGGGTGCTCTGCCTCAGGAAACTCCGGGCGAGCAAACCGAGTCCCCACGGGGAACGCGAGCCCAAAACGATCGCGAAGAACTTCCAGCAAATGCTCCGGATCGCGAATCGTTTCGCTCGTCGTGACGCCGCCCTCGCGCAACGTGAGATCCCGATTCCGCAACACCAGCCACCCCTCCGGCCAGGAGCGCTGAACGGTCAGGTTGTTGACGAACGGCGAAGCCGGGAACGTGCTGGTGAAATGGTTCGCCATCACAAAATCCGCCGGGTGTTGCGCTTCGAGCGTGAACGCGTAGAAGTCGCCCCAGGTTCCCTCGGTGTTTCCTTCGAGCACCCAGATCTCTCCCTCTCGCCGCAATCGATGCCCAAGACCCCCGATCCAAGTCTCCCGCCCCTCGACGAACGGTACCGGAACTACCAACCCACCGCCCCCGAAGCCCACATCCGCGAGGAACCGCTCGCCTTCCACATCGACCAAGAGCAGCATATGCGTCCGAGGCCGAACCGCCCTGGCCCCGATCTGCACCCGCGCCGCGAGCGAAATCACCTCGAATCCCAAACCTTCGAGCGCCGCGCGAAACAAAGTGTTCTGCTCGAAGCAATACCCACCCCGCCGTTCGATCACCAACTTCCGTTCGAGGGCGGCGAGATCGAGATCGATCCCACGGCCGAGCAGGATGTCCAGATTCTCGAATGGGATCGCCGTCACATGCGCCGCGTGCAGGGCCGTCAACGTGGAAATCGTCGGCTCTCGCGGACCGGCGTAGGCGATCCGGGTGAGGTAAGCGTCGTAGCCGAGGAGGAGTAAATGCATTGCGTTTCGAGGAAGCTACGCTATAATCTACAAGAGGCCCGCGGAGACGCTATTGGCAATATATCCATGACTAGACGGCCGGGCAACCTTGTTCTTGCTATAGCAGGCGCCACGTCGGGTGCTACTGCGATGCTATTCGACCTCGTCACAAAGAAGCCAATCGCGACCCGTGTCGCCAGAGGAATCCTCCCGCTCGAAGAGTCTGAAGATTCTTTATACTACAGCGTTCGAGAGCTATGCAACGAGATCGCCGAACGGATGAACTATACGGCGCGAGAAGCATCTCAGCTTAGTCATGCAACAGTCGCTTTTTCCAGCTCCAGGTCGACCAGTTCTTATGAACGGATAGCCGCTGCAACAAGTGACAGCCGCCTCGGACCAACCTCTCCGAGGCGGATAACATGGATCACTCGCGGAGAAGCCTGCCTGTTCTCTTCGTTGGAGACCACTGATTGCATAGTGGTAAAGGTGGGGACGGTAGCTTTTGCTCATGCTTTTGCATCCGGACTGCGCAATTGGCATACAAGTAGTCGCGCAGGAGGATGGGGGCTGCTTTCTGGGAATGACGGAGGGGCCTATTTCCTGGGAAGGCAACTCCTATATAGGCTGTTTGAGGAGTTCGATGGACGAGCGCCTTTAGCCCTCAGCTCTCCAATCATTGAAGAAATTGGAGCTACCGCGGAAACTCTTACGGCTTGGATTCGCCGCCGGCGCATCGAAAATAGCTTGCGGGTTGAAGTCTCTAAGTTGGGTAGGCTGGTAGTTGAATTGGCAGAAGCAGGTAGAAATATGGTCTGTCGAGATCTGGTTCAGCAAGCAGCTATTCTGTTAGCTCATTCTTGCGTTGCATCTATTGAAAACTTGCGCCTGAGGTGCTCGGGCTTTGGCAGGGAGTGCATTACGGTCTTGCTGCAGGGCCGCTTATTGCAGGGATCTAGCCTTCTTGCGAGCCTTTTTACAGAATCGGTCAGAAATTCATTGATCCCGGGTTTATCTGACGCCGTGATCTTCCGCCCGCTCTTGCTAACACCCGCCGCTGGCTGTCTTGCGCATTCGCTAAGTGAAGGCCAGGGGTATAGCTGGTCACGTATTGAGGAACTCTTGGCGTCCTGTGCCGATAGCCCAGGCTTTAGAGTGGACTTTAACCCTGACGTGATAGAAATTCTGAGGAGAAGATCTCTCCAATGAATAGAATGCTATTAAGGTCACAGGATGCTGATGCTAAGGGGCTTCTTGGGCGCCACGTGGATGGGGTTGTGAAAAGTGGATCCCAGGGAGATCGAGCAAATGTCATAAATGGCTTCTGCCGCAAACTGGATGACTCGATCGATCAGCTTCGCCAGATATCGCGACTGATCGATAATGGAGCCGCTCCCACCTTTTCACTTGACTTGTGCGAATTACTTCAGGTCTCGCTTGGCGCGCCCAAAAAAATGGATGATAAGATTCATGCGCGAAGAGTAATGACCGAGATATCTTTCGCTCGTGCGGCCATGGTTCTGCTGAGGCAGAACCGTGAAGCTGTGACAATTTTGCCCGGCGCCGCAGTAGAGATACTTGAATATGTAAAGCGCCGCCTCTCAAGCAACCTTCATCTGCTGTCGCGAAAGAAAATTGCGGGACGAATGGTTAAAAGTTGGGATAGACCTTCATTGGTTCACAATGTCTACGACCGATTCAGTAATCTGCGTGAGCGTGATTATGTCGCGGTTTCTTCGACAAATAGGCTTCTGACGGTCGTTCGCGAGATGCTTTCGTCGCCCCACTTTGTCAACCCCCTTTCCTTACTCGACATTGCCGAGACATCCACAAAGCTGAGAGATAGCAACGGTAGATTTTTGGCCGCACTGAATGCAACTAGACCTGATAAAGAAGATAAGCTGGCAAATATTGCTGACGCCTTGAACCTGTCGTTCGTAGAGACTTACAACTGCTCAGCCAGACCTCAAAATACCTCGCCGTTTCTCGTACATATGACGCGAACTTATGCGATGCATAAAGTTGCGTGGCGCTCGCAAGCAACGATGGAGTTGCGAGTTGAGCAAAATCTGGCCGGAGTCAGCTTGCCTTTGTTATGCCACCCAAGAACTGTTTTCTTGCTGTCTCTCCTTACGGGAGGCGGTAAGCGGCCGGGAAACCTCAATCAACTGGTGGAGCGATTCGCAAGGTACTGGTCGCTTGTTGGGTCGTACATGCGTGAAATTCAAAATGAACTGGATCGCGGAAGAGATCTCGGACAGCTCGATGAGCCAATGATTTCTCTTCGGGCTGCGATTCGGAATAGCGAGTTCGCGCATGTTTTTCGGGAGTATCAGCGCCTCTTCAAGCTTGGCGCGTCAGAGAGTCTTTGGGATGTGGAGGATCTGATACCTGTTTCGCTCAGTGATATTGGTGAGCAAAGGAGAGGCCAGAAGGAAGAACGAATTGAGGCTATGCTTATAGAGCAGCAGGAAAAACTATTGGAGCTTCACGAGACTCTTCGGCATGCATCGGGCCTCGCTGGCTCTGTCTTAAGTTCAGCTGGCGTAATTTCTCCAAGCTTGACTGCTCGCCTAACGCTTGCCGAGAGAGCAGGATTTAGGCTGGTTCGGCCGGAGCGTCAAATCGAAGGTTTATTGGAAGTTTGGGTGGTTTCTGAGAACGGGCCGGAAAGGCGCGAAGATTTTTTGCTTTCTAGCGACGATGATCAGGGGCTTGTTTTGGGACTGCAGATCTTCGAAACATCAGGCCTTAAGGTGCTATTTTGGCCAACCGAATTGATGGGCATTCGGAAATTCTTCGCCTTAGTCTCTGAATATTGCGGCGCGTCATCTGCGCTGTTGACCGTAGTTGAGTCAGATCGTAGGCTGATTTTTGAGGAGCGAACAGGGAGTAGCCTTCGAGAAGTGAAGATCTCCGACCATGGGTTTCGCGTAGCACAGGTTGAAACTCAGGCAGGCGAGGTTTTTACAATTGAAAGATATGCTGACCAGAGACGACCACTTACCAGTATACGAACCGCTGCGAAATGGCCCGTCTGCCTCGAGTCGCTTTACTCACAGGCAGGCGGATTACTGCCAAAGGACTTCGTTGTGGATTTCCTCGAAACTTATGCATAAAGGGACGGCAAGGGAATGCCGAGTCATCGTGAGTTAAAAGAGCGTCTTGTTCGCCTGAGTTCAGACCAGGACATGCAGGGGCACCATTTCTTCCATGACTTTCACGGGAGATTCTTCCTCTATTGTTGGGCCTCTAAAGAGGCGGGGATTCTAGAGATTACGAGACTGTGGCGAGAGGCGCGATGGCTCTGTGCGTACGAATTTGCGGTCTCGGCTATTGAGGAGAGGAGTGTGACGGAACTAGAAGTTGAATGCCCAGACTCTTTCCGGGTATGCCCGAAGGGTCGCTCCTTGCAACCTAGAACGAGTCACAAACTCGCACTTGAGATTTTTGGCGGTCAGATGGCATCGGAGCCTCATGAGCTTGAGATTTCTAGGACCTCCAAAGAATGCGGGATGGTGAGGTTTCGATGCATGGCGTCGCGCGTGGGTGAGAGGCAGAAAATCAGTGGTGCCTTAGATTTGGCCAGCGACTAAGAAGGGGAACAATGTCAGACAGAATTCTGTCGTTATTGCCTTATGCGGTTGCTTTCTTTCTTGCCCTTAGTGACGCGCCGTCCTTCTTTATCGGGCGAAGGCATAAGGGGTCGGTTAGCGAGGCCGAGTTAAGATTTGCTAGTCGGTTTAGCTCTGTGGCAGAGGTGGCTGCCTTACCTCTACTGACGTTTGTTTATTCTCTTGTCTCGATTTCTCGTAGCGTCTCTCGGGGTGCGCAAAACGGAATGGCAATTGTGTCGTTTGCGGCGGTGGCGTTCATGATTTTCTTACTACTTTCGGCTTATTTCTTGGTGACGACAGATTTAAGCAATGAACTTGACCTGCCTCGGTGGAAAACTCGGGGAGGAAGGGAGCTGTTGTCCTTTGAAGGCGTGCTTAGGTTGTTAAAGGGTATAGGGGTGGCGATCTCGGCCTTGGCAACTCTGCTAGCCGACAGCCAGCTAGGCTGAGAGTAAAGTTGCCAATCACAGGATGGAAGAGAAGGAAGGCGCGCCCTTTTTGACAGCCACCAATTTGTGAGGAGGTGCGAGGGCACTGTTTGCATCTGGCCTTGACGACTAGTTTTGAATCGCGAGGGCTGTTCTGGTGACGTCAACTACTCTCAGGGACGCAGTTTGGTCTTTCTATGGCTCTCGATTCGAGGCTCTTCTTCGCCCCACCCCCGCCCGTTCCTCCTCCGTCAAAAACGCCGCCTCCAGCGCATTCTCCTGCAACACACGCAGCTCCGTTTCCGACAATCCCAGCCCCTCCGCCGCTACGCGGTATTCGTGGGCGAGATCGATGCCGCTGATTGAGGGGTCGTCGGTGCTCAAGGTAGCGCGCAGGCCACGAGCGAGGAAGAAAGGAAGGGGATGGTCGGCGAGCGAAGTGACCGTGCTGGTTTGGACGTTGCTGGTCGGGCAGACTTCGAGGGCGATGCCGCGCTCGGCGATCAGGTCGAGGAGGGATTCGTCTTCGACCGAGCGGATGCCGTGGCCGATGCGTTCGACTTCCAGCTCCTCGATCGCCTGGCGGACGCTTTCGGCTCCGGCCGCCTCGCCCGCGTGGGCGATGGTGCGGAGGCCGGCTTCGCGCGCTTTGCGGAAGTGATCGACGAACAGGGTGCCGGGAAAGTTCGCTTCGTCGCCGGCCAGGTCGAGGGCGACCACGCCGCGGTCGCGGCAGGAGATGGCGGCTTCGAGCTCGATCCAGCCGATGTCGGGGCCGTAGTTGCGCGAGATAATCCCGATCAGCTTGGCGCTCACCTGGGGGTTGTGAGCCAGGCCTTCGGCCACGCCGTCGCAGACCGCTTCGGCAACGGCGAGCGGATCGAGTTCGTGCTCCTCGGCCATGAAAAAGGGGCTGAAGCGCAGCTCGATGTGGTCGATCCCCTCGCGGGCGGCGTCCTCGACGTTTTCGCGGGCGATCCGGCGGCAGGCGGCGAGATCGACCATCACCCGGCGCAGCAGCGCGAACTTGGCGAGGAAGCCGAGAAGGTCGGGCTCTGGGCTCATCACCTGGACGTGGGGGCGCAGGGCCTCTTCGGTCGTCGCGGGCAGTGGAATCCGGTGCTCGCGGGCGAGGGCGAGGACGGTTGAAAGGCGGACGTTGCCGTCCAGATGGCGGTGCAGCTCGACGAGCGGGTACCCGTTGCGCATGGCTCGATCCCCGGGAGCGGTTGGTTCTCCGATCGTACGCCAGGTTGGCCGTTACCGACCCCCGATACCGCGTTCCTCTTGGAACGTGCCAAATCTTTGTTAGAGTCCCGCTTCGCTCGACGCCAGACAGGCCGATTCCCCGGCGCGGCTCGCGAGAGGAGTCCCGAACCCGAAATGACCGCGCCCACTTTGAATCGCCGCTGGACCAGTGCCGAATCGCAAGACCTGTACAACATCCGCGGCTGGGGGAACGGCTATTTCTCCGTCAACGCCCTGGGCAACGTCGCCGTCCATCCCGGCGGCCCGGGCACGGCCGAGATCGACCTCAAAGAGCTGGTCGATGAGGTCCACGAGCGCGGCATCGGCCTGCCGCTGCTGATTCGCTTCTCCGAGATCATCAAGGCCCGCGTGGTCGAGCTGAACGAGGCGTTCGCGCATGCGATCAACGAATACGGCTACCAGGGGACCTATCGCGGCGTCTATCCGATCAAAGTGAACCAGGATCGGTATCTGGTCGAGCGCCTGGTCCAATACGGGCGCCCATACCACTATGGGCTGGAAGCGGGCTCCAAGCCCGAGCTGATGGCCGTGATGGCGATGCTCGAAGACGAGGACGCGCTGATCATCTGCAACGGCTACAAGGACGAGGAGTACGTCGAGACGGCGCTGCTCGCCTCGAAGCTCGGCCGGACGGTGATCCTGGTGGTCGAAAAGCCGTCCGAGCTGCCGCTGATCCGCGAGATGGCGAACCGCACGGGGATCGCGCCGCGGATCGGTTTCCGCTCCCGCTTGTCGGCCAAGGGCGCGGGGCATTGGGAGGCCTCGGGCGGCGATCGTTCGAAGTTCGGCCTCGGCGGACGCGATCTGCTGACCGCGGTCGAATACCTGCGTGAGCACGAGATGCTCGATTGCCTGCAGCTGGTCCATTTCCATCTCGGCAGCCAGATCTCGTCGATCCGCTCGGTGAAAGACGCCCTTCGCGAGGCCGTGCGGGTCTACGTTAACCTCGTCCGCCTGGGCGCTCCGCTCCGTTACTTGGACGTCGGCGGCGGCTTGGGGATTGACTACGACGGCTCGCAGACCAATTTCGCCTCGTCCCTCAACTACACCCTTCAAGAGTACGCCAACGACATCGTCTACGGCGTAATGGAGGTCTGCGATCCGGCGGGGGTGCCGCATCCGACGCTGGTTTCGGAATCCGGGCGCGCGACGGTCGCGCATCACGCGGTGCTGGTGGTGGACGTGCTCGGCGTCTCGGAGTTCGAATACGGCAAGCCGAAAAAGCCGCCGGGCGACGCGCCGACTCCCCTGCGCAATCTGTACGACACCTACCGGGAGGTGTCGCGGAAGAACCTGATCGAGACCTACCACGACTCGATCTCGTACCGCGACGACTGCCTCTCCCTGTTCAACCTGGGGCACTTGACGCTCGAATACCGGGGCCTCGCGGAGGACCTGTTCTGGGCGATCAGCCAGAAGGTGCTGCGGATCGCGGGCACGCTCAAAGAGGTGCCGGAGGAGCTGGAAGGGTTGGAGCGGCAACTCGCGGACACCTACTTCTGCAATTTCTCGGTGTTCCAGTCGCTGCCCGACTCGTGGGCGATCGACCAGCTGTTTCCGATCCTGCCGATCCACCGGCTGCTCGAAGAGCCGACCGAGCGCGCGGTGCTCGCCGACATCACCTGCGATTCGGACGGCAAGATCGATCGCTTCATCGACCGGCGCGACGTCAAAAACACCCTGGAGCTGCATCGCCTGAACCACGAGTCGTACTATCTTGGGGCGTTCCTGGTCGGTGCCTACCAGGAGATTCTGGGCGATCTGCACAACCTGTTCGGCGACACCAACACGGTCCACGTGGCGCTCCATCCGGACGACGACTACGAGATCGAAGGGGTGATCAGCGGCGACACGGTGAGCGACGTCCTGCGCTATGTGCGCTACGACAAGAACCACCTGGTCGCCCGGGTGCGCCAAGCGACCGAGACGGCGGTGCGCGCGAAGCGGATGACGCTCGAAGAGAGCCGCAACCTGTTGCGCCGCTACGAAGAGGGGCTCGCGGGATACACCTATCTGGAAAAGGATTGAGGAGCTGATCGATGGAAGCCACGATGGCCGGTCCGGTCCTGGAACAGAGCGTCCACGCGCTGGTGGGCTGCCTCGACGACGCGGTCCGTTTGCAGTCGGTCGATGCGATCACCGAGCGGGTGAAACATGAGCTTGGCCGGATGATCGCCGAGCGGAGCCTGCTGCTGCCGGAGCGCTGCCTGCGCTCTTGTCCCGAAAAGTACGCGCGGCACCTGCTGCATCGCTCGGAAGAGCTGGGCTATACCGCCGTGGTGATGGTCTGGGGTCCTGGCCAGCGCACGGGACTGCACGACCATTCCGGCCTCTGGTGCGTCGAAGGGGTGGTCGAAGGAGAGCTCGAAATCACCCGGTTCGAGCGCCTCGGCGAGAGCGAGGCGTGCCGCTTCGAAGAGTGCGAGCGGATCCACGCGAGCGCCGGCTCGTCGGGCTCGCTGATCCCGCCGCACGAGTACCACATCCTGGCCAACGACAGCGCTGGGCAGACCGCGATCACGCTCCACATCTACGGCGGCGAAATGACCACCTGCTCGGTTTTCGAGCCGCAGGCGGACGGCTCGTTCGCCCGCCGCGAGCGGCAGCTCTCGTATGACGACTAGGAGCACTTTTTGAGTCCCGAAGGAAAGCATCCCGACTTCATCACCCGCCAGGAAGATCCTCTAAACGGCGGCTCGCCGCTCGCCGAACTGGGCGCCGCGCAACGCACGCCGGTCGAGCGGTTCTTCGTCCGCAGTCACGGCGCCATCCCCCAAGCCTCCGCCGAAAGCTGGCGGCTGCGCATTTCGGGCCTGGTGCGCCAGGAAACTGAGCTGTCGCTTCAGGATCTGTCGAGCAACTACCGGCGCCATTCGGTGGTCGCTGCGCTCGAATGCGCGGGCAATCGAAGAAGCGAGCTGATCGCGGTCGCCCCGACACCGGGCGAGCTCGAATGGCACGCCGAGGCGATCGGCAACGCGGCCTGGAGCGGCTGGTCGCTCGCCGAGGTGCTCGCCGCGGCGGGGCCGTTGCCCGAGGCGCGGCACGTCGAATTCGTCGGCATCGACGAGACCGAACGACTCGGCCGCCGCTTCGCGTTCGGCGGCTCGGTGCCGATCGAGAAAGCGCTCGCGCGCGAGGTGCTGCTCGCCGACACGATGAACGGCGAAGAGCTGCCTCCCGCACACGGATTTCCGCTGCGCGCGGTGGTCCCCGGCTATCTCGGCGCGCGGAGCGTCAAGTGGCTCGCCGAGATCCGGCTGCGCGACGAGCCGTCGGAGAACTACTTCCAGGCCCACGCCTACCGGCTGTTTCCCCCTTGGATCAATCCGACCAACGTGGTTTGGGAAAGCGGCTTGATGCTCGGCGAGATGCCCGTCACCTCGGTGATTTCGAGCCCCGCGCCGGGCGCGGTGGCCGCCGGAGAGGTCGAGGTGTCGGGCTATGCCTACGTCGGCGGCGGCCGGGGGATCGAGCGGGTGGACCTGTCGATCGACGGCGGCCGCACCTGGCGCGCCGCGGATCTCGGGGTTGAAGAGGGGGCCTGGAGCTGGCGGCTGTTTTCGGCGCGGGTCGATCTCGAACCCGGCGAGCACGAGCTGGTGGTCCGCGCATTCGACCGCTCGGCCCAGACCCAGCCGCGCGCCGCCTCGGAGGTCTGGAACTTCAAGGGCTACGCCAACAACGCCTGGCACCGAGTCCGGGTCACGGTTCGCTAAACGGGAAGTTTGCGTTGCTGGCGGGGCGCAAAACTCGCCTTCGGCTCAGACAGTTGCGCCCCGTCCTCACGCAACCTTCCCGTTCAGCAAGCCCTCTGTCTCGCCTATAATTTTGCCGCGATGAGCGATTGCACCACCCAGGGCATCCGTGTCCAGGTTCAGAGCTACTACGACTCCGAACGGAGCGCGCCGCAGGAGAATTATTTCTTCTTCGCCTACCGGGTGCGGATCTCGAATCTCGGCGACGAAACCGCGCAGCTGCTCTCCCGCGAGTGGCTCATCACCGACGCGGACGGCCTAGAACAGAAGGTGACCGGGCTCGGCGTGGTCGGCGAGCAGCCGATTCTCGCCCCGGGCGAGATGTTCGAGTACACCAGTTTCTGCCCGCTCACCACCCCGGTAGGCGCCATGCAGGGCGCCTACCGGATGGCGACCGAGAGCGGCACGCAGTTCGACGCCGAGATCGCCCCGTTCTCGCTCGCCGTGCCCCACGTGCTCAATTAGCTGAGGGGCGGCAATCGCTTTGGGCGATTCAGGCGGCAAGCTCCTCAGTCTTCCAACACCCCGCGGTAGAGCAATCCCGCGACCACTCCGCCGAGTACCGGGCCGACGAGGTAGACCCAGAGGTCGGTCGTGTTGCCCGAGGCGAGCGCCGGTCCGATCGAGCGGGCCGGGTTCAGGCTGGCTCCGGTGAGCGGGCCGCCCATCAGAATCGCGAACGTGAGCGTGAAGCCGATCGCGAGCCCGGCGTGGCCGCCCGCTTTGCCGCTCACCGCGGCGTTCAGGACCGAGTTGACCAGGAAGAAGGTGAGGATCGCTTCGAGCACGACGCCGATCAGCGGCGTGATCGTCACCGTGCTGTCGCCGATCTGCAGACCCTGGGCGAGCGTCGTGGCACCCAGGCCGCCGACCACGCCGCCGAGCACCCAGCGGAGGGTGAACGCCGCAACCAGGCCGCCGAGGATCTGGACCACCACGTAGGCCGCCGTCTTGCCGGCCTCGATCTTTCCCGCCGCGAGCAGGCCGAGGGTGACCGCCGGATTGATGTGGGTACCCGAGATGTGGCCGTAGGCGTAGGCGAAACCGACGATCACCAGGCCGTGGGCGAACGCGACGCCCACCAACCCGCCGATCCCCAACGCGCCGGCCCCGGCGCCGATGAAGATCAGAGCGAACGTGCCGATGAATTCGGCGACCAGCGCCTTCGAGAGCGAGCTCGACATGAGAGTTCCTCCTTTGAAAAGAAAGCCAAAAGTGCCTGAAGGATAGCCGCGAGCGCCAAGGGTCGGCAACCGACTCCACGCCGGGCAGTGGATTCCGGCGGCTGTCGAAGGCGCCTGAAAAAAGCGAGGAGGCCAACGAACCGCTTCACGCGCCGCGAGCCGGTTGCCCGGAACCCCGTTTTTCGGCTAGCGTTTTTCGGTTCCGTGGAGGCTCCCATGCGTAGATCTCTGCTCCTCACTCTCCCTACCCTCCTCCTGCTGGCGCCGGCCGCGCACCCGGAAAGCGCGCCGTATCTTTTCTCCGGGCCGCTCCCTTCCCTGCTCGCGCCCAACGCCGTGGGGGCGGCCTACACCGCCGGCCTTCCCTTTGAGATCAAGATCTCGGCCGGCGGCCAGAAGTTCGATGGGGGCTCGTTCGCTCTCACCGTTCCCGGCGCCCCGAAGCCCTTTCGCCTGACGCTCGACGGCGCGGCATTTGCCGCGGGCCAGCTGACCGCGAAGGCGATCCTCGGCAACAGCTCCGGCGCTGCTCTGGAAGGGTTGCGCCTCGACCTGGTGCAGGCGACCGAGACGTTCACCAAGAAGGACGCCGAGGGGAAGGTGACAACGGAGACCCGGCCGCAGAAAGTCGCGGCGGCGCCGCTCCATTTCGGCGACTTGGGAGAGGGCGAAACGAGCGACTCGCTTCCCCTGGTCGCCACCGGCCTCGCCTTCGGGGCGGAGACGACCCAGATCGTTATCCGAGGCGTCGTCTCCGGGCTGCGCTACGAAAAGACCGTGGCCAATCCGACCGCCTGCGGCAGCGGTGAAATCGAGGTCGATGATCAGGGCAACCTCTACCTGTCGGACACCTGCGGCCAGCGGATCGCCCGCCTGACACCCTCGGGCGAGATCTCGGGCTTCGAGCTGCCGGACCAGGCCAAAGGGGCCGCGCGGGACGCGAGCAGCGGCCGGCTCGCCGCGACCTACGTGAACTACCCCGAGATCCGCCTCATCGGCGCCGAAAAGCAAGTGCTCGGCACGATCGGCGAGGCCCAGGGGATGGACACCTACCCGGATTTTCTGCGCTTCGACGCCCAAGGGAGGCTGTGGGTGGAGGCCCGGGCCACGATCATGCGCTATAGCGCCACGGGGAAGCTCGAACAGCGCATCGCCTCGATCGCCGGAACCGATTTCGACAGCATCCTGGCGTTCGACATCGCGCGGGACGGAACGCTGTGGGTCGTCTCCGCCGGAGCGCTCTGGCGCCTGCCGGCGGACGGCAAGGCCGGAGCGCGCCTCGTCGGGCCGGGCCTGCGGCCCGGAGAGCTCACCGCCCCCGAAGCGCCGCGCGCGGCGCCGGACGGCACCGTCTGGGTGGTCGAAGGCTCGGACGCGACCCACGGAGCCCCGAGCGCGTGTCGGTCTTCGACCGCGAAGGTCATCTGATCCGCATCTTCGGCCGCGGCGCCCGCGCGGCGCTTCCCACCTATCCCGACGCCTACCACGAAGCCCAGCTCTTCCTCGGAACCGACCTCGCCTTCGGTCCCGAGAACCGCGTCTACATCGCGGGTCAACGGCCGGGGGCGAACGGCGAATATGTGATGGTGTTCCGGCGGTTTTAGCTATTCCCCAGCTCGTAGCTCGCCACCCCGCAGTGGAACTCCCAGGATTTGCCGCCCAGGACTTCGAGCCTCATCCGGACCTGGTAGGAACCTTGGGGCAGTTTTTCGAGGCGTTGCGTCGGCCATTTGCCGGAGTAGTCCTCGGACCAGGGGAGGTCGACCAAGCTCACCGTCCGCACCAGCTCGCCGTGGGCCGGTAGGTCGAGGAGATCGGTGCGGTCGATGGGGAGAGGACCGGGCGGTTCGGCGAGCGAGAGCGGCGACCAGTAGAGGGTGATGTTGATTTCTTCTCTCAAGAGCAGCTCCAGCGCGGGAACGGTCCGGGCGCGCCACGGTTTGGCGCTGGGGTTCTTGAGCTTGACCGTGAGGTTCGGTCCGTCCATGGCGAGCGAGCATTTGAGCGCCGCCGGGGAAGCGGTCGGAGCGATTCTCTCCTCCTCGCCAAGATGGCGGAGCGGTACTCGATGCTTGACGTGCCCGACTTCGCCCTGCCAGATGCCCGGGCATTTCCGGCCGGAGTCCAGCGCCGAGAAATACACCTCGACCTCGGCGCTCCCTTCGACACAACGGGAGGGAACATCGACGAACGTCGAGAACGGCAGGCTCCCGCCCGCCGGGAGGGTGATCACCGCGGGCGGCGCCGCGCGGCAGTAGAACGGATCGGTGGGATCGGGACGCATGTCCGCGACGCCGCCGAAGACGCCGCCTACGACCCCGCTTACGGCGCCGATGGCCGATTCGAGCGGTTTCGGCGGATCGATCGACCTGTGGCAGCCGATCGAGTAGTAAAGGCCCGATCCCTTCTCGAACCGATAGTCGGTCTTGCCGTGATTGGAAAGGATCGCCTCGACCCGATGGCTCCCTCCCACCGTGAGGCCGAGGTCCCAATTTGTGACTTGAAGCTTGAGCGGTGGGTTCGAGGTGCATCCGCCGGCCCCGAGGGACACGAGGGCGAGGACTCCTACCGCCGGCCGTACCAAACGTATTGCCATGAGCTTCTCCGTCTTCCGGTGAAGCCCTAGTCTTTCACCCTCCTCTCTGAAAACACTCAATCCTCGCGTCGTCGACACGCCCGGGAACTCTTGGCCCCATCGCTCGATCCAAGCCCTCGACCGATCCGCGCGAACGAACCCGACGGGACGAGTCTGGCAAAGGAGGATGACATGGCCGACCCCTTGGACCATTTGGAGCCCGACTCTCCGGTGATGACTCGCTGGAGCCTCGCCCGGCGAGTTCTTTTCCGCCTCGCCTTCGCCTATCTCCTCCTGTGCACTACCACCTATGCCTTGTACTTCATGCCGCTTCCCGATTGGGTCGTCCGGCCCTATCTGGCGTTCTGGGATTTTCTCGTCCCTTCGGTGGGCCACGCGGTGTTCCAAGCGGATACCAGCGTGCTCCCCAACGGCAGCGGCGACACGACGTACAACTACGTCCAGGTGTTCTGCTTCTTTCTTTTGGCGTTGACGGCGACGGCGATCTGGACGCTTCTCGACCGCAAGCGCCCTCATTACGTTCGGCTCCAGGAGGCGCTCCACGTCTACGTTCGCTTCGCGCTCGCGTTCTGGATGTTCGCCTACGGTTCGGTAAAGGTCTTTCCGCTCCAGGGCGGGAGCCTGACGCTCGACCGCCTTCTGCAGCCCATCGGCGACTCTTCTCTGGAGGGCTTCTTCTGGTCCTTCCTGGGGGCTTCGACCGCCTACAAAATCTTTACCGGCCTGGCCGAGATGTTCGGTGGGTTCCTTCTCGTCTTCCGTCGAACCGCGCTGTTGGGAGCTTTGGTCGGCGTAGGAGTTTTCATCCACGTCGTCGTGCTGAATTTTTGCTACGACGTGCCGGTCAAGCTGTTTTCCTCTCACCTCCTCGCACTGGCCGTCTTCCTCGTCCTCCCCGACCTGAGAAGGTTGGCGAACCTGTTCGTTCTCGGTCGCCCGGTGGAGGCGGCTCCGGTCCGACCGTACGCCGAAAAAAGGTGGCTCCGCTGGGCAAGAGTGGCACTGCCCCTGATTTTCATCCTCGTCTTCGCCGTCGCCCCGTTGCTTCAGGCGCGCGAGCGGTGGCAGCGGTTAGGACAAGCGCCGAAGCGGCCTCTCCACGGTATCTGGAACGTCGAGGAATTCATTCTCGACGGGCAGGAGCGGCCGCTATCCATCACGGACGGGACCCGCTGGCAGCGGGTGGTGTTCGATCAGCCCCAGACCCTGGCGATCCTCACCGGCGGCTCGCGGGAGCGTTTCCTACTCGAGCCGAATCCCGGCGGCCTGCGGCTGGCTCTGGCGAAGATCGACGATCCCCGCTGGAGCTCGGTGCTCACCTACCGGCGGATCGATCCGAAGACCCTCGCGATCGAAGGGAATTTCGACGGTCACGCCGTTCAGGCGCAACTGCGCCGGATCGATCCGCCGGAATTCCGGTTGGTGGGTGGGGGGTTCCGCTGGATCCACGAACATACAAACAGCCGCTGAGGCATCGCCAAGCCTATGCCTGACGGTGGTCGGGGGCCTGACGGGATGGGCGATCAGCCGATCCGCGCAAGCACTCCGGCCACCACCCGGTCGCAGCGTTCCGCGGCGAAGCTGAAGGCCTCGTGGGCGGCAAAACCTAAACGGCGTTCGAGGTCGTCGCGCAGTCGGGCTCGGGCGCGATGGAGGCGGACTTTCACCGCTTCGAGCGAGAGGTCGAGGCTCGCGGCGGTCTCTGCCGTGGAGAGCCCTTCGACTTCGCGCATCAGGAAGACCGCGCGATAGCGGGAGGGCATCGCCCCCACCGCCCGTTCGAGCGCCGCGCGCAGCTCTCCGGACCAAGCGGCCTGCTCGGGATTGGGCGTCGCGGCCTCGGGCTCATCGACTTCTGACATCCCTGACATCCAAGGATCCTCCGCGGGGGTGCGATCCGCGCTCGCCAGGCCAACGAAACGCCGCGCCCGTCGCTTTCGGGCGAGCGCCTCGTAGAGAGCGATTTTCGACAGCCAAGTCGTCAACTGCGCTTCGCCGCGGAACTCCGCGAGGTGCTCGTAGGAGCGGACCCAGGCGTCCTGCAACACGTCTTCGGCTTCGAGATCGCTATCCACCACGCCGCGCGCTACACGGAACAAGCGCTGGTTGTGCCGCCGCATCAGCAACTCGAACAGCTCCTTCTCGCCCGAGACGATGCGGCGCGCCAGCTCTTCGTCGGAAAGCTCCGGCGGGGTCGCGGGAGCGTTGGGGGCGGCAGGAACGAGACTGGGTGCATTCATCTCCACCTACAGAGTCCATCGAGGGCGAAAGGTTACAAAAATGTTTCGCCGGGCCGGCCTGTAACCGATCGCGGCGTCGCGACTCCGTACAGGTGGGAGGAATTTGACATGACCAACACCGAAAACGGTCTCGACCTCGCACGCCGGCTGCTCCGCATCGGCTTCGGCCTGATGGCGTTTCTCGCCGGCCTCGACAAGTTCTTCAATCTGCTCACCAACTGGGACATGTACCTGGCCCCCTGGATGGCTAACCTGCTGCCGTTCTCTTCGGCCACCTTCTTCGGCGTAATCGGCGTCATCGAGATGGCGGCGGGCCTGCTGGTGCTCACTCAATGGACGCGCCTGGGAGCTTACATCGTCTCAGCCTGGCTGCTCGCGATCGCGCTCCAGCTGGTTTCCACCGGAATGTTCTACGACCTTGCCGTACGCGACATCGTGCTCGCGCTCGGTGCCTTCACCCTCGCCAAACTGACCGAATGGCGCGCGGCCGTTCCTGCCGCGCGCTGAAAGTTGAACCTAACTCGAGGAGGAACCATGAACCGCACCGCACACACCGCCATCGCCGCCGCTTTCGCTTTCGCGCTGCTCGCGATCCCGGCATCCGCCGCCACCTGGAAGAACGTCTCGCTGATCGACCAGGGCTGCTCCGTCAAAGCCAAGGCAAACCCCGACGCCCACACCCGCGACTGCGCGCTTCAATGCTCGAAGAGCGGCTACGGCATCTACACAGCGGAAGGCCAATACCTGAAGCTCGACGCGGCCGGTTCAGAAAAGGCGCTCGCCGCGCTCAAAGCCTCGACGAAGAAGGACCACCTGCGGGCCGACGTGACCGGCGAGGTGAAGGGCGACGTGCTCACCGTCGCGACTCTCGATCTCGTGCCCTAAGGCTCCGATGAGGCAAAGCGCCGACTGAGCCCCGAGAAATAGACCAAGCCGATCAAAGCGCCGCCGACGAGTGTGTCCAGCGTATCGAACGCACCGCCGAGCGGCGTCGTTATCGAGGGGCCGGAGACGAGCTTTCGGCCGATCTGCACTATGGCGCCCCCGGCCCCTTCGTCGGAGCGGGTGTAGGAGCCGCTCCCGGCGTCACGACGTAATCGGCGAATTCCGAGATGCTGTCGGTCTTCGACCAGACGCCAACTTTGCCGGAGACCGGGGCTTCGAGGGTTCGATCGAGCAACTTCTCGCCGTCGTACCAGGCTTCGAGCTGGGTGCCGTGGACGGCGACCTTCATCGTGTGCCACTGCTTGAACGGGATCGGGGCGTCGTGGACTCCTTTCTGGACGAAGCTCCGCTTGCCGTTTTCGAACTTCCAGAGCACCAGGTTGTCTTCCTTTGCGTTCACCCGCACCGCGAGATAATCGCCGTTCGGTTTCAAGTTGAACAGGATGCCCGCGCACTGGTCGAGGGCTCCTCCCAAAAGGCGGAAGCGGATCTCGATCGTGCCGTCATGAAAGTCGGGAACGTCGTGCGCCACGGCGTAGGGGAAATAGGCGAACGCCTTCACGTTGTCGATGAAATCCTCGTGGCGCGAGCCGTAGATCGCGCGCGCCTTGTCGGCGAGGCCTCCTGCCGGTTGGCCGTTCTTCCAGGTGCGGCCGTCCACCAGGAGGACCGGCTTGCCCTCCTCTTTGGCGATCGACCAGTCGCCGACGATCGCTAGGAACCGGACCGGTTCGGTCCCCTCTTTCTCTTTGGAGAGATCGACTCGGACGGGTAAGTTCTCGGCCTTCTTAGGTGCGGCTTTGGCCGCGGGCTTCGACTTGGGTGCCGGTTTCGGCGGCGCGCTGAGTGCCGGGAGGGTGAGGGCGACGAGGAGCGCGGGGAGCACGAGCAGGGTGGGTCGTTTCATTTCGATCTCCAGCGGTCGCGAGTAAAAAACGCGAGGCCCGCGACCAACGGCCAGGCGAGGTAGAAAAGGAGCGCGGCGCCGCGCGGGACGGCGGCAAGCGGGTATCCGGAATAGGCCGGGTCGGTATCCGGCCCGGGCGGCGCGACGCCCGCCAGCTCGTAGATCTGGGCAAGGACGACCGGCTCGATCGTCGAGCGGAGCATCGCTCGCTTCTCGCCCACCTGGTACCAGACCTCGCCGTAGCCCGGGCCATCGAACAGGCCGGAACGGCCGGCGGCGGCGAGCGTCACCGAAAAATCGGGGAGTACGCGGCGCAGCTTGGAGAGGACGTTGCGTTCGAGGTCTGTGAGGCGCGGATCTTCCGCAGCAAGGTTCGCGCTCACCTGCATGGGCTTGTCGATCCGCCGCAGGGCCGCCTCGTCGGCGCGGGGGAACGAGCTTCGATGATCCTCGGCGAGATCCCAGCCGGCGCGCAGGGTCGAGACCGCGGCGATGGCCCCGAGCGCCAGGATCAGGCTTAAGGCCGCGCGGACCTGGCGCTTCTTGGGGCCGGCGTATGGATCGAGCTCGAAGGCGGCAAAGCCAAGCGCGCCGAGGGTCGCTATGAGCAGCGCGGCGAGCAGGGCGAGCGCCAGGTCCCCCTGCTCGAAACGGCGGAGCGCCGCGGCGGGGGTGAAGCGCGCGGCCTCGGCGACCCAGCCGGAGCGCCCGGCGGCAATGAAGTCGAGCGCCCAGCCTCCCACCGTGAGGCCGAGCGTCGCGATGGCAGCGCTTGCGCTCGAATGGCAGACCGAGGCGGCGGCAAAGGCGATCCCGGTCGCGAGCAGCGCGTGGAGCAGATGGCCGAGCAGGACGTTGGCGGTTTCCGGCGTCGCGAGGTGCCCGCCGTAGGAGCGCCAGATCGCTAACGCCAGAAGTCCTGGAATCGCGGCGGCGAGCCCCCCGAGGCCGAGCACGGCGAGCTTGACGCCCAGCCGCGCGGGCAGGCCGATGCGACCTTGAGAGAGCAGCAGCGCGGCGCCGCTTTCGCGTTCGGCGGCGAGCAGGCGGATCGCGACGAACGGCAGCAGGAACGTGACCGCGAGGTCGTAGGCGCCGAAGGTCGGCACGACGATCCCGTCGAGCGGCGAGAGCCCTTGAGCGAGCGCCGCCGGTCCGCCGCCCGCGCCGCTCGCTTCGGCGTAAGAGGCCACCGCGGTGAGGAACGCCTGGCCCACCAGCGGTCCGATCATCGCGAGCAGCAGCCAGAACGAGCGCGCGGCGAGCAGCTCGCCGAGGTCGAGGCGAAACAGCGCGCCGATCCCGGAAGCATTTTTACGTGAGGGCAAGAAACACCTCTTCGAGCGAGCCCTCGACAAGCCCCGCCCGCTCGCGTAGCGCGTCGAGCGTTCCCTCCCCCGCCACCCTGCCGTCGGAAAGCATGACGATTCGGTCGCAGACGCGCCCGGCGTCCACCAGCTGATGGATCGAAAGAAAGAGCGTGCGCCCTCCGGCCGCAACCTCTTTGAGGAGTGCCGCGACGTCGCGCGTCTGGCGCAGGTCGAGGCCGTCGAACGGTTCGTCGAGCAGCAGCAGCGGCTGCGGGGTCAGGAGGGCAAGCGCCAACAGGAAGCGCTTTCGCTCACCTTTGGAAAGCGAGCCCGCCGGCGAGCTTCGGAGGTGTTGCAAATCCAGCCGCTCGACCAGGGATTCGAGCGAGGGCTCGCGCTCCGAGGCAACGCCCCAGAGGCTTCCCCAATGGACGAGCAATCGATCCAACCGTTGCTCCGGCCAGGGGAGAATGCCGTCCGGCAGATAGAACAGGAGATCGCGGCGGCCGGGCGGTGGGAGCGTTCGGCCCGCTCCGTCGGCCACCCGGCCGGAATCCGCAGGGAGGATGCCGGCCAGGCAGCCGAACAGGGTGGTCTTGCCCGCGCCGTTCGGTCCGACCAGGCCGAGCACCTCGCCCGGCCGGACCGAAAAACTCACCCCGTCGAGCACGCGGCGGCGGCCGTAGCTCTTGCCGAGCCCGGCCACGGCGAGCAGATCGGCCGCCGCGATCATCGCGCTAGAAACGCAGCCGCGCGCCGAGCTGGAACTGACGCCCCGGATCGACGTTCGCGATGCCTCCCAACTCTTGGCCGAACGTCGCGAGCGGCACGCCGTTCGTCGCGTTGCCGTAGACAGCGTTTCGGCCCACCACGTTTTCGTGATCGGTGACGTTGAACACCTCTGCCCGGAGAGTGAGCGTCGCCGCTCCCGAGACCTTGAAGCCGCGCTCGACGAACAACGTCAGGTCGTACAGGTCGTCGCCCCGGAAGGCGTTTCGGCCGATCACTTGGCCGTCGATCACCGGACGATCGGCGTTCGAACCGTCGCCGTTGTTGTCCGCTCCCGTCGTCGCGTTGTACGGCCGGCCGGTGGCGTACGTTCCGACGCCCCCCGCGACGAACCCGAACGGCAGATGGGCGGCGCCCGAAATCACCGCGCGGTGCCGCTGATCGAGCAGGCTGTCGCCGAACTCCGAGCCGAGCAGGCGGGCGTCGCTCGGATCGCCGCCCGGCGCGTCGGCCTCGAAATTGTTGCGGGTGTGCGACCAGGTGTACGACAGGCGGAGCGAGCCGCGGCCCGACCACTCGTGGCGCAGGTCGAGCTGGAGCGCGTCGTAGCGGCTCTCGCCCTGGTTGATCGTGACCAGGATGCGCCGGTAGCCGTTTGCCACCGGGACGATCGGCCGGGTGAGATCGGCCGCGGCCGCCGAGCGGGTCTGGCCCGGGGTGGTGCGGATAAACGCCGAGGGGGCGTTCAGATCGATGTTGCGATCGATGTCGGTGGTCACGGCATGAACTACGTCCGCGCTGCCGTACCAGCCGCCTCCGAGATCGCGCTCGACACCCAACGTAGCCTGCGCGGTCTTAGGGTTCTTGAGCTCGTCGGGGTAGCCGGAGAGCCGGGAAACGTCGAAGAACCGGCTGTAGAACGAGGCGCGGCCGGGCCGGATCGTGATGTCGCGCGGCGGCAGCACGGCGCCCGGCGGGAAGGCCGGCAGAGGGTTGAGCGAGGTCGGGAAGCCGAGCTGGCCGGGCGCGGCGCTGAAGTTGAAGAAACCTTGCGGGCCGCCCAGCTCCCACCCGGCGACGATGTTGGCGCGGATCTCCGAGTAGTAGATGCCGAAGCCGCCGCGGTAGGTGGTCTTCGCCGCCTTGCCCGGCGTCCAGGCGAAGCCGAGCCGCGGCGAGATGTTGTCGGTCGCGTCGGTCAGGCTCTGCCGGTCGTAACGGAGACCCAAATTCAACACCAGGTCGGGCCGGACGCGGTAGTCATCCTGCGCGAACAGCGACCAGAGCGACTCGGTCACCTTGTAGTTGACGTTGCCGAACCCTTGGGTGAAGCGCGCCACGTCCGAGAGCTTGAGATCCGAGGTCGGGATCGTCGGCGAGATGCCCGTCTTGAAGGTGAACTGGCCGAGCGTGAACGGCGAGCCGAACTCCTGGCCGTCGCCGCCCGAGCGGGAGCGCACGTAATCGCCGCCCGCCTTGATCAGATGCTCGCCCGCGACGATCGAAAGCGTGTCGGCCAGCTGTACCTGCCGGTTGGTCAGATGGGCGACGCGCGACTCTCCTTCGGTCGAGACGCCCGGCCGGACGAACTGGACCGACGGATGCGCCGGCTCGAACTCGGTGATCGGATCGCCGTTCTGCCAGACCAGCCGCGCGTCGTTCGAGGTGGAGCTGCTCGCCACCCAGCTCTCCGCGAGCTGCGCCGCCTCGGCCGCCCGCTTGAAGGTGCGCGCCGCGCTCGGCAGAGCGATGCCGCCCACCGCGTCGGCCGGGTTCGAGTCGGTGAAGCGGTCGAGATTGGCGCGCCCCACTAGGTGATGGGAGGGCGAGAGATCCGCGTCGATCCGCCCGAACAGAAGGGACTGGCGATATTCGCCGGTGAACACGCCGGGCGCCAACGCCGAGGTGATGACCGAGTCGCGATCCTGCCGGTTGTATTCGCCGCCGAACGAGAAATACGCCCGATCAGGAATCAGCTGCCCGCCGACGAAGACACTCCCCTGCCACAGTTCGTCCTGGGCGTCCTGCTGGGTGACGGGAGTCTTGGTCTGGAGACCGCCCGGACGCGCGGTGAGGTCGAAATCGCCGCGCAGATCATGGGTGCCGGCGCGGGTGACCAGGTTGATCGCGCCGCCGGTCGTCCGGCCATATTCGGCGGAGAAGGCGTTGGTCAGGACCGAGAATTCCTGAATCGCGGCGAGCGGCACGTTGGTGAAGATCGTCTGCCGGCCCCACGAGTCGTCCGCGCCGCTGCCGTCAATCACAAACGTCGCCTGGCGCCGGCCACCCCCCTCGATCACGAACAGCGTGTTGTTCAAGAAAAGATCGCCTGTGCCGCGGGCGGAGCGCACCGCCGAGGAGAGCAGGGGCAGCGAGGTCACCTTGCCGCCGAGGATCGGGGTCTCGGCGATCCGGTCGGCGTCCAGCCGGGTACCGATCTGGGGCGAATCGGCATGCACCCCTTCGGCGGTCCCGTAGACGGTGATCGCGTCTTCCACCGCGAGCGGCTGAAGCACCGCGTCGGCCGTCGCAGTGCCCCCGGCGCGCAGCTCAAGGCCCGTGCGCTTTTCGGCGGCGAGACCCTCGTGGGCGAAGGAGATCTCGTAAAGGCCGGTGAGCGGCAGACCGGAAAAGGCATAGGTGCCTTCGGAGTCGGTCGAAATCGTGCGGGTAAAGCCGGTATCCGCGTTGAACACGCTGATCAAGGCGCCCGAGATCGGCGCGCCCGAAGCGTCGACCACCCGGCCGCGCAACGCGCCGATGCCCGGGGCCTGCGCCGCGAGCGGGAGAGAAAGGAGGAACGGAGCGAGGAAGAGGAGGAAAGCGAGCGCGAAGCGCGAGAGGCGCAACGAACCGTTCGAGCGAGGAGTCTGCATGATGGCGTCCTTGTCTTGATCTGCGGACACCGGCCAGGGCGCGTCCGGATCGAATCGATCCCCGAACGGGCACACCTGAGCGGCACACCGCCGAAAGAAAAAAGCTCTGCGGCCCGGGGATTCCGAGGCCGCGCTTAGATCCGTCGGGGTCCGGCGGACGCCGTCAAATGCGCAGCGGGGAAAGCAGGGGGATGCGCGCCGAGGGGCGAGCCGGCGCGGGGCGGCCGGAGGCCGCGAGAAGCCTTGGAACGTGGGTCGAACCGGCCGCGGGCCGCGGCTCGAAATCGGGAGAGCGTGCCTCGGCGAGCATCGATTCTCCGGCCGAAGGCAGGACCCGCGACTCGGCCGGCGGCGAATCGAAGCCCGCGAGCGCGAGGCGCTCGCCTTCGCTGCCGGCGACCGTACCCTCCTGCCACCAGATCTCGCCGTCGAGGAAGCGGATCGATCCGGCCGAAGCGCTCTCGGCCTCGATGCCAGAGGTGATTGCGAACGGCGCGCTCTCGCCGACCTCCATCTCGTGCCCGTCCAGATTCGCCCGTAGAGCCAGCCTCGCCGCGCCCGACGGCAGCAGGGGAACGCGCCAAGCGTAGCTCGTGGCGTCTCCCGACAGCTCGCGCGTCAAGCGCACCGCGAAGCGCTTGCCGCCATCGACCGACAGCA
>DATMZU010000263.1:0-3258 GCA_035607435.1 Thermoanaerobaculia bacterium | reverse complement strand
ATCGTGACCTCTGATGGATTTTCCAAGTCGGGCTGGTCGGATCCGAGTCAGGAAATTTTTCAATCCCGCTTCGAACAGCATCGACCCGACGGCCGCGAGGCCGTCCTCATCGTTCGCGCGCTCCTCCTCCCTCAGGACCGTACCGCGGAGGGACAAAACTTCCGCTGGCTCCTCTGGGCGGACGAGCTGGCGGTCCTGGTCCCCAAGGACTAGACGAGACCGATCTACGGGCGACGCCGCCCAACCATCGAGATTCAGGAGGCGTTTTACGTCTTTTAGGCGGTAGGAGGTTCTACCGCCATGACCGGCCACGACAAGCTGTTCAAAGATCTGTTTCGATCGTTCTTCCCCGATTTACTGCACCTGACCCATCCCCGCCTTGCGGCCCGCTGGTTCGAGGCCCCCGGATCGCGGGACATCACCTTCCTGGACAAGGAGGTGTATCTCCCGGGAGGCCAGCGCCGCGAGGCGGACCTCCTCGCCCAGATACCCGTCCGTTCGGAGGAGCGCAGGTTCCTGATCCACGTGGAGATCGAGCACTTGCACCGGACCGAGATCGGCCGCCGGATCTGGCACTACTCGCTCCAACTCCACCTGGAATATGTCGTGCCCGTCATGTCGATCGTCGTCTTTCTCCATGGCGGGCTGCCCGGAGCGCGGTGGATCGACCATATCGAGCAGGTGCCGGGCGAGCGGATCCACCACTTCCGCTACCTGTCGTTCGGCCTCTCCAAGCTCCCGGCCCAGGTGCTTCTCGATCGGCCGGAGCCGCTCGCCTGGGCGCTCGCCGCCCTCGCCCGCCCGGGCAAGATGGGCCGCGCCCAATTGAAGCTGGAACTGCTGCGAAAGATCGCTTCCGCCTCGATCGGCGAAGGCGAACGATTTCTCTTGACCAACTGCGTCGAAACATACCTACAATTGAAAGGGCGCGCGGCGGCGGAGTATGACAGCCTCTGCGCCGCCCAAAGAACCCCGGAGGTCGAGACAATGCGATTGACATGGGCCGAGCAGATGGAAGCGGAGTATCGCCAGAAGGGCCTTGAGGATGGCCGCCAGGAGGGCACCCGCAACACCCTCCTCCGCCTGCTCACGAAGCGTTTCGGCGAAGTCTCCCCCGCGGTTTGCAAGCGGATCGAGGCGATCGAATCGGCCGAGGAGCTTGGCGGGCTGGTCGATCGAATCTTGGAAATTCGGTCGATCGAAGAGTTGGGGCTCGGGCGCTAGGGTGAGCGGCTCCGCCTCAGCTCCTCTCTCTTCCTCGATCGAAATCGTCGGCGCGATCCCCGCGCGGTACGGCTCGACCCGCCTGCCGGCCAAGGCGTTGGCGCCGATTCTCGGGCGGCCGATGGTCCAGCATGTCTATGAGCGGGTCGCGGCGGCGCGCGGGCTGTCTCGGGTGGTGGTCCTGACCGACGACGAGCGGATCGCCTCGGTGGTGCGCGGTTTCGGCGGGGAGGTCGAGATGACGCCGGAAAGCTGTACCAGCGGAACGGATCGAATCGCCTGGGCGGCGCGAAACTGGAACGCCTCAGGCGTCATCAACATCCAGGGCGACGAGCCGATGATCGACCCCGGCGCGGTCACCCAGGTGGCCGAGCATCTCGCGGCGCACCCGGAAGACCCGATCGTCACCCTCGCGGTCCAGGCGGCGGAGGACGAGCTGGACAATCCGAACGCGGTGAAGGTGGTGCTCGACCGCACCGGCCGGGCGCTCTACTTCAGCCGTTCGCGCATTCCCTTCCCGCGCGGCGAGGGGGGCTGGGTCCCTTTGAAGCACCTGGGAATCTACGGCTACCAACGGGCCGCCCTGCTCGAATTCGCGGCGCTGGCCCCCACCGCGCTCGAACGGACCGAGTCGCTCGAACAGCTGCGGGCGCTCGAAAACGGCATGCCGATCCGGGTGCTCGAAACCCGCGAGACCTCGATCGGGGTCGATACCGCCGAGGACCTCGCCGAGGTCGAACGGCGGCTGGCGGACGCCGCCCGACGTTGACAGCCTCCGCCTCACCGGGCTAACTTTGGACGTGCAACACTCTTTTGCCCCCACCCTCACAGCTTGGTTTCAGGGCCTCTCCGTCGAGCAGCGGACTGCCGTCCGGCTGATTCTCTGAACGGAAGCGACCGGAGAGCAGACATGGCGACCAAATTCATCTTCGTCACCGGCGGCGTGGTTTCCTCGCTGGGAAAAGGCGTCGCGGCGGCCTCGGTCGGCGCGATCCTCGAAGCGCACGGGCTCAAAGTGACGCTGATGAAGTTCGATCCTTACATCAACGTCGATCCGGGCACCATGTCGCCCTACCAGCACGGCGAGGTGTTCGTCACGGACGACGGAGCGGAAACCGACTTGGACCTCGGCCATTACGAGCGCTTCACCCACGCCGTGATGAGCAAGCGGAACAACTACACGACCGGGCGCATCTATCAATCGGTGATCGACAAGGAACGGCGCGGCGACTACCTGGGCAAGACCATCCAGGTGATCCCCCACATCACCGACGAGATCAAGCAGGCGATGCACAAGGTCGCGGGCGAAAACGACGTGGTAATCGTCGAAATCGGCGGCACGGTGGGCGATATCGAATCGCTGCCGTTCCTCGAAGCGATCCGCCAATTCCGCCAGGAGCTGGGGCGCGGCAACGCGATCAACATCCACCTGACGCTCGTTCCCTACATCCCGGCGGCCGAAGAGCTGAAGACCAAACCGACCCAGCATTCCGTGCGCGAGCTGCGCGAGATCGGCATCTCGGCCGATCTGATCCTCTGCCGCGTCGATCGGCCGTTGCCCGACGACATGAAGAAGAAGATCGCCCTGTTCTGCAACGTCGAGACCCGCCAGGTGATCGCGGCGCGCGACGTCTCGACGATCTACGAGGTGCCGCTCGTCTTCTGCCGCGAGGGGATGGACGAGATCCTGCTGGAGATGCTCAATCTCCCGCGCTGGGATCGCGAGATGGGGCGCTGGGAAGCCCTGGTGGCGCGGGTGAAAAACCCCCACAAGCACGTGCGGATCGGCATCGTCGGCAAGTACGTCGAGTTTCCCGACGCCTACAAGAGCTTGAACGAGGCGCTGGTGCACGGCGGCATCGCCAACGACGCCAAGGTCGAGCTGGTCTACGTCCACTCCGAGGAGGTCGAGGCGGGCGCCTGGCCGCGCGAGGTCTCCGAGGTCGACGCGCTGCTGGTGCCGATCGGCTTCGGCCAGCGCGGCACCGAGGGGAAGATCCGCACCATTCAGCTGGCGCGCGAAAAGAAGATCCC
>DATMZU010000258.1:0-9567 GCA_035607435.1 Thermoanaerobaculia bacterium | reverse complement strand
AGAAAGACCATGCCGGCGCTCTCGCCGACGAGGCCGAATTCGGGCGGGCTGGGGGAGGCCGGGTCGATCGGGGAGAGGAGGACCACCACCCGGGACGCCAGGAGCAGGACGGCGCCCCGATCGATCTCGGCGGCCGTGAGGCGCCGTTCGTCGGCGACCCCCTCGCCGTTCATCATGACCGCGGACCCGCATTCGCCGCAGATCAGCCGGACACCGCCCGGATCGGGGCCGGGAACCAAACGGATCGGCCGGCGGCTCACGTGGGTATCGGCCAGAGGGAAGGGGCTCCGCGGAGCGTCCCCGGGCTGGCAAAAGGCCGGCTCCCCGCGAGACAGCAGCTCTTCGTGCCCGGACGCCAGCCCGCGCAGTGGGGCGCGCTCGCCGATTCGGCCGAGGTCCGGGTGATAGAGGATCGTGAGTCCCGGGATCAGCTGGGCGTGCGCCGCCGAGACGCTGTCGCTGTCCCCTCGGGTGTCGTCCGGGTGCAGGGGCCGCAGAGTCTCGCTGTCGGTCGGCATCTACATCTTCCCGTAGCTCGGTCCGCCTCCGCCCTCGGGGGGGACCCAGGTGATGATCTCGTAAGGGTCCATGATGTCGCAGGTCTTGCAGTGGACGCAGTTGCTGGCGTTGATCTGGAGCTTTTTTCCGGACGGGGTGGAGGGGTCGGGGACCATCTCGTAGACGGCGGCGGGGCAGAAGCGCTGGCAGGGATTGTCGTAGGCCCGCGCGCACTGGTCGGCGCAGATAGAGAGGTCCGCCACGTGGAGGTGGACCGGCTGGTCCTCCTCGTGGGCGGTGCCCGAGTTGTAAACGTCGGTCAGGCGATCGAAGGTCAACACGCCGTCGGGGACGAACGGTGCTGGATTCGGAATCGCGCGGCCCGGGGGGGAATCGAGCGCGACCATCCGCTCGTGGCCGGGTTCCGTGCTCAGCCGGGCTTTGAAGCCCCAGCCGCGGCCGTTCGTGACCAGGCCGAGACCCGCCTGGAGCATGCCGAACGGCAGGCCGTGGTCGAACGACTGGTGGAAGTTGCGCACCGGCCAAAGCTCGGTCTTGATCCAGCTCGCCTCGACTTTCTGCCGATACACGGCGAGGCGCTCCGCCGTCGGCTCTCCGGCGAGCAGCGCTTCGAAGATTGTGTCCGCCGCGAGCATGCCGGACTTCATCGCGAGGTGAATGCCTTTGAGGCGCTGGCTGTTCAACATGCCGGCCGAGTCGCCGACGATCAGAAAACCGTCGCCGTGGGCGCGCGGCATCGACCACCAGCCCCCCTCGGGGATCGCCTTGGCGCCGTAGAACGCCATCTTGCCGCCACCAAGGATCTTCGCGATCTCCGGGTGGGTCTTCATCCGCTGGAATTGGGCGTGCGGATCGAAATGCGGGTTCTTGTAGTCGAGCCCGGCGACCAGGCCGACGATCGCCTGATCCCCCTTCATGCCGTAGAGGAAGCCGCCGCCGAAGTTGCCCCAGCCGAGCGGCCAGCCCATGGTGTGAACCACCTGCCCCGGCGCGATCCGGCCGGCGGGAAGATCCCAGATCTCCTTGATGCCGATCGCGTAGATCTGCGGGTTTTGGCCCTCGCCGAGCTTGAATCGCTCTTCGAGCTGCTTGGCGATCGTCCCGCGAGGCCCTTCGCCGAGGACGACCACGCGGCTCCGGATGTCGATGCCCGGCTCGTAGTTCGCCTTCTTGTGCCCCTCTTTGCTCACACCCTTGTCGCCCGTGCGAACGCCCACCACGCGACCGTCTTCGAGCAGCGCCTCGACCGCGGGGAATTCGTGGAAGACGTCCACGCCCGCGGCCTCCACCTTGGCGGAGAGCCATTTCATCAGCCGGCCGAGCGAGGCGACGTAGCAGCCGTGGTTGTTGAGCGGCGGCGGGATCGGCAGCGAGAACGACCCCTTCTCGGTGAGATAGAGGAGCTTCTCTTTGCTGATTTCGGCCTCGAACGGCGCGTTCTGCCAGTCGTCGGGAAACAGCTCCTTCATCGCCCGCGGATCGACCACGGCGCCCGAGATCGCATGTGCGCTCGGATCCTTGCCTTTTTCGAGCACGGCGATGGCCAGCTCCAGCTTCTTGCCGCCGGTTTTGTTGTGCTCTTCGATCCGCTGCGCCAGCCGATACGCTCCGGCGAGGCTCGCCGGACCGGCACCGACGAAGACGACATCGAGCTCCAGGGTTTCCCGCTCAGGTGACATCGCTTTTGCTTCCCTTGGGGTGGTTGTTGGGGGCTCCAAAGAGCCCGGCGAATGCTAGCACGGGGTGCTTGACAGCCCTCACCCCCGGCCCCTCTCCCAAAGGGAGAGGGGAGCAAAACAACACGTTTCTTGGCTGTTCTCCCCTCTCCCTTTGGGAGAGGGGCCGGGGGTGAGGGCTGCGATACGTCGATGTCTCCGGATCAATAGATCTCCTCCACCACCGCCGCATTCCGCCGGAACAACAGCCCCGCGAGATGGGCGGAGACGAACAGGGCGTAGGTGCCGAGGATCCCAGTGATCGCGCTGCCGGCGAGCGGAATTTCCCCAAGCCCCAGGCGGACGAGCCAGACGGCCAGGTCGAGCGCGAAGACGAGATTCGCGATCGTCACCGCGTCGGCGCCGCAGGCACGGAACGCGCGGTAGTGCAGATCGAGCCGCAGCACCTGGTCGGGATCGAACTTGCCGACCGCGCCGAGCGCCATCGTGGCGGTCGTCGTGCCGAGCCAGCCGAGTACCGCCGCCCCCAGCCAAAACAGAAGATTCGGCTCGTGGGCGAAGATCATGCCGCGTCCCAAGAAGACGTAGAGCGCCACCAGCCCGAAACGCCAGATCTGCAGGATCACGAAGATCAGGATGTCGAAGAAGCGCTCGCCGATCGAGAAATAGTCCGGCCAGTCGGGCAGCTCGTCCTGCCCCTCGCTGGTCGAGCGGGCGATCTTGAGCTGAAGCCCGACCAGCAGCGACCAAAAACCGAACGCGAGCGCGAAGCGGAAGAAATCGATGCCGTAACGCAGCATGATCTCCACCGCGCCCTGGCAGACCAGCGCGGCGACGAAGAGAAACTTGCCCATGCCGCGGAACGGATAGCCGAACGCTTGACTCAGCCGGTAGGTCGAGTCCACCGCCGCCCGGCGCCGATGTTGAACCGCCGAGTGCGCGCCCTGCGTCGGCCCGACCTCAGGGGCGAGCGGGATCGCCCGCTCGCCGCAGATCTTGCAGAACAGCAGCGCGTGGCCGGCGGTAATGCACTGGTCGCACAGGGGACGCCCGCAGCCGTCGCAGGCGTAGAGGGCCGCGGTCTCCGGATGTTGGGCGCAGAAACTCGGCATGCGGCGGCCGCGCTACCGCACGCCCCAGACTTTGTGCTGTTGGATCGACAGCCGCCAGGTGGGGTTTTCTTCCACCAGGCGCAGGCACCAGGCGAGCGCGCGCGGGTCGAGCCGGTCGCCGGCAAACGCAGGGGAGATCAGATAGTGGTCCGCCTCGACGACGGTCTGCGGAATCGCCTGGCCGTGGCCGCGGACATATTTCACCTCATCGGCGCGACGCTGGCGGACCGCGTGCTCGGCGACTTTCGGGCTCACGGTGATCCAGTCGATCCCTTCCGGCAGTGCGAAGCTGCCGTTGGTCTCGATCGCGAGACGGTACCCCGCGGCGTGGAGCGCGTCGATCAGCTCCCGATCCACCTGAAACGCGGGCTCGCCGCCGGTCAGGATCACCCACCGGCAGGCGGGGGAGAGGGCGGCGAATTCGGCGAGGATCTCTTCGACCGCCAGATCGCGGCCCGACTCGAATTCGGTGTCGCAGTCGAAGCCATGGGTTTCGACCTTACAGGCGAGGTTGCACTTCGAGAAGCGGAGGAAGAGGTTCGCCGTTCCCGCGCGAACCCCTTCCCCTTGCAGGCTGTAAAAGATCTCGTTGATCCGATAGGTCTTCACGGTCCTTTCGGAGCTCCTAGGGGGCTGCCCGTTCGGTACCGCGCTGGGCCAGCACCCCGCCGACGCCGACCAGCAGCCCGACCGCGATCAGCCCTAGCCCCAGGAGCGCCCGGCCGTGGCCCGCGGCGCCGGCATCGCGCGCGATGCCCATGAGCGCCCCCGGTCCCGCGTCGTGGGGGATCGTGACGAGGCCGATCGAGAGCACCAGGAAACCCGAGGCCGCGAGGCGCAGCGCCCCGGGCGTTCGCTGCGGCCGGCCGAGCGAGCGGCCGATCACGCTGGTCGAGTAGCCGTAGGCGGCATAGACCGCAAAGCCCAGCACCAGCCAGGCGAACAGTCGCCACCACGAGGCGAGCGGCAGGTTGATCATCAGGAACAGGCACGAGAGGACGCCCAGGCCGGGAAGGATGAACGGCCCGAACGGCACGCGGAACGGCCGTACCCGGTGGGGATCCTTGATGCGTAGGATCGGAATCGCGATGCAGACCAGGATGAAGGCGAACAGCGTTCCGACGTTGGTGAGGTCCACCATCTCGTCGATGTTGGCGACCGCGGCGAACAGGGCGACCACGATGCCGGTAATCCAGGTCGTCACGTGCGGCGTGCGGTAGCGCGGGTGGATCTTGGCGAAGCTCTGGGGAAGCAAGCCGTCGCGCGCCATCGAGAAGAAGATGCGCGGCTGGCCGAGCTGGAAGACCAGCAGGACGGCCGTGGTCGCGACGACCGAGCCGAGCCCCACCAGCCGGGTCGCCCAGACCTGCCCCGGCGCCACGTAGTTGAGCGCCATGGTGAGCGGCTCGGCTTTCTCGGAGGCGAGCCGGGTGACCAGTTCGCTGTACGGCATCATGCCGGTGAACGCCCCGGCGACCAGCGCGTAGAGGAACGTGCAGGCGGCGAGAGAGGCGAGAATGCCGATCGGCAGATTGCGCTCGGGGTTCTTGGTCTCCTCGGCGACCGTCGAGACGGCGTCGAAGCCGATGAAGGCGAAGAACACGATCGCCGCTCCGGCGAATGTGCCCGCCCAGCCGTTGGGCTGAAACGGCGTCCAGTTGGCGGCCATCTTGGCGGGCGGCACGTAGTAGAGCGCGAGGCCGACGAAGATCAGGAGCACCAGGATCTTGAACCAGACCATGCCGGCGTTGAAGTTCGCAGACTCGCGGATGCCGCGGATCAGCACCACCGTGATCAGCATGACGATCGCGAACGCGAGGATGTTGAACACGATCGGCACGCCGAACAGGTGCGGCGCCCGTTCGAGCAGCCCGGGCACCTTCGCCGCCGTGCGGTAGTCGGTCGCCAGCCAATCGGGGATCGAGACGCCGAAGCTGCCGATCAGCGAACGGAAATAGCCGCTCCAGCTGATCGCGACCGCGACGTTGCCGATCGCGTACTCGATCATCAGATCCCAGCCGATGATCCAGGCGACCAGCTCGCCGAGCGTGGCGTAGGAGTAGGTGTAGGCCGAGCCCGAGATCGGCACCATCGCCGCCATCTCGGCGTAGCAGAGAGCGGTGAACGCGCAGACCACCGCGGTGATCGCGAACGAGAGCATCAGCGAAGGCCCGGCCCCCGGCCGCACCGCGTCGCCCGCCGCCGCGGTACCGACCGTGGCGAAGATGCCCGCGCCGATGATCGCGCCGACGCCGAGCAGGGTGATGTTCCACGCGCCGAGCTCGCGCTTGAGCGAGCTTGCCTTGTCCGCGGCGGAAGCCAGAATCGCATCGAGCGACTTGGTCTGGAAGAGTCCTCGCAAGGTGGGTCCTCCGACTCTTGGGGCCGACGCTTAAACGCGCAAGTCCCCGGTTGTTTTGCCAGCCGAAAACGGTCGGCGGGAGTCTGTCACGGGAGGGAGGGAGGGCGCCAGATTGAGGGGCGGCAGGTTGGGTGGCCGCCTCCGGCGGCAGGTCCCCCGCTGGCTTGGCTCCGCTATCACTTTACGCTATCATTCGAGAGTGAGCGCCAGGCACCGTAAGACTCTGGCCGCGATCTTTGCGCGCCCCACGCTCGCTTCGATTCCGTTCAACGACATCGAGGCTCTGATCAAAGCTCTTGGCGGCTCGCTCACCGAGCGCGCAAGGTCTCGAATCAAGATCGAGTTGAAGGGCGAACAGTGGCGCTGCCACCGGCCTCACCCGGGCAAGGAAGCGAAGCGGTACCAGGTCGAAGAAATACGAGAGCTGTTGGAACGAATAGGAGTCCGCCCGTGAACACCATGTCCTATAAGGGCTATACCGCTCGCGTCGAGTTCGACGAGCGAGACGGCGTCTTCGTCGGTCGCATTCTGGGCATTCGCAACATCATCAGCTTCCATGGCGAGACGGTCGCCGAGCTGAAGGCGGAGCTTGCGATCGCGATCGACGACTACCTCGCCGATTGCGAGGAGCAGGGACTCAAGCCGGAGAAGCCGGCCTCGGGAAAGCTACTGCTTCGCGTTCCGCCCGAGATTCACGGTAAGGCACTGGTGGTCGCTCAGGCGGCAGGGAAGAGCCTGAATCAATGGGCCACCGAAGTACTGCAACGGGCGGTGCAAGCAGGCGGCTGAAGCCTTTACGCGGGCGGCTCGATCCACGCTCGATCTCTGGTACGCTTTCCCCATGGCCTGGCAAGACAACGAGGTCACCGACCCGGAAATGGAAGGGATACCCACCGACTATCCCCAGCTCGCGGTGTCGGAGAGCGGTCTAGACTGGGGCGATGTCACTCAGATTCGCGACAAGCTCAAGCTGACGCCGACGGAGCGGCTGAAGGCTGCGCAGGATTTCATGAACGCCGTCCTCCAAATCCGCGCCCAGAATGCCCGCTGAGCTGAGGTTTGACGAGGTTCTCAGAGTCCTGACCCGAAACGAGGTGGAGTTCATCGTCGTTGGCGGGATTGCGGCGATCCTTCAGGGGTCTCCTCTCACGACCGAAGACGTGGATGTCGTCTACCTGACTTCCGAGGAGAACATCTTCCGTCTGGCGAAAGCACTCGGAGATTTGGAGGCGTTCTACCTCGACCCCGCGGGCCGGCACATCGAGCCGGATGCGTCCCGGCTGGCTTCCGCGAGAATTCACCTCCTGAAGACAAGGTGCGGCCGTGTCGACGTGCTGCGCACGGTGGGCAAGGATCTCGATTTCCAGGATCTGGTGGGAAAATCCCGAGTGCTTGAAGTCGACGAGCTTCAGGTACGCGTGCTTGATCTCGCGACGATCATCGAGACCAAAGAGCATGCCGATCGCCCCAAAGACCGGTACCAACTGCTGTTCTTGCGGCAGCTCCTTGCGGAGATCCAACGCCTAGAAGCCGAATAGGCGGCCCATCGTGGGGGCAGCTCGTCCGTCGAGCCGGGCACTCTCAGCATAAATCTTTCGCCATTGATGGTTGACATATATCCAAACGAGGTGTAATACAGGCGTGCTGCATAGCCAATCAGTAAGTAGGCGCGCCGAACGGGTGTGGAAATCCGTCGCAAGATGTAAATTGAAGTTAACAGATTCTCTCGACTAAGGAGAACTCCATGAGGTTGACGAGAAGGCATCTCACGAAGGCGGCCCTCGCGCTGTTGGTCGTATGTGTCGTTTCTCCAGCGACCGGCCGGGCTCAGGGAGTCAGGACTTCCTCCCCTGGAATTCTCGATTCTTCGTTGGGCATTTTCGTTTCTGAAACTCCTGAGTCCAGAATGCAGAAATGGCAGGCCTCCCTCGGCGCCTTCCTGGACAAGAGTGAGCTCTCTGGAGAGCAAGCGAACGTGCTCGAAGAGCTCCGAAGCATCGACGACCCTTCCTACTTCGCCGACAGCCTCAGCCCGGAGCAAATCGCTCTCCTGGGAAAGAAAATGGCCGCCGTAGGCCAGGCGCTTCCTTATACGACCTACAGGGAGCTGATGAATTCCCTCGGCGGTTTTCGCCCTTGGCTGAGCAGCAATTTCCTGGTGGCGGGTCCAGATCCAGATCCGACACCTACGCCACAACAATGCAACTGTCGGAACGACCATGACTGCGCAACCGGCTTTCACTGCAACCATCCCGGCTGCCTCACTGCTCCTGGCAGCCTCATGAGCGGGGTATGCAGTTAAGGGTCAGCGTTCTAGAAGAGCTTCTCTGAGCGAAATGCGGCCTTTCGCTGAGTCGCGGGGAAGCCCCTGGCGAAGACAGGCCCGTACGGGTTTCCCCGCACGGGCCTTGCGTTCAGGTTTGGATCGGACAGCCGGCGGTGCAGCGATCGCTCGGCGCAGGATGGTAGACCGTGTCGTTGAGAACGGTGCCGCTGCACCAGTAGGTGAAGGCTTCGCCGCCTCTAGCAAGATGGAGCTGGGAGATCGTCTCCCGAGTGATTGCGAGTCGTCGCGGGCTGCGCTTCTGCATTAGGGGTCTCCTCGAGGGTTCAGGCGGGCAGGGAATTCGGCCGGCCAGGGGAGCGGCTACTCCTTTTAATTCTATGTGCAGCCTAGCCGTAAGGCGGTCCTGCGTCGCCGGATCTCTCGGATCTCGTCCCCCCGGCGTCCCCTTTCATCCCGCAGAGGATGCACAGATCGTTCAAGAAGGGGCAGAATGTCTCCTGTTGCACCCTCGCTGAACAGGAGGTCCACATTGAAGCCATCGCTTCCCACTCCTCTTTCGAAGACGCGGTCGGTCCGGCGGGTCGGTGTCGGGCTCGCCGTCGGCGCTCTCTTCCTCTTCGGACTGCCCGGCTTTGCCGGCGGCCTCGCGCCCTTGCCGTCCGCCGAGAAGGTGGTCGGCGTCGGCGGCCCCTGGAAGGCCGCGGGCGCCGCACCGGCGCTGTTCGGCCAAGTCGAGAACATCCCGGGCGACGGCCCGATCGTCGGCGCGATCCATACCGTGGTCGCCCACCCGACGAACCCGAACATTCTCTGGGTCGGCGCGGTGAACGGCGGCATCTGGGTGACCCATAACGCGACGGCGGCGAAACCGAACTGGCTGCGGACCACGGATGACCAGGCGTCGATCTCGATTGGCGCGCTCGATCTCGATCCGACCGACCCGGCGCGGAACACGCTCGTGGCGGGGATCGGCCTCTGGAGCAGCTTCGGACTCGCCGGTGGCCGCCGGACGGGCCTGCTCAAGAGCACGACCGGCGGCATTCTCTGGACTCCGATCGACGGCGGCGGCACGCTGGTCGGAAAGGATTTCTCGGGCGTCGCCGTGCGCGGCAAGACTCTGATCGCCTCGGTGGACTTCGCCGACGACTTCAACTTCACCAAGGTCGGGGTCTTTCGCTCGACGGATGGCGGCGCCACCTTTACCCAGGTCTCGTTCGGCGACGGCACGGCGACCGGCCTGCCGACCGGCGTTTCGTACGACCTCGTAGGCGACCCGAAGCGGCCGAAGCGGCTGTTCACGAACATCGACCTCGCCGACTTTTTCGGCGGCGAAAACGGCATCTACCGGACCGACGACACCGGTGCCACCTGGACCAAAGTGAGCACTCCGGCGTTGGATGCCCTGCTCGTCTCCGGCACGGCCACCAACGTCGAGCTGGCGGTGGGCCGGAGCAACAACGTCTACTGCGCGATCATCGATGCCAGCGGCCAACTGGCGGGGGTGTTCCGCTCCGGCAACGGCGGCGCCTCGTGGACCCAGATGGACCTGCCGATGACGAACGAGGGCGGCCCGATCGGCATCCACCCCGGCTTCCAGGGCTTTCTGCATCT
>DATMZU010000247.1:0-11151 GCA_035607435.1 Thermoanaerobaculia bacterium | reverse complement strand
GGCGATCACGGGGAACGGCGTGATCGCGAAGACCCGGCTCTCATCCTGTTCGAGCGAGCCCTGGAGGTAGCGGACGCCCCCGCCGACGCTCCACCCTTCGCTCAAGCGAAACGCGACGACCGGATGAAGCTGAAAAACGTTCAGCTCGAACTTCTTCTGGTCGAATCGCTCCGGGAACCCCAACGGCTTCCAGTCGAGCGTGGTCCAAAACGGCGCATCGAGGCCGAGCCCCAAGGCCCAGCGGGAATCTTTCCCGGGGCGCCAGGTGGCATAGGCGGCGGGCGGAAACTGGATCACGTGCCCGGCATCGAACGAGACGCTGCGGTTTCGGAAGTTGTCGGTGTCGTTCTCGAAATCGAGCCCGCCCTGGAACTGAAATCCATCGAGCTGCGCAATCGCGGCGGGATTGAACGTGACCGCCGAAGGATCGGAGGCCCGGGCCGTGAACGCACCCGCCTGGCCGGTCGTCCGGCCGCCGTGCTGGAACAGGCCGTAGCCCACGGCACCCGCGGGATTCGCGGCGAAGAGGACGAGCAGGAACGCGAGAACCGAAGCACCGGCGTACGGCGTGCGGCGGGATCCGAGGCGAGGAGAAGAGAAGTGGAGCACGCGAACCTCCCAAAGCCCGACCTTTAGAGGGCGGACGTAGTAGTCGATGGATCTTATTCGACGGCAAAGATTTCCGGCACGATACGCCCCTCGTCGAGGGTCAGAACCGCGAGCGTGAGCGGCAACCGAAACCGTCGAGCGCCGCAGGCGCCAGGGTTGATCCACAGCGCCTCGCCCCGCCATTCCAGCTCCGGCCGATGGGAGTGACCGAACGCGACCACCCGCATCGATCGCTGCCAACGGGGAGGAATGTCCTCCCGCCGATGGACCAGACCGAGCGAGATCCCCTCGATCTCGACCGTGGCCGTATCGGGCAACCCTGCAAGCTCGCCGCCATCCGTATTGCCCCGGACCGCCGCAACCGGAACCCCGGGCGTGATCGCCGCAAGCCGCGCCAGAATCTCCGGCGAGCCGACATCTCCCGCATGAAGGATCCGGTCGCACCCGGCGAGCAACTCAAGGACCCGAGGCCGGAGCAGGCCGTGGGTGTCGGAAAGCAGGCCGATGCGCATCGGGGTCGATTGTAGCGGGAACGGCGTGCTAGCTTCCCCCGCCAGAAGGTTCCGATGACGCCCGACTCCCTCCCCCCCGTCCTCCACGTCGCGCTCGTCCATCCGGAGATCCACTGGAACACCGGGGCGGTCGGCCGGACGTGCCTTGCCACCGGGGCACGATTGCATTTGATTCGGCCGCTCGGGTTTTCGCTCGACGACAAGCAGGTGCGGCGGGCGGGGCTCGATTATTGGCCGCGGGTGAATCCTCGGGTGTGGGAGAGCTGGCCGGAATTCGAGACCGAGCTGTCAGACTTGGGAGCGGCGTTCTTCTTCTCCGCCGAAGCGCAGCGGACGCTTTGGGAAATCGACTTTCCCGATCGGACCGTGCTCGTCTTCGGGCGCGAGAGCGTCGGGCTTTCCCCCGAGATCCGCGCGCGGTACCGCGAGAAGCTGGTGAAGATCCCGATGGCCGATCCGGAGCTGCGCTCGTTGAACCTGTCGAATTCGGTCGCGATCTCGTCCTACGAGGCGCTACGCCAGCGTGCGGTCAGGGCGCGTCCCGCTGCACCTTAACCCGCGTGTAGGCGACGCGGAACCCTGCGCGCTCGAAGTTGCGTTGCGACCCGCTGCCGGGAAGGGTCATCGCAGCGGCCAGGTCGGCGCCGCAGGAGCGCGCATAGTCGAGGCCCTCGCGGATCAGCGCGGATTGGATTCCGCGCCCGCGAAACGCCGGCAGCGTGCTCTGCCCGGCGAACAGCGCCACGCCCTCCGCCTGTTGCACCGAGCCGCCGCCGGCTGAGACGCCGTCGCAGCGGACGATCCAGGACGAGGTGGATTCGGCGACCGCCATGCCGGCCATGATCTTCACCAGGTCGGCCGGCGGCTCCTCTCCCTCGAAGAAACCGGCCGCGACGATCTGCGACCAGAGGAGCGCCTCCTCCGGTGCGGCGCGGGAGACTTCGAGCCCGACGGGGTGGGGACCCGGCACGAAGTCTCCGATTGACCGGAAGAGCACCTGGGACAGCTCGGTCATCCGGTAGCCGCGCTCGGCGAGCAGGGGGAGCAGCGAGGGATCGGAGAACGGGCAGATCTCGTAGATCGCGGGCTCGCCGCGGTCGAAAAAGAACCGCTCCAGCGCTTCGAAGGCGGCGGCCTCCACGGGACCTTCGAGCCCAATGCCGAGCGCCTGGTTGACCGGCGATCCCGCCCCCGAGTAGAGAGCCCAGCCGCCGCAGTGCGGTTCGGCGGCGCCGCCCGACGGATTCGCCGCCCGGGCGACCTCGGTGAAAGCGCGGCCGGCGATCGCTTCGGCCATTTCGATCCGGCGGGCCAGGTGAAAATCGATCATGGGGCCTCCTTCACTTCCTTGAAAGGGCCAAAACCGCCGCCGCCCGGGGTTTCGAGCAGCAGCCTGTCGCCTGGGCCGACCTCGCGCGCAGCCGAAGGGGGGAGCACCTCGCGCTCGCCGTTCGCGCGGATCAACGTCTGGCGTCCCCGCGCACCCGGCTCCCCGCCTTCGAGTCCGTAGGGCTGTTCCACGCGATGTTGGGTGAGCAGGGAGAGCGACACGGGCGCCAGGAATTCGATCTCGCGCACCGCGCCGTCGCCGCCGCGAAATCGCCCGGCGCCGCCCGAGCCGCGGCGGATCGCGAAACGGTGCAGGCGCACCGGGTAGCGGTGTTCGAGGATTTCCGGATCGGTGATCCGCGTGTTGGTCATGTGGGTATGGACCGCGCTCGCGCCAGCGTGGCCTTGGCAAGCTCCGGCGCCGCCGCAGACCGTCTCGTAGTAGCCGAAGCTCGGGTTGCCGAACAGGGTGTTGTTCATCGTCCCTTGCCCTCCCGCCACGAGCCCCAGCGCGCGGAGCAGCGCATCGACCAGCCGCTGGCTGGTCTCTACGTTTCCGCCGACCACGGCGGGGGCGTTCGCCGGATCGTCGGGAAACGGCGGATCGAGCAGGCAGCCGGGCGGCATGCGGATCTCGATCGGCCGGAGAAACCCTTCGTTCAGCGGCATCGGCTCGGCCACCAGCAAGCGCAGGACGTAGAGGATGGCGCTCCGCACCACGGCGGGCGGCGCGTTCAAGTTTCCCGGATGAACGCCCGCCGTGCCGGCGAAATCGATCGTCGCCCGGCCGGCGTCCGCTCCGCCCGCCACCTCGATGGTTACGGCGATCGGCGAGCCGTCGTCGAGCCGTTCGACCGCGGAATAGCTTCCGGGAGGAAGCCGGGCGAGCGCCTCGCGCAGGCGCGCTTCGGCCCGATCGGCGAGCGCCGCCATGTAGTGGCGGAGCGTCTCGCGGCCGTGGCGCAGACCCAGCCCGCGAAGCGCCTGTTCGCCGCAGCGGTTCGCCGCGAGAGCGGCTTCCAGATCGGCCAGGTTTTCGCGCACCGCCCGCGTGGGGTACGGCCCGCCCGTCAGCAGCCGCTCGATCTCGTCCCAACGGGGCACCCCGCCCCGCACCAGGTAGGTCGGCGGAATCACCACCCCCTCTTCGATCAGCCGTGTAGCGTCCGGCGGCATCGAGCCCGGGCGGGTGCCGCCGATCTCCGCGTGATGGGCGCGGTTCGCGACGTAGCCGAGAATCTGGCCCTGGTCGTCGAACACCGCCGAAACCAGCGTCACGTCGGGCAGGTGCGAGCCGCCGTAGGCCGGGTGGTTGGTGACCACGGCATCGCCCGGCCCGATCGGAATCGTCTGCAGCAGACGCCGGACGCACAGGCCCAGCGCCCCGAGGTGGACCGGAATGTGCGGCGCGTTCGCGACCAGGACGCCCGCCGGATCGAGCAGCGCGCAGGAGAAATCCAGGCGCTCCTTGACGTTGGTCGAGACCGCCGTGCGCCGGAGCTGCTCGCCCATGTCGCGCGCGACCGCCGCGAACCTCTGGGTGAACAGCTCCAGCTCGACCGCCTCCGGCCGGGATCGATGCATTTATTTGCCCGTCAGCTCCGCGACCAGGCGATCCGCGCCGTAGACCGTGCGCAGCGCTTCGAGCATGCCGCCCGAATCTACCGCGACGGTTCGGTTTTTGGCCGGATCGAACCAGAAGCTGCCGCCGATCGAGTGGATGTTGCCGTCGAAGCAGAGTCCCACCAGTTGGCCATGTTTATCGACCATCGGGCTCCCCGAATTGCCCCCCGTGATGTCGGTCGTCGCGACGAAGTTGATCGTCGTGCCGGGTTTGAGCTTCGGCTTCGCCTCAAGCCAGGTCGGCGGCAGCGCAAACGGGTCCTTGCCGGTCACCCGCGGATAGAGCGCGCCGAACGTGGCGAACGGTCCGACCTTTGTTCCTCCCTCGTCCCACCCCTCGACCGCGCCGTAGGTGAGGCGCAGGGTGAACGTCGCATCCGGGTAGACGCTCGTCCCCTCGATGAGGAATTGAGCGCGGGAGATCCGCTCCGTGGCGCTCGTTTCGACCGCTTCAACCTCTTTCTTGTAGCGGTCGAGCACCGCCCGCGCATCCGGCTCGACCAGCCGGGCCAGGCGAATCATCGGATCGTTCGAGGCTTCGATGGCGGCCTTGCCGCCCTCCCACAGCATCTTGCGAAATCCCGGATCGGCGAGCTTCGTGCCGGAGACCGCGGCGTGCGCCAGCTCGTCCGGCGATTGGTCGCCGAGCACTTTCTTCACCAGCAGATCGTCCGGCCCGAGCCATTCGCGCAGCTTTTCGAGCGCGAAACCGAGCTTCAGCTCTTCGAGATCCAGGGCGATCGGCGCCTTCGAGCCGAGAACCAGCTCCATCGAGGGGAGTTGGGCGTCGGTGTACTCGCGGAGCCTCTCGGTGTTCGGCAACGTCCTCTCGTTTCCGGCGCGCACCAGCGTCCGGGCATGTTGGAACAGGTCGCCGCCAAACCCCAGCCGCCCCTCCACCAGGACATAGCGAGAATAGATCGCGCGATAGACCTCGTGCGCGCGGGCAATTTCATCCCACGCCCCGGCGGCCGCCTTCACTTCCGGGTTGTCCGAGGCCGCCACCGCCTTTCGAAACGCCGCTTCCTGCTCCGCCTTCCGGCGGATGAAATCGGCGTCGTCGAGCGCCGCGAGCTGGCCGCGTCCGACCTTGAGACCGTTCTCGATTCGCAGCAGGTCATCGAGCATCACGCGGTTCTGCTCGGCCCCGAGCTTGCCGAACTGGATCAGCCGGCCGCGCAGCTCGGAGCCCATGTAAAGCCGCAAGGGAAGGAGTGCCGTGCGCCGGCTCTGCAATTGATCGACCGTCAAGCGGCGGTTGGTCGAGCCGGGATGCCCCGTCACGAACACCGGCTCTCCCGCCTGGGCGCCCGCGGCGCTCCAGGTCAGATGCTGGTCCGGGTGCAAGGGCTTGCCATCTTCGTAGACCCGCACGATCGACATGTCCAGGTCGTAGCGCGGAAAGTTGAAGTTGTCCGGGTCGCCGCCGAAGTTCGCGATCGCGATCTCCGGCGCGAACACCAGGCGGACGTCTTGATACCGGCGGTAGGTGTAAAGCCAGTTCTGGCCGCCGTCATAGAGATCGACGATCTCGCAGCGGATCGCCTTGTTGCCCGACGCTTTTTCGCACTCCGCTTCGAGCCGGGTCTTTTCGGCCTGGCGGGCGGGATAGGCCGCCGCGCTGTCGAGGCCATGGATCGCCGCGGCGATCTTCGCGGTCACGTTCTCCAGCTTGATCAGACTCGACGCCTCGAACGCCTCGCAGCGGCGCTCGTCCGCCGCGGTCTTGGCGTAGAAGCCGTCCGCGACGAGATCCTTGCCGGCCGTCGAAAGCTCCTGAAGGCACGAATCGACGCAGTGGTGGTTGGTGAGCACGAGGCCGTCGCCCGAGACGAAAGAGCCCGAGCAGCCCCCTTCGATCCGCACCGAGGAGAGGCGCAGATGATCGAGGAAAGCGTCGGTCACCGGAACGCCGTATTTGGCTTCGATCGCCGCGCGCGGCACGTTGTCGAACGTCCACATTCCCTCGTCGGCGCGGGCCGCCGAGCCGAGGCAGAGAGCGAAAACTGCAAAGGCGAGTGCAAATGAGCGGGGCATAAATCCTCCGTGAATTCAGGTGAGGAGAGAAACGATCGCGTCAGCGCGCCAGACGATCGAGCTCGGGGAGCCTCGGCCAGCGCACGGCCATGCCCAGGATCGCCACGACGATCAGCACCAGGGCGTAACGGACCGAGCCGGTGAGCGGAACCATCGCGACGCCGAGCCAGGCGACCATTTCGAGCAGGATGAAATCGATCCGGATCGCGCGCCGGTAGGCCGCGATCAAATCGGGCACAGACGAGGACGAAAACTTGGCCTGGCGCCGCGCCGCGTTGAGCAACATGCCGCGCAACCTGGAGGCGGCGAGGATGAAGATCATGGCCAAGAACGGCAGCGCCGTGCCGGCCGCACGGAACGCCTCGGGCGGCTGTTTCGCCCGCGCGGCGGGAAAGGCGAAAAGCGCCACCCCCGCGGCGACCGCGCAGCCGGAGAGAGCCCCGAGCGCCAGCCGTTCGAGACCGCTCACCGCGCGCGTCCGCTCGCGCGCCGTAGACGCAAGGAGAACCTCCGCGCTCTCGGGAGCTCGAACGCCTTCGGAACCGGTCAACCCTTCCATGGCGACCGAATCATAGGGCACTACCCTTTCGCAGCACGAGCGCCTCGGCCCCATCTTTGAAACCTACCCATCCCGGTTCGACCACGGTCGCCGAGAGCGCCTCGACGATCAAACAGGGACCGGCGAACCGATCGCCGGGCAAGAGCGCGCTCCGCTCGAAGACTTCGACCTCGCGCCAGGCGCCGGCAAACCGCGCTCTGCGGCGTCCGCCGGATCGCGCCTCGCCCTCAATCGAAGGCCGCGGGGCCGGCGGCAACTCGCCGCTCCCGCCGGCCGAGACGACCACCCGAAGCGCTTCGACTTCGAGCCTGCGCCCCTCGGGCGCGTAACCATAGAGATCGCGGTAGGCGGCGAGGAAAAGGGCTCGCAGCTCGGCCCCCCATTCCAAACCCGTCCCCCGCGGCTCGATCGCGAGGGCGGTCTCCTGGCCCGCGAAACGCATTTGCACGATGCGGCGCCGGACCCCAATTTTCCCCCCTTCCGCCGCGACTTCAGCCAGCGCCTCCGCGGCCAGCCGGTCGAGCCGCTCGCCCAGCTCGCTCTCGATCTCGTCGAGCGGCCGCAGCACCTGGGCGACCGCGAAGCGATCGACCGCCGCAATCCCCAACCCGCGCGCCGAAAGGAGGCTCGCGTCCTCCGGCACCAGGACGGTCGAGATGCCGAGCAGCTCGGCCACCGCGCAGGCGTGCTGCGCCCCCGCGCCGCCGAACGCGACGAGGGCATACTCGGCCGGATCGTAGCCGCGACCGATCGAGATCCGCCGGATCGCGTCGGCCATCCGCTCGTTGGCGATCTCCAGGAACCCTTCGAGCAGCGGCTCCGGCTCCGAGTCCAATCGTTGGGCGATCTCGGCGATCCGCCGCTCGGCCGCGGCCGGCTCGATCGGAATGCCGAACCGAGCCGGATCGAGCCGCCCGAGCAGAAGATTGACGTCGGTGATCGTGAGCGGACCGCCCGCGCCGTAGGCCGCCGGCCCGGGGGAGGCCCCCGCGCTTTCGGGTCCCACGCCGAGCTGCCCGCCCATGAGACCGCAGATCGAACCGCCCCCGGCCGCCACGGTCTCGACCGCAAGCGCCGGGGCGACGAGATGCGCGTCGCCCACCCGATGCTCGAAGCGCAGATCGAAATCGCCGTCGTAGCGCGCCACGTCGGTGGAGGTCCCCCCCATGTCGAACGAAAGCGCGCGAGAAAATCCGGATCGCCGCCCGGCGGCGGCGGCTCCGAGCACTCCTCCCGCGGGACCCGAGAGCAGACCATCCTTCGCGCGATAGCCGTCCGCCCGGGCGAGCCCTCCGGCACTGGTCATCACCAACAACGAGCCACTTCCCAGCGCTCCGGCCACCCGTTCCAGATAGCCGCCGAGGATCGGCGCCAGATACGCCTCGACCACCGTGGTCGCCGCGCGCGGCACGAAGCCGATCTCAGGCGCCAGATCGGAGGACGCGGCGATGCGTGAGAATCCCGCTTCGCGAAGGATCGCAACCAGCTCACGCTCGTGGCGCGGATCGCGGTAGGCATGAAGGAGAGCCACCGCCGCCGAGGTCGCCCCTCCGTCGAGCGCCTCGCGGGCGCCGAGTCGAGCCGCCTCGCGATCGAGCGGCCGGAGCACCGAACCGTCCGCCGCGAGGCGCTCCGCCACTTCGATCACTCGGGCGTAGAGCGGCTGGGGTTTTTCGATCGCGAGCGCGAAAAGGTCGGGCCGCTGCTGGGTACCGATCGCCAGCAGGTCGGCGAACCCCTCGGTGACGAAGAAAGCGACCGGAGCGCCTTTCCGTTCGAGCAACGCGTTGGTGCCGCGGGTGGTCGCGAGACGCATCGCGAGCGGCGGCAGCGGCCGGCCGGGAGAGGTGCCGGTGGCGATCCGCGCGGCGAGGATCGGCGCCTCTTCCGGGCACACCAGCTCGCAGGCCGCCCCCTCGGCGAGAGCGGCAAGGGCGGGGAGCGACTCCTTATCGATATCGAGTTCGAGCCGCTTCTCGCCCGGGTCCCAATCGGCGGCCAGGATCTCTCCGACTGTATCGGAACCCCCGAGCAGCGGACGAAAAGTAAAGCCGCGGAAGAAACCGGCCGGCAGCTCGGGAAGCCCTTCGATCCGCAGACCGCGGCGTCCCACCGACGCCACGAACCGGCCGCGCAATGCGCTCGACGAAAGCACCTTCACCCGGCGGATTTCTGCCGAGGGCGACACCGCGATGCAGTCGGTGAACGTGCCGCCGGTGTCCACCCAGATCTGCCAGAGCGGCGAGGTCATGAAGCGTTGCGAACGGGCGGCGGCTTCATTTCGAGGCGGGCGCGGACTGGGAGCTCAGCCGCTTGTCCAGGCGCTGCACCCGGTCGTTCTCGGGTTCGATCGCGCGCGCTTTTTTAAGCCACTTCCTCGCCTCGGCGAGGTTCCCCTTGGCGAACGCCCATTGCCCCATCGCGGCGTACGGCTCGGCGTTTTCGCGGTAGAGGCCGAGCGCCCGGCGGTAGAATCGCCGCGCCTCGTCGAACCGATTGCGCGAGAGGGCCAGATCGCCCAGGCTCAAAAAGCTGTAGGGGTTTCTCGATCCCTGCTGATCCGCGATCCGCAACAGCTCCTCGGCCTCGGCCGCGTCGCCGCGCTGGCGTAGTAGGGCGGCCAGGTTTTGATAGGCCGAAGACGCCTGCGGGTCGGCTTCGAGGGCCGCCCGATACTGTGCCTCGGCGCCGGCCTGATCGCCCTGGCGCCGTAGAGCCACCCCGAGGTTCACCCGAGCCCCCGAAATGTCCGGCGCGAGCGCCACCGACGTATTGAGCAGATCGATCGCTGCGGGAAGATCGCCGACCCGGAGTTTCTCCGCCCCCAGGTTCGAATAGTAGAGCCCCACCGCGGCGAGATCGTCGAGCGCCCGCGCGTCGCGGTAGCTCACGACGGGAGCCACCGTAAAATCGAGCACCCGGGTCTGCGCCCCCGTGTCGAACGCCGCGCTCACGTGATTAGAGATCACGACCAGATCGCCGTCGCGCGAGAAGCGCTCGATGTCGTCGATCGCGAGATAGAACGTCGGAATGCCGACCGAACGCGCAAGACCGACCAAAAGGCTGGTAAACCCGAGGCAGTTGGCCTGCCGCTCGGAGAACACCACCGGCGCCGTGGTCGTCCGGCCGCCGACGTAGGAGGGCTTCAGATCGAGCAGCACCGCTTGGAACAGCCGGTCGAGCCGGACTTCGAGCGGCAGCCCCTCGGGCGCCGCCTTCAAGGCCCACGCCTGCATCTCGGGCGTGACCTCGAACGGGATCACGATCCGTTCGGGATCGAGGCCACGGTCGCGGATCTTCCGGACCAGATCGGTCCGGTCGTAGCCGCCCGACGCGACGCAACCGCCGAGCGCCAAGACGGCGAGCCCGAGAGCGGCCCTCGCGAACCGCCGGCCGGCGACTTCGGAGAGAGCCCGCGCCATCGTCGCCTCGGCTTCGGAGTCTTCAGGCCCGGGCGGGCGCGCGGCGAAACAGCAGCCGGCGCGACACGAACGTGAGCAGCAGGACGATCGCGATCACGGCGACGACCGGCAAGACGATCGCGACCACCGAGAGGAGGGCCGAGCCCCCCGCTTCGACGGTGGCGACGACCGGATTGCCCAAACCCCCGGTGGTCACGGTCGAGAACCCGCGCGCCGTGGCGGTCACCCCCTGGAACACCGCGGCGGTTCCGCCCCCGGCGACCAGCGCGAGCGACCAGCGCAGGAACGGGTCCATCCCCTGGGTGAGGGCGCCCGCCGTAAGGATCACCCCGGCCACCACCGCGGTGGGCGTTGCGATCGCGTCCAGCAGGTGGTCCACCCACGGGATGTAGTAGCCGAAGATTTCGAGCGCGGTCGCCACTGAGAACGCGATCAAAGCCGGGGTCGAGCCGATCCAGTCGAGCCCCGACCAGATCTGAAGATGGCCGCTCCGCGCCGCGAGGCTCGCAATCAGCATCGGGACGAAGACGCGAAACCCACAGGCGGCAGAGAGTCCGAGACCGATCAGGACGCTGAGCAAGGTTTCCATGGCAGAAGCTTACACCTCCTAGGAACCACTCTACGACCCCCGGGGCGGCCAAGTTTCCGCGGCGCGGCAAAAGGGGGTGGCGAAAAGAAGGCCGGGGGCAAGCGCCAGGGCGGCCACGGGGGGCCGCCCCTACGGGGATTCGGGTTCCTCCGAAACCCCGGATCTACGATGACGAATGTAGGGGCGGCCCCCCGTGGCCGCCCTGGTCACCACCCCCTACTCCCAAGCCGCCGCGCCGCCCCTCTCGGGCACCCAGACCAGCGTCAGCAGCCGGACGTCCACGTCGGCCTTCTTCGGTTTGATTGGCGCGCTCGTGAGCTGCTCGGTCGCCGGATCGAAGCGCTGGGCGAGGGCCGCCACCTCGGCGTCCAGCTGGGCGGAGACGTCGTGCAGCCTCGTCTGGAGCTGCTCCAGGCTCTCCTCGGCCGCGTCCACGTCTTTGCCTTCCTTATAGATCCGGGTGGCGCTCTT
>DATMZU010000559.1:0-19519 GCA_035607435.1 Thermoanaerobaculia bacterium | reverse complement strand
AGCGTGATCTTTGCCCTCCTGCGGAAGACAGATAAGAAGGCGAGCGCCACGAGAGCAGCGATGCCGAAGGCGATAAGTCCTGCGGGCTGGGGATCCATGTCTGTCATTGTCGCATAAATACAGTGGGGCTAATTAGACCCTTGTCAAGAGCCGATGCTGCGAGGGTTTGGGCGCCGCAGCAGGCAGCACGTCAGCGATCAAGGGGGCCCGGTTCGCACCGTCCCCCCTTTCCCGCTTTTTCCACGAGCCTAGAGTGCCGGAGTCGCAACCGTCGGGACTAGCACCCACCATCCTTGATCAAGTTGGCGCAGACACTGCAGAGGGTTCCGGTTCCCTTTCCTTGCACCTTGTTGATCGTCTCGATGTTGTTGCCCACGGTGCATTTTGAACACTCGTGATAAACGCTCGTCTTGAGCTTGCTGTGAAACGGAGCTACTCTTGCCATTACTCTCTCCTTTAGTGCCTACAAGTGCGGAATCTTTGGCGACTACAGTCCTGACAGGTCTGAGCGCAATGAAGTCGCAGGTGCAGCAGCTGGCGGCCTGGCAACCCTGGTCGGAAGCCATCAGTTGCTCCTCCTATTCCTAGAACGCGATTTCTACTGGCAGAGGAGACCAACCAGCTGAGGGAGGAGCGATCGTAGGGAACCACCGCATATGAAGGTTGGCCGGAACCATCCTGGCCCTTTGATAGCGACAAGAAGCACTAGAACTGCTTTCTGGCGCGCGCCGGACGCCGTCCGGTGTTACATGATCGAGGCGGGGCAGGTAAAATCAGCGGGCTCGTGCGCTGAACGACAGGCCGGGGAGCCACCCAACCAGCGGACAGCCGGCTTCGCCGTCTGCCGCTCTAGTCGCAGCAGCGTTCGACGGACTTTTCGATCGGGAGAGAGCACGGATGAGAGTTGGGTATCGAATGGGAATGGTTCTGCTGGGCCTGCTTGCCTTCGCGGCCGGAGAGTCCCGACTGTTCGCGGCGGGTTGGCAGCCGTCGCCTGGCCATACGCAAATGCCGATCTGGCCCGGCGCGGTTCCGGATGCGAAACCGGTTGACGGGCCCGAGGTCGCCGGGACGGTAGTGGACGAGAAGGGTAACCCGAGGCTGGTGGGCGGCAAGCCGTGGGTTTATGTCGATAAGGTTTCGCAACCGACGATGACGGTCTATTCGCCGCAGGGACGCAACACGGGCGCTGCGGTCGTGGTGTTCCCGGGCGGAGGCTACAACGTGCTGGCCATCGACCTCGAGGGCACGGAAGTCTGTGATTGGCTGACGTCCAAGGGGATCACGTGCGTGCTGCTGAAATACCGCGTACCGTGCGTGAAGGTCGGGCCGTATCGGGATTGTTTGACGGCGTTGCAAGACGCGCAGAGGACCGTGGGGCTGCTGCGCCACCAGGCGGCGCGGTGGCATATCGATCCGCACAAGATCGGAGTGATCGGTTTTTCGGCGGGCGGGCATATGGTCGCCGCGATGAGCACCCATTTTGAGAAGCGCCTGTACCCGGCCGTGGATGCCGCCGACAAGGAGAGCTGTCGCCCGGATTTCGCGGTGTCTCTCTATCCGGGACATCTGGCGGTCCCCGAGAAGAATTTCGTGCTGAACCCCGACATCCAGGTAACTCGCCAGACGTCGCCCACGTTCTTGCTGCAGGCGCAAGATGATCCGGTGGACCCTGTGGAAAACTCGCTCGTCTACTATTCGGCGCTCCAAAAGGCCGGCGTTCCCGCAGAGTTGCACGTGTATGTAAAGGGTGGGCATGCGTTTGGCCTGCGGCCGACGGAATCGCCCATCACGCGATGGCCGCAGCTCGTGGAGACGTGGCTCGCGACGATCGGCATGATTTCGAAGTAGGTCTGAAAAGGGTGGGGCCGGCCAAGCCCCACCCTCTCACTTCAAACGCTTTACTTCTTTTTGATCTCGGCTTGGATCGTTGGGTGTGTCCTGCCTGCAGGCCGCGGGAGCTCCCTTTGGACGGTGCGCACGGCACACCCTGCGAGATCAGACTTCAGCGACGGTCTTCACCTTCGGTTTGCGGCCGCGCTTGGCCCGGTGCTCGGAGCGGATATTGAAGCTTTCGAGCACCGGGTTGGCCCAGCCATATTGAGCGCGGGCGACCGCCGCGAGCTTTCGGAAGCCTTCGCTGGCTTCCTTGCTCTGCCGGCGGCGAAGTACCAACGCATCCGTCAGCTGGCCGCGCAGCATCTGACAGGTTTCCTGGGTGGTGCGAAGCGCGTCGACCCGGCGGCGAACTTCGGCGAGATGCACCTCGCCGCCCGGGATTCCGGGAATCGCCTCCTGAATGTTCTGGATCGTCACGTCGCACTGGTTGATCTTGGCCCCAAACGTCGTGTCTTTCATACTGCCTCCTTTTTAGAAAACGAACCGCGGAATGCGGCCCGGTGGTGCCGATCGGACCCAACGCGACAGACCCTAAGGGACACCCGGCTGCGAAATCGATAGGTCGGCGAAGATTCTTTTCCTGAGTGGCGGATCGGTGGCGTTCCCTCACGCGACAGACCCTAACGGACACATGTCCGAGAAAACGATAGGTCGGCGAAGATTCTTTTTCGCGAGCGTCGATCAGGGCGGGGAAATCGATTTTCCGGAAGAGAAATTGGATTTCGGCGCTGGAAAATTCGATTTTCCGAGCCGAATGAACGATTTCGCGGGTGGGAAATTCGAATTAACGGTTGAAAAAATCGATTTCGCGAGCCGGATGAACGATTTCGCCGATGAGAAAATCGAATTCGCCGACCAGGAATTCGAATTCATCAGTGGGAAAATCGAATTCGCCGATGAGAAAATCGAATTTTCGGGCCGGATGAACGATTTCGCGGGTCAGAAAGTCGAATTCGCCGACCGAACCTGAGCTCCGCGGCGGCTACGAATCCCGCCCGAGCGCCGCGAGTAACTCGGCCAGTTCCGGTCCGACTCGCCGCAATTCGGCGCGATGCGCGGCGGCGAGGCTCGCGAGCGCGCTTCGCCCCTCGGCCGTGAGGCGAACGCGGACCTGGCGGCGATCGCTTTCGGAGCGTACGCGTTCAACCAAATCCTTGGCGGCCAGACGGTCGACGAGACCTACGGCGCTGTGATGGCGCACGGCGAGCTCGAGCGCGATTTGGCCGATGGTCATCGGCTCGTCCGGCCCTCCCCTCAGCGCGAGGAGGGCCTGGTGCTGCTGCGGCGTCAGGCCGGCGGCGCGCGCAGCCTCTTCGCTGAACCGGAGAAAGCGCCGGAGAGAGGCGCGGAATCGCGCCAACATGCGGAACTGTTCGTCGCTCACCGGTTCTGGCACGGAGGCATTCTACTTCCCAATTCTATCGTGCTGCGATATATATTCCCTCCGCGCCGCGCTTCCCCTTCTCGCTCCGCCGGTGCTCACCTCGGGAGGTCACGTAAGCAGATGAGTGTTGACGTTGCGTCGTCTCGGCCGTCCCGGCACGGGACCGAAGATTCCTCCGGCCAAGGACCTCACGTTTCGCGCGACAGGCTGTCCGATTTCAGCACCGACCGCCGGGTTCTGGTGCTCGCCGGCTTGGCGGCGCTGATCGGGGTGCTCGCGGCCTTCGTCGCCTCCGCGCTGGTCTGGTTGATCGCCGTCATCACCAACCTCGCCTACTACCAGCGCTTTTCGTCGCACTTCACGTCGCCGGCAGGCAATACGCTTGGGGTTTGGGCCGTGCTCGTTCCCGCCGTCGGCGGCCTGGTGATCGGCATCATGGCGCGGTACGGCTCGGAGAAAATTCGCGGCCACGGAATCCCCGAGGCCCTGGAGGCCATTCTCATCGGGCGCAGCCGGGTGGAGCCGAAGGTCGCGCTGCTCAAACCGCTTTCGTCCGCGATCTCGATCGGCACCGGCGGTCCGTTCGGCGCCGAAGGCCCGATCATCATGACCGGGGGCGCCGTGGGCTCCCTGGTCGCACAGCTCTTTCACCTGTCGTCCGCGGAACGGAAGACCCTGCTGGTCGCCGGTGCCGCCGCCGGGATGGCCGCCATTTTCGCCACGCCGATGGCCGCGGTGCTGCTCGCAGTGGAGTTGCTGCTCTTCGAGTGGAAGCCGCGGAGCTTCATTCCCGTGGCCGTGGCCTCAGTCGTCGCGGCTCTCCTCCGGGTGCCGCTCCTCGGCGCGGGTCCGATTTTTCCCGTCCTGCCGCATGCCCCGCTGGGCGCGGAGGCGATCGGGTTCGCGGTTCTGGTGGGTCTCGGGGCGGGTCTGGCCTCGGGTCTGCTCACCGCGCTGGTCTACGCTTTCGAGGATCTTTTCGCCAAGCTTCCGCTGCACTGGATGTGGTGGCCGATCCTCGGCGGGCTCGCGATCGGCGTCGGCGGCTTGATCGACCCGCGGGTCTTGGGCGTCGGCTACGACACCATCCAGAATCTCCTGGCGGGCCATCTCGTAGGTACCTCGGCGGCGATGCTGCTGTTGCTCAAGGCGGTGGTCTGGTCCGTGGCCCTGGGCTCGGGCACCTCGGGAGGCGTGCTCGCGCCTCTGCTCATCATGGGTGGCGGCCTGGGTGCGCTCGAATCGTCGCTGATTCCCGTGGGCGACGCCAGCCTTTGGGCCATGGTCAGCATGTCCGCGATGATGGGAGGGACGATGCGCTCGCCGCTGACCGCGATTCTTTTCGCCGCCGAGCTGACCCACGACTGGAACGTCTTGCCGGCCCTTCTGGTGGGCTCGGTGGTCGCGCACGGCGCGACCGTCCTGCTGCTCCGCCGCTCGATTCTCACCGAGAAGATCGCCCGCCGCGGCCTTCACCTGGTGCGCGAATACAGCGTCGACCCTTTCGAAGTGCATCGCATCGGCGAGGTCATGGACCGAAACGTGGTCACGATTCCGGAATCGATGACCGTCGCGGAGCTTGCGGCGCAGATCGCCGACGGCAATCCCGCCCTCGTGGGCCGTCAGGGCATCCCGATCGTCGATGCGGAGGGGGCGCTGGCGGGGATCATCACGCGCAGCGATCTGATGCGGGCGCTGGAGGGCGACAGGGGAAGGGAGGCGAGCGTGTTGGACGCGGGAACGCGCAACCTCATCGTCGCCTTCCCGGACGAGCTCCTGCGGGATGCGGTCGGGCGGATGCTCGGAAACGACATCGGCCGGCTGCCGATCGTCGACCGCCACTCCCCCCGACGGTTGGTAGGGTATCTGGGCCGGGCCGGAATCATGCGCGCCCGCGTCCGGCTGCACGAGGAGGAGAACCTGCGCGAGCGCGGCCCGAGCGGCAACCAAGTCAATGGGGTCTGACCGCAGGGGCTCGGGCACTCCTCACCGCACGAGCGTCAGCTCTTTCACCGAGACTCGCCTCGGCTCGGGGTAGGGCACGTCGCCGCGGATCGCGGTCCAGAGGATGCGGTTGAACAGGTCGTCGTCCGAGGCGTCCACGGTTTCGAGGTCGAGTTTCGCCGAGGCTTGCGCCGCCGCTCCCGCCGCGGGGTTCAGCTCGTCGAGCGGCACCGGAGGGACGAACGGGTGGTAGGGGGTGAGATCCGCCTGGCGGCAGAAGATTTCGCGCAGGGGCCGACCGTAATGATCGAACTGCGAGAGGTTGCCGAGGTGGAGGATCTCCTCGATCGTCGCCAGCACGTCGGTCGTGTTGGCGAAGCGGTGGCTGACGCCCCCGTTGTTGTAGGCCGAGATCGCGAGCATCACGCTGCGGTGCGAATCGACGTGGTCGGGGCCCGCCTGGGCGTCGTCTTCGAGCGCGAAGATCACCGTGTTGCTCCAGAACGGGCTGGTCGAAAGCGCCTCGACGATCCGGCCGAGCGCCAGGTCGTTGTCCGCCATGTGGGCGCGCGGCGTCATCTGGCCCGGCCGGGCGCCGGAGGTGTGATCGCTCGGCAGGTGGAGGATCTGAAGCGCCGGCATCTTCCGCTCCGCGACGAAGCCGTTGAAATCCCGTAGCCAGACCTCCAGCCGCTTCTGGTCGGGGATCTTCATGTCGAACGCCGGATAGTCCGGGCTGGTGTAAGGCCGCAAGGCCGCCTTGGTGGAGCGATAGGTGACCGGGTTCGAGCCCTCCACCGGCTCGGCGTACTCGCCGTAGACCCGCAGGCTCAAGCGCTTGGCGATCGCCAGGTTCCACAGGTAGCCGCTGGCGGAGTCCTCTTCGTCGCCGTCCTCCTCGCGGCCGGGGCGCCGGTCGGAGTAGAAGGAGGAGACCGTTTTCTCGGTAAAGTCGGTGACGTAGGCGGCGGTGGACCAGGGGTGGCCTTGAGCGCTGACCTCCGCGTTGACGAAGAAGCGGTCGAACAGGCCGAAGCGCTCGGCGAGCGCGTGGTGGTTCGGCGAGACCTCGCGCGGGAAGAACAGGAGCGAGGGGTCGCCATCGCCTTGGGGCAGATCGCCGAAGACCTGATCGTAGGTGCGGTTCTCCTTGACGATGTAGATGACGTGCTCGAAGGGAGGATAGACACCCGCCGACCGGGTGCGGTCCCAACCGTTCGCGCGCGTAACCCTCTCCGTGAGAGCCGCCAAATCGCCGAGCGCCGCCTCCGGAATCACCGAGAGAGTGCCGTTCAGCTGGCCGAGGGTGTAGCTGTGGGAGTCCTTCCCGAGCTTGGCCAGTGGCTGCTCCATTCCGGGATTCGGCCCGGTGCCGCGCCCCTTGGCGTCGATCACCAGCAGGTCGCCACGGTCGGCGAGCACCGCCGTCGGGTACCAGCCGACCGGAATGCGCCCGGCGAGCCGGTCAACTGTGCCCTTGGTTTTCTTCGCTCCCGCGGCGGCGGCGACCCCCGACGTGCGGGCCGAAAGATCGAAGACCGCGACGGCGTTCGCATCGGCTTCGGCGACGAACAACCGGCGGCCGTCCTTCGAAAGCGCGAGCGCGTTCGGCGTCGAGCCTTCGTGCGGGCCGGCCGGCGGCGGATCGAGGAGGGTGGCGATCACCTTCCGGCGGGCCGTATCGACCACGGCCACCCGGTCGGTGCTCGCCGAGGCGACGAACAGGCGCGTGCCGGTCGCGTTGAGCAGCAACGCGGAGGGATGACGGCCGACGGAAACCGAGCCCGTGTTCTTGAGTTTGCCGTCTTTGCCCGGCCGGAAGATCGCGACGCCGTCTCCTCCCCAGGCGGAAACGTAGACCGCGCCGCTCGGCGCCACCGCGACGGCGTACGGGTAGAGCCCTGTCGCCAGCCGTTCGAGCACCTTGCCGGTCGCGGCATCGAGAACGGCGAGCGTGTCGGAGAGGTTTTCGGCGACGTAGAGCCGGGCTCCGTCGCGCGAGAACGCGAGGCCGGCCGCGTAGCGGGTGGCCTCTTTTCCTTCGGGTTTTTCCGCCAGGACGAACGGCGGCAGAGCCTTCGCGGCTTGGCCCTCCCAGGCGTAGCGATAGACAAGATCCGAATCGGCGCCGGAGGCGTAGAGCGTTTTTCCGTCCGGTGAAAACGCGAGCCCAAGGAACGCCGCCGCCTGGGGAAGCGTCTGAAGCACCGCCCCGGAACGGCGATCGACCACCTGGATGCCCTGCTCGCGCCAGCCGCTCGAAAGGACGATCAAACGCTCGCCCCCCGGGGCGAGCAGCGCGTTGATCGGCAGATTGCCCAGGTCGTAGAGGGCTCCGGCGGGGTCGAGCCGCGCCCCCGTGGGCAAGCGGTTCGCGTCGTCCTGGGGAGGAGCGGCGGAAGCGATGGCTGCGCCGTAGAGAAGGACGAGAAGGCAGGCGGCGGGGGGGATCTTGTTTGGCATCGGGCCGAGAGTGCCCGAAAGGCGTTCCGAGATGCAAGAGGCCGCCCTGGTATGCTCCCCGGCTCGCGCCGGGATTTAAGCGCCGGGAGCTGGAGTCGAATGTTTCCCCACGAACGCATCCGCAACTTTTCGATCGTCGCCCACATCGACCACGGCAAGTCGACGCTCGCCGACCGGATTCTCGAAAAAACCGGTTCGGTCTCCTCGCGCGACATGGTCGCGCAGTTGCTCGACGACATGGATCTGGAGCGCGAGCGAGGGATCACGATCAAGGCCCGCGCGGTCCGGCTGTTCTTCAAAGCTGCGGACGGCGAGACCTACCAGTTCAACCTGATCGACACCCCCGGGCATGTCGATTTCGCCTACGAGGTCTCGCGCAGCCTCGCCGCCTGCGAGGGCGCCCTGTTGGTGGTCGATGCCGTCCAGGGGGTCGAAGCGCAGACGCTCGCCAACGCCTATCTCGCGGTCGATGCGGAGCTCGCGATCGTTCCGGTGATCAACAAGATCGACCTGCCCGCCGCCGATCCCGAGCGGATCAAAGAACAGATCGAAAACGTCATCGGCATCGACGCCCACGACGCGGTGCTCGCCTCGGCGAAGGCCGGGATCGGCATCGAGGACGTGCTCGAACGGGTGGTGCGCGACATCCCGGCGCCCACCGGCAATCCCGACGGGCCGCTCAAGGCGCTGTTGTTCGATTCCTGGTACGACCCGTACCGCGGCGTCGCCTGCATGATCCGGGTGATCGACGGCACGCTCAAGAAGGGCGAAAAGATCCAGCTGATGGCGAGCAGGCGGGTCTATTCGGTGGACGAAATGGGAATCTTCAGCCCAAAGGCGGCCGGAGTCGCCTCGCTTTCGGTGGGCGAGGTCGGTTTCTTCTACGCCGGGATCAAAGATCTGATCCAGGCGCAGATCGGCGACACCGTCACCCATTCCGACCGGCCGACGGCCGAAGCTTTTCCCGGCTTCCAAGAGGTCAAACCGGTGGTCTTCGCGGGCCTCTACCCCGTTTCGGCGGACGACTACGAGGGCTTGCGCGACGCGGTGGACAAGCTGCGCCTGAACGACGCCTCGTTCAGCTTCGAGCCCGAAAGCTCGGGCGCGCTCGGTTTCGGATTCCGCTGCGGTTTTCTCGGCCTGCTGCACATGGAGATTATCCAGGCGCGGCTGGAACGGGAGTTCGACCTCGACCTGATCACCACCGCGCCGGGCGTGCGCTACCGGGCAAAGACCACCGACGGCAAGCAGTTCGAGGTGGACAGCCCGGCCAAACTGCCCGACCCGAGCAAGCTCGACTATCTGGAAGAGCCCTACATCACCTCGACGATCGTCTCGCGCGCCGAGTACGTGGGCGCGATCCTCCAGCTCGCCGAAGATCGCCGCGGCGAGCAGAAGAGCCTCCAATACCTGTCCACCGACCGGGTGCTGATCCAGTACGACTTCCCGCTCGGCGAGGTGATCCTCGATTTCTACGACCGGCTCAAGTCCTGCTCGCGCGGCTATGCGAGCTTCGACTACCAGCTGATCGGCTACCGCCGGAGCGACCTGGTAAAGCTCGACGTCCTGGTGAACGGCGAGGCGGTCGATGCCCTCTCGCTGATCATCCACAGAGAGAAGGCCTACCCCCGCGGCCGTATGCTGATCGAGAAGATGAAGGACCTGATCCCCCGTCAGATGTTCGAGGTCGTCCTCCAAGCCGCCATCGGCTCCCGGGTCATCTCGCGCGAAACCGTGCGGGCGGTCTCCAAAAACGTCATCGCCAAGTGCTACGGCGGCGACATCTCCAGGAAACGCAAACTGATCGAGAAGCAGAAGGAAGGCAAGAAACGCATGAAGCGGGTGGGCCGGGTGGACATTCCGCAGGAGGCGTTTCTGGCGGTGCTGCGGATGGATTGAGGTTGTCACCTAAAGGTGACGTTCGCAACAAACACCTTGAAAATCGAACGGTGGTGTTTACGATTTTCAAGGTGTTTGGGTCAATATTTCCGTTTGTAGAGCTCCCGCAGCGACTTTTCGACGGCTTTGATCTTCCCCTTGTCCTTCCGGCGGGCGAGGGCGTCCGATCGGGTGCGCAGGCTGGAGGCCTCCTTCTGAAGCTTTCGCCAGCCCTCCAGCCGCTCCAGGGAGAGATCGCCTCCCTCGGCCGCTTCGCGGACGGCGCAGCCCGGCTCACTTTCGTGGGCGCAGTCGCCGAACGCGCAGGAGCGGGCCAGTTCCTCGATGTCGGAAAACGCGGTGCCGGTTCCTTCTTCGGCGTCCCAGAGCTGGATTTCGCGCATGCCCGGGGTGTCGATGACCAGGGCGCCGCTCGGGGCGAAGAAGATCTCTCGGTGGGTCGTGGTGTGGCGGCCGCGGTCGTCGCCTTCGCGAACTTCGAGCGTGGCCTGGGCCTCGTGGCCGAGCAGGCGGTTGATCAGGGTGGACTTGCCGACGCCGGAGGAGCCGAGGAGCGCCACGGTCACCCCCCGGGCGAGGTAGGGCGAGATCGCCTCGATGCCGTCGCCTTTTTTCGCGGAGAGCAGGTGAACCGGCGCGCCGAACGCGATCGCTTCGACCTCGGCGAGGCGCGCCTCGGGGTCTTCGCACAGGTCCGCCTTGTTGAGCAGGAGGACCGGTTGCGCGCCGCTCTCCCACGCGGCGGAGAGGTAGCGCTCGACCCGGCGCAGGTTGAAATCGTTGTCGAGGCCACAGAGCAGGAAGATCACATCGACGTTCGCCGCCACCACCTGATCTTCCGTGCGCCGTCCCGCCGCCTTGCGCGAAAAAGCGCTCTTCCTCGGCAGTACCGCTTGGATACGCCCCTGTTTTCCGCCCGGCGGGACTTGGATCGCCACCCAGTCTCCGACCGTCGGCAGCTCGCCCGCGCTTTCCGCGTCGTGACGCATCCTTCCCGAGCTGGTCGCTAGAACGTCGCCCCGCTCGGTCGCCACCACCAGCATGCCGCGCTGGGCGATCACCCGGCCGGGCAGACACCCCTTGGCTTCGTGCTCGGCGAAAGTCGCCGCGTGAGCCGGGGTCCAGCCGAGGTCTTCGATCGTCATCTTAGGGATTCTGCGCGCAAAGGGAGGCCGAGGTCGAGCGGCACGCCCGGGGAACAACCGGCGCGCCGGTTCGGTTGCTTCGTCTCAAGACGTTCGTGCATCCCCAACAGCTCAGGAGCGGTTCGATGAAACTTCCTGCCCCCTTCCGTCGGCCCGTCCCTTCGCGCGCGGCGCTTTGCGCTCTCGTCCTGTCGCTCGGCCTGCTGCTCGCACTCTTCCCCCAGGCCGCCCGGGCGCAGGCGAACGGCGTGATGATGCAGTACTTCCATTGGTACACGGACCCGGCCGATCCGCTCTGGGTGAAGGTCGCGAACGAGGCGCAGAACCTCTCCGCCGCGGGCATCACGGCACTCTGGCTGCCGCCGGCCTACAAGGGAACGAGCGGTAACGACGTGGGTTACGGCCCGTACGACCTTTACGATCTCGGCGAGTTCAACCAGAAGGGGTCGATCCGCACCAAGTACGGCAACCGAGCCGAGTACCAGGCGGCGATTGATGCCGCGCATGCCGCGGGAATTCAGATCTACGGCGACGTGGTGTTCAACCACAAGGCGGGAGCCGACGCCACCGAATGGGTCGAGGCGGTGCGCGTTGAGTCCGGCAACCGCAACCAGGAGTACGGCGGCAACGTTTCGATTCAGGCCTGGACCCGGTTCGACTTTCCCGGGCGCGGCAATACGTACTCCCCTCTCAAGTGGCGCTGGTACCACTTCGACGGCGTCGATTGGGCGCAGAACCTTCAAGAGGCGGGGAAGATCTACAAGTTTCGCGGCACCGGCAAGGCGTGGGACGAAGAGGTGGACACCGAGAACGGCAATTACGACTACCTGCTCTACGCCGACCTCGACATGGACCACCCGGAGGTGCGCGCCGAGCTGAAAACCTGGGGCCTCTGGTATCTGAACAGCACCGGCATCGACGGCTTCCGGCTCGACGCGGTCAAGCACATCCAATTCACGTTCTGGAACGAGTGGCTCGATTCCCTGCGCCAGACCACGGGGAAGCCGCTGTTTACGGTCGGCGAATTCTGGAGCTACGACACGGCGAAGCTGAACAACTTCCTCACCAAGACCGGCGGCCGAATGTCGTTGTTCGACGCCCCGCTGCACCTGAACTTCTATAACGCCTCCAAAGGTGGCGGCAACTACGACATGCGCAACCTGATGGCCGGCACGCTGATGCAACAGCAGCCGGCCAAGGCGGTGACCCTCGTCGAGAACCACGACACCCAGCCGCTCCAGGCGCTCGAGTCTCCCGTCGAGGGCTGGTTCAAACCGCTCGCCTATGCGTTCATCCTGCTGCGCGAAGAGGGCTACCCGTCGATCTTCTACCCCGACTATTACGGCGCGAGCTACACCGACCGGGGAAAAGACGGCAACCTCCATACGATCGACCTGCCGTCGTACAAGACGATTTTGAACAAGCTGCTCGCGGCGCGGAAGGGCTACGCCTACGGCCCCCAGTACAACTACCTCGACCATTGGGACGTGATCGGCTGGACCCGGCTCGGCAATGCGCAGCATCCGGAGGCGATGGCGGCGATCCTTTCCGACGGCCCCGCCGGCTCGAAATGGATGGAGGTCGGCAAGGCGATCGCTCGATTCACCGATATCACCGGCAACCGGACCGACGTGGTCACCACCAACGAGTGGGGTTGGGGCAACTTCCCGGTCAACGGCGGCTCGGTCTCGGTCTGGGTGCAGGACAAGATCGTGCCCGGCACCGTCTCGGTCCTGTTCAGTTGCGCCAACGGCACCACCGTCACCGGCCAGGACGTCTACGTGGTGGGAGCGCCCGCGCAGCTCGGCGGGTGGGACACGACGAAGGCGTTGAAGCTCGGACCGTCGAGCTACCCGACCTGGACCGGCACGGTCGCGGGCCTCGCCTCGAACAGCCCGATCGAATGGAAATGCATCAAGAAGCAGGGCACCTCGGTCGTCTGGCAACCGGGCGCGAACAACGTCGTCACGACCCCCGCGAGCGGCTCGACCACGGCGTCGGGCTCTTTCTGATGAAAGCGGCGATCGGGGTCGGCGCCCTTCTTCTCGCCGCCTGCGCATCGACGGCGCCCTCGGTCCCCGCGCCGGTTTCGGGGACCAACCCGCGGGTGAAGGTCACCGAAACCCCGATCGAAGGGGCTTCGGGACCGCTCTCCCCCTCCGAGGTGGTGGGAGCGTCCTGGTCGCGGGCGCTCACCCAGGCGATCTGGTCCAATCGCGACAGCCACGCGGCGCTCGTCTACCGCGATCGGCTCTGGGTGCTCGGCGGCTGGGGCGCCGGCCCGCTCGGCGACGTCTGGTCCTCGGCCGACGGCCTCTCCTGGCAGATGGCAACCGCGGAGGCGGCCTGGCCGGCCCGAAAGGCGGCGGCCGCCGCGGTTTTCGCGGATCGCATGTGGCTTCTCGGCGGCTCGCTCGGCGTCGAAGTGCTCCGCGATGTCTGGTCCTCGACCGACGGCGCCACCTGGAGCCGGGCGAAAGACGCGCCCTGGTCGGCGCGCCACAATCATGCCGCGGCGGTGTTCGACGGGAAACTCTGGGTGCTCGGCGGCTGGGGCGACCGGGCCAAACCCGGCGAACCGGGCGATCTGAACGATGTCTGGTCCACCGCCGACGGCGTCACCTGGACGCAAGTGATGGCCTCGGCCCCCTGGTCGCCGCGCAACGGCCATTCCGCCTTGGTGTACGACGGTCGGCTCTGGGTGCTGGGAGGCTGGGGGAAGCGTGAGGACGGAACCGAGGGGAACCTCGCCGACGTATGGTCCTCCGCCGACGGCAAGACCTGGCGGCGGGAGAGCACCAAAGCTCCCTGGGCGCCGCGCAACCATCAGGCGGCGGTCGTGTTCGCCGACCGGATCTGGGTCCTCGGCGGCTGGGGGGTCGGAGACCTCAAGGAAGGAAACCTGAACGACGTCTGGTGGACGAAAGATGGAAAGACCTGGCGCCCCGCCACGGGCCAAGCCGAGTGGCTGCCGCGGAACGGCCATGCCGCGGTGGAATTCCTCGGCCGGATGTGGATTCTCGGCGGCTGGAGCCAGTTCGTCGGCGGCACCAGCGTCAACGACCTCTGGTGGGCGAAATAGCACGCTTTGCAGCCCTCGGATCTCGCCGGTTAGGAGAGTTCCCGCCCCCCGGGTAAAATCGACGCCATGGCGGCACCTGTGTTTCTCGACGACATTCGCGTTGACCCTCCGCTTTGGCTTGCGCCGATGGCCGGGGTCACCGATCGTGATTTTCGGTTGATCGTCCGGCGGATCGGCGGCGTGGGCGTCGTGTCGATGGAGTTCGTCTCGTCCAAGGCGATCGTCAACGGCAATCCGCGGACCCGTGAGCTGATGTACTTCAGCAAAGAGGAGCGGCCGCTCGCGATCCAGATCTACGGCTCGGACGCCGCCACCATGCGCGAGGCGGCGCTGGTGGTCGAGGAGCTGGGCGCCGACATCTGCGACATCAACATGGGCTGCCCGGCGAACAAAGTGCTCAAGGGTTGCGCCGGTGCCGCCCTGATGGGCGATCTGGCCTTGGCGGAAGACATCGTTTCCTCCGTTCGCAAGGCAATCTCGATTCCGCTGACCGTCAAGTTCCGGCTCGGGCTCGACGACTCCCGCCGCAACTATCTCGATCTCGGCCGGATGTGCGAGGCCAACGGCGTCGCCGCGGTGGCGATGCACGCCCGGACCGCGCGGCAAATGTTTTCCGGCGAGGCCGACTGGACCCATCTGGCGAAGCTCAAGGAGACCCTGTCGATTCCGGTGATCGGCAACGGCGACGTGAACGAGCCGGAAGACGCCCTGCGGATGATGGCCGAAACCGGCTGCGACGGCGTGATGGTCGGGCGGGGTGCCACGCGCAACCCCTGGTTGTTTCGCCAGATCGCGGCCAAGATGAGCGGCGGGCTTCTCCACGAGCCGACGTTGCCCGACCGGCGCGATCTGATTTTGGGACACTTCCGCATGGTGGCGGAGCGTGAGGGGGGCACTTGGGCGCTCCACAAGCTGCGCAAGTTCACCGGCTGGTACACCCATGGCCTGCCGAACGGCCGCAAACTGCGCCAGGAGATCAACCAGCTGCCCGACGTGCCGAGTTTCTTGGCCGCGGTCGAGGACTTCTTCGCCGAGATGTTCGAAGAGGCGGCCTGAGGTGGCGGGGGACGAAAACTCGGTCGAGATCGATCGGTCGGTCGAACAGGCGCTCGCTCTCGTCGAACGGGCGGCCGAAGAGTGGGGCGCGGAGCACCAGCTCGAAGCCGGGCGGGCGCGCGTCGCCCTGCCGGTTCGCGCGGGGCTGCGTCAAGGCATCGTCGAGGCGGAGATCTCGGCCGAGACGATCGAAGCGGGTACCCGCCTGACACTCCACGAGATCCGGTCGCACTGGCAGCTGCAAATCTCGGCGGTGGTCGTTCTGCTCATTTCGGCGGCCGGTGGGATCGTCGCCGCCCTTTGGCCGTTCTTTCCGGGGCTGATCCCAATGGCGCCCTTCGGCGCGGTTCTGGCGCTCTCGGGCTGGTTCCTGGTGATCTCGCGCCTACGAACCTCCCGGCCGGCCGACTTCCTGCGCACCGTCGAGCTGCTCGCCGAGAAAGGCGCCCCTTCGTCCGAGTAGTGCCCGAATAAGGGGCCGGGGAATCCGCAGGGCACCATGTCTGTTATCTTCCGTGCCTGCCGCTCGGTCGAGCGGCGCTGTTCTTTGCCAACGGAAGAAAGCAGCAAGCCGTGAAACTGGGGGCGTACCGGTTTCGACGGGGAACAAAGCGGTGCGGGGGTTGCGTGTCGAGGTCGACTCGTAAAATCGATTTTCTAACTGCGAACGACAACTTCGCTCTCGCGGCCTAAACGGCTGTGACGCCTAAAGGGGGGCTCTGACCCGCAGCGCCCCTCGCGGCGACGATAATGCGGGTCAATGGGCTCGGAGGCCTCGCGACGAGCCCAGATACTAGCGAGGATAACTGCCGCGCGCGGCGCCTTCACTCGAAGCGCGGCGGTGAAAAAGAAGTGAGGGCTACGCACGTAGATGCCACCGCGACGCGTTTTCCGGACGTGGGTTCGACTCCCACCGCCTCCACCATTCCTCCCTCTTCCGGAGGCTCCTACCTCTAAGACCGTTTGGATCGCGGCGTCACTCGACGCCCGCGAATGCTTTGGCAATGCTCTCTTCGTAGGGCGGTTCGAGCACCCCGGCGTCGGTGACGATGGCGCGGATCAACTCGGCGGGGGTGACGTCGAAGGCGAAATTGATCGCTTCGGTGCCTTCGGGGGCGATGCGGGTGCCGAAGACTTCGGTGACTTCGGTGGCGCTGCGCTGTTCGATCGGGATGCCCGAGCCGTCGGGAAGCGTTCGGTCGATCGTCGAAAGGGGGGCCGCGACGTAGAACGGCACCCCGTGGCGGGCGGCGAGGACCGCGAGCGGGTAGGTGCCGATTTTGTTCGCCGCATCGCCGTTCGCCGCAATCCGGTCGGCGCCGACGATGACCCGCTCGACCAGGCCGAGCGACAGGAGGGTGGCGGCGCTCGAATCGGTCGCGAGGGTGTGCGGAATCCCCAGCCTTTTCAGCTCCCAGGCGGTGAGCCGCGCGCCTTGGAGCAGCGGGCGGGTCTCATCGACCCAGACTTTTGAGACTTTTCCCTGCCTCCAGGCGGATTGGATCACGCCGAGCGCCGTGCCGTAGCCGGCGGTCGCGAGCGAGCCGGTGTTGCAGTGGGTGAGCACCCGATCGCCGGCCGAAAAGAGGGTGGCGCCGAATTCTCCCATCCGCAGGTTCGCGGCGATGTCGTCGCGGTGCAGCGCTTCGGCCCAGGCCAACAGGTCCGCCGCCCTCTCTTCGGCGAGCCGGCCGGCGCTCGATGCGAACCGCGCGCGGCCCCGATCGAGCGCCCAGCGCAGATTGACCGCGGTCGGCCGCGTCGCCCCAAGCAGCTCGGCCGCGGCGGCGAATCGTTCTTCGGCTTCCCGCTCGTCGCGAGCCGCGGCGACGCCCAGGGCCAAGCCGTACGCCGCGGCGACTCCGATCGCGGGGGCGCCGCGGATCGCCAGGCGGTAGATCGCGTCCGCCACCTGTTCCGGACTTTCGCAGCGGAGCCACGTCTCTTGCCGCGGCAGCAGAGTCTGCTCGAGAAGTTCGAGCGCGCCGTCGCGCCACCGTAGAGGTGAGAAGATGTCGTCCGGGTTCACGAAGGGCATTTTAATCGTAGTTCGGAGAGGGCCGCCCTCCGGTTCGGCGGGAACGTCGCGATCTTTTACCTGGAGCGAAAAGCGGCTGCTACAATGCGCCGCGATCCGTGGGGCGGCGGCGAAAGAGCTCTATCGATGCGGAGGTTTGGCTCCGCGGAAAAGGGGAAACGCTTGAAAGGTGATCCTTCGAAGCTGGCGTTCGCAACCCGCGCGATTCACGCCGGGCAGGCTCCCGACCCGAAGACCGGTGCGGTCACGGTGCCGATCTATCAGACCTCGACCTACTCCCAGGCGAGCCTCGGCGAGAACACCGGCTTCGAGTACGCCCGTAGCCAGAACCCCACCCGCTTCGCGCTCGAAGATCTCGTCGCCTCGCTCGAAGGGGGCGCCAAGGGCCACGCCTTCGCCTCGGGGATGGCGGCGATCGCCTGCCTGATGACGATCCTCAAGGCGGGCGACCACGTGGTGGTCTCGCAAAACGTCTATGGCGGAACGTTTCGCTACTTCACCCGGGTGCTCGAAAAATTCGGCCTGTCGTTCAGCTGGATCGACACGACGAGCCTCGAAGCGGTCGAGGCGGCGATCACGCCGGCCACCCGAATGGTGTATCTCGAAACGCCGTCGAACCCTCTGATGGAGGTGACCGACATCGCGGCGGTGTCGGAAGTCGCCCATGCTCACGGGGCGAAGGTCGCCGTGGACAACACCTTCCTTTCGCCTTACTTCCAGCTGCCACTTGAGCTGGGCGCCGATTTCGTCGTCCATTCGACGACCAAGTTCCTGAACGGGCACAGCGACTCGATCAGCGGCGTGCTGATCTCGAAGTCCGCCGAGGACGGCGAGTGGTTCACGCTGTCGCAGAAGTCGGCGGGCGGAATCTTGGCGCCCTTCGAGTGCTTTCTCGTGATGCGCGGGATCAAAACCCTCGCGGTCCGGATGGAGCGACACGAGGCGAACACCATGGAGATCGTGGATTTCCTGGGGCGGCATCGCGCAGTGCGCGGAATCCTCTATCCGGGATTGCCCACCCATCCGGGTTTTGAAATCCAGAAGCGCCAGGCGAGCGGTTTCGGCTCGATGATTTCGATCGAGCTCGGCAGCTACGGCAACGCCAAGGCAATGCTCGATCGCGTGCGGCTCTGGGCACTCGCCGAGAGCCTGGGCGGTGTCGAGAGCCTGATCAGCCACCCGGCTTCGATGACCCACGCCTCCATTCCGCTCGAACGGCGCAACGCGCTCGGCATCACCGAGGGTTTGGTCCGTCTGTCGGTCGGCATCGAGGACGTGGGCGATTTGCGGGGTGACCTGGAGCAGGCGCTCGACGCCGTCCCGGCCTGAGCTTAAAGCGCGGGAGCCGGGAGGCCCCCGCGTTTCATCTTCAATCCGTCTCTATTTCCATCGGCCGGTCGCGGCTTTGTAGGTGAGCACGCGCACCCTGCCGTTTCGGCCGAGCACCCGAATCGCCGCCAGCCCCTGATAGCCGTCCGTCAGGTAGAGCGAGCCAGGGGTCGCTCCCCCCAGAGGATCGAACGAGGCGAGATCGGAGCCGTTGAAGCGAACCGGGTCGGTGAGCCGGTCGAGCCTGTGGCTCGGATCGCCCGGGTCGGTCGGTCGAATGCCGGGCGGAAAGCCGAAGCGCAGGCCGAACCCGGCACCGCCGAGGCGCCTCGGCCCGTCGATCTTCGGATCGCTGCCGTTGCGGATGTCGGCGCTGCGCACCCCGTTGCCATTGCCGTCGCGATAGAGCGAAAAGCTCACCCCGCCCTTCGGTTCGACCGCGAAACGAACGGCGACGTTGGCGGAGTGCCGCACCGCGAACGATTGGGCCACGCGCAACGCGCCGACCAGTTCAGAAGCGGCCTGGCGGAGGCGAAGAGATCTCACCGCCCGGTGGAGCGGCGAAATCGACAGCGTTGCGAGGAGCAACAGGAGAGCAAGGACCACGAGCAGCTCGACCAGGGTAAAGCCGCCGGGGGATCGGGAGGAACGTCGGAGAGGAGAAGGGATCATGGCGGCTCCTAAGGTTCCGGGCCGGAGCGGGCCTGCCGCCCCGGCTCGGAAATCCCGGCTCAGCGGCCCGCCCCTTTGTCGGCTCGCGCGCCCTTCACCTTCTCCTTGAGCGTCGTCTCCCCGCTGATCGAGAGGTAGGGCCGGATGAGCGCGAAGGTTTTCTCGCCGATCCCTTTGACCAGCATCAGGTCTTCGACTTTCTTGAACGCGCCGTTGGCTTTGCGGTGCTCGACGATCCGCTGAGCGACGGACGGGCCGACGCGAGGAAGGAGCGCGAGCTGGGAGCCGTCGGCGGTGTTGATGTTCACCACCTTCGCGGCGGCCGGGGCCGCGGCGGTCGCGGCGAAGGGAGAGAAAACCGCGAGGACGAAAGCGAGCAGGGCGAGACAAGCGGGGGCGGTGGTCGTTGCGCGGTGAAGTTTCATGGGTTGGCTCCTTGGTTTCACTTCGTGGATGGGTCGTTGGTTTGGAAGATGGGTTCTGATGGGATCTTTCGGGGGTTCGCTCGAGGGGGCGGTCGCGCGCCCCTCTCGGCCCTTCGCTGTCGGCTTTTCGTCTCTCCCTGGCGGCTCGCTCCACCTCCCCTCCGGTTCATGTTCGGGAGGGAC